>JALVPX010000157.1:4519-29690 GCA_027031565.1 Deltaproteobacteria bacterium | reverse complement strand
GGGGTGGATACGGACTACTTGGTTGCCGTATCTTTGCCGGTTGCCTAAAAATTTGAAAAATCGTTTTATTGAACTGGTTGCCAAAAGATACGTTAAAAAGCATTCACCAGACAGTGATGGGAAAATTAAAACGTCAATGCAGCGGTTAGAATTTATAGTGTGCAAAGAACCATGAACCGCAATATGAGGTGGACCACATTTTTCGACATGTGGTATCGTTCGCTTTCACAGTATGAGGTAAAAAAACAGTGAAAGGTTCTTATGTACCTTGGAGACAGGGTGTAAAAAGTGTTTTTGAGGCTGCACTTGACAAAAAACTGTTTGACAAGCTCGAAAAATGGGTAAATTATGGATTAAATGAACAGGAAGACAGCGTTCGTATATATCCCATGTGCGCAACCTGGGAAACAGGCATAATGATCTTTGGAAAAGGACATGTTTCAGAGGACAAGGATGTGTATGTTTTGTAATTCTCTTTATATTTCAATATGTTGCTGGCTTTTTTTAAAAACCTCAAAAAAAGGGGATGTAACGGCAAACGGCTTAACATACTGAAGTATTTTAGGAATTATGTGCTTCAGATTGTCCTCTGTTTGGCTTGAAAGGCATTTCTTGAGTAAGAAAAAAAGGGTTACGAAAAATGTTTATCTAACTATCTAAATTTACAGCTAAAAAAGGGCGCCTGTTCTAAACCGTGACCTGATGAATAAGGGATTGAGACGTTTTTCAACTTCGGGGGCAATGTTGGATTGCAATGTTGGTTCTAAACCGTGACCTGATGAATAAGGGATTGAGACTTGATCCAGCCCTTTGTATTCACGCCGGCCAGCTTGTCTGTTCTAAACCGTGACCTGATGAATAAGGGATTGAGACCATAATTATGTTGCCAGACCCAAAACCGTCCAACTTGATTGTGGGAACAGGCGCATTATATTCCACGTTGCATAAAGAAGATGTTAGCGCTTAGATGTAATTCGATGTAACAAAAGCAACAAGGGGCCTAAAAATGGAATTAAAAGAAAAAATAAAAAAGGAGATCGATTTGATACCCGAGGAGTATTTACCTCAACTTGAGCAATATCTTAAAATAATAAAAAGCGGCAAGCGAAGGAACCTGCGTATCAAGACTGTACATTTAAAAGGAAAATATGACAATGCGAATATAAGAAAATTGGCATATGAATAATTCAATACTAGTTGATACAAATGTGCTGATTTATGCTGTGGATGCCGACTCTCAATTTAATAATAAGGCAGTCAAATTCTTGTCTGATTCAGCATTGAGGCTTTTTACGACTTCCAAAAATATTTCCGAGTTTTTGGTTGTATTAACCAGGAACGCGGAAATAGAGCTATCTTCCAGTGAATGTTTAGATATCCTTAGCAGCTTACTAAGTGATATTGAAATCCTGTATCCTACTCCTATGTCCATGGATGTCTTTCAGAAATTAGTTCGCAAATATAATCCTCGTGGTTTATGGATTCACGATGTGGAAATAGCCAGTATTGGTATGGCACATGGTATATCAGTGATCGCTACTAACAATAGCGCTGATTTTAAACGTATTGCAGAATTGGAAGTTATAGAAATATAGATAGATATTGCACTAATAATTGGGTGCAGTTGACCGCTATTCCACTGGCGCTCCTTGGCGGCAACAGACCCTCGACGATATGTATGTGGCCTTGTGCCCTGAACTGGATATTGCGTCTCAAGTTTCAACCATGGAAGAAACGAAAAAGAATTTGAAAGAAAAGGTGTAACTGAAGATGGCCTCTTTTGACAAAAAGCTTGCTCTGTTTCACTGGCTGCTTTGCCAGTTTGAGGCAGAAGAATTTATTCAGCTTAAAACAATCCTGTCAAATGATGATCTCATCTGCTTTGACAAGGAAAATTCCACACTTTTTTCCCATTAGCTTTCAGAACACCTTAAGGCCAGCCAAAGCCCCATTAGCAAAGAGATGCTCTCTTCCTATGATGCCAACATCGTAAGGCACTGGAAAAAGATAACCAAGAAAAGAAGGTTAGTCGTACATTTCAACCTCCCATTCCGGCACTTGAATTGCTTATATCACATTAAAAGGTTGTAAAAACCTGTCTCATCTAGTACTTGAACCTGGGAGGAAGGGCTTTTACAAGCCCTTGAGTTTGAAAAAAATGGCCTAGCGCTGTTTCAGGATTTGGGAGAAAAAATGCCTATTATTCAATCAATTACCATATTGCCCAACCTTCCCGAAAGGCTCAAGCCGTTAATGGAGATAGCCAACAACCTGTGGTGGACCTGGACCCCTGAAGCCATATATCTCTTTCAAGATGTTGACAGGGAGGTGTGGGAACGCTGCGGCCATAATCCCGTACTCATGCTCGGCACCATTGAGCAGCTCCGTCTGGAAGAGCTGGAACGGGACGAGGTCTTTATTGCGCGCATGGAGGATGTGCTCCAGGAACTGCACCGCTATCTGAAGGCCCAGACCTGGTACTCTACCACTGCCAAGGGGCCTGCAAAGGGAAGGGTCGCCTATTTCTCTGCTGAATTCGGCCTGCACGAAAGCCTGCCCCTTTATTCGGGCGGCCTCGGAATATTGGCAGGCGACCACATGAAGTCTGCCAGCGACCTTGGCCTTCCCATGATAGGCGTGGGCCTGCTGTACAAGCATGGCTATTTCCAGCAATACTTGAATCCGGACGGCTGGCAAATGGAAACCTACCCTTCCAACGACTTTTACAACATGCCCATCACCTTGGTCAGAGGAGAAGATGGGGAGCCGGTAACCGTTAGTGTTGAGCTGCCAGGCAGGCAGGTCTGGATACGCATATGGCAGCTTACAGTGGGCAGGGTAAAGATCTACATGCTTGACACCGATGTTCCATTGAACAACAGCGCAGACAGGCAGATAACCTCCTATCTTTATGGAGGCTCGAATGAAACCAGGCTCCAGCAGGAAATAGTCCTGGGTATCGGCGGGATCAGGGCGCTTAAGGCCCTTAACGAAGAGCCCTCGGTGTGCCACATGAATGAGGGCCACTCCGCCTTCATGGCCATCGAGCGCCTGATGCAGCTCAAAAAAGACGAGGGGCTGAGCTTCAATGAGGCTATGGAAGTGGTGAGAAATACGAGCGTTTTCACCACCCACACCCCTGTGCCGGCTGGGATAGACCGCTTTCCGCCAGACATGATCAGCCGATATTTTGGGAACGTTGCAGGCGAACTCGGTATCGACATGAATACCTTCCTGGGCCTTGGAAGGATCAATCCTTCGGATCAGCAGGAGCTTTTCTGCATGGCAGTATTGGCCATCAAAATGGCATCCCAGACAAACGGTGTGAGCAAGCTCCACGGCGAGGTGTCAAGGCGCATGTGGGCCAATATCTGGCCCAAGCTTCCCCAGCACGAAGTTCCCATTACCCACATCACGAATGGTGTTCATACGCTGGGCTGGCTCTCCATGGAGATGGCGCGCCTTTACGAAAGGCACCTTGGCTCGAGGTGGATAGATGAGCCTGCAAACCACGAGATCTGGAAAAGGGTCGAGCAGATACCCTCCTTTGAGTTGTGGAGGAGCAGAGAGAGGCTGAGGGACAACCTGATCACCTTTGCGCGCCAGAGGCTGGTAAAGCAGTTAAAGGCAAAGGGAGCGCCAAGGTACCAGATCGAACAGGCCGAGGAGGTGCTGGACCCAGAGGCATTGACCATAGGCTTTGCAAGGCGTTTTGCCACATACAAGCGGGCCACCTTGATCTTCAGGGACGTGGAACGGCTCAAATCCATACTCACCAGGGAAGACAGGCCCGTTCAGATAATCTTCAGCGGCAAGGCCCATCCCAAGGACAAGCAGGGCAAGGAATTGATCCACAAGGTCGTGGAAATGGCAAACAGGCCGGATCTGAGAAAACACATCGTGTTCATAGAGAACTATGACATCGAGGTGGCACGGAATCTCGTTCAGGGCGTGGACGTGTGGCTCAATACGCCCAGAAGGCCCATGGAGGCCAGCGGCACCAGTGGCATGAAGGCGACTGCCAATGGAGGGATCAACTTGTCTGTGCTGGATGGATGGTGGGCAGAGGGCTTCAACGGTTCAAACGGCTGGGCCATCGGGGCGGGTGAGGAATATTCAGACCCGGAAGTCCAAGACGAGGTGGAAAGCCGCCTCCTGTACGAACTCCTGGAAAACACGGTGGTTCCCCTCTTCTATGAACGTTCCTCAAGGAACATACCCAAGGGATGGGTTCAGATGATGAAAAACTCCATTCAATCCATCTGCCCCTATTTCAACACCAACAGGATGGTGGAGGAATACTCTTCCACCTTTTACCTTCCCAACATGCGGCGCTGGGAAATGCTTGCACAAAACAAGTGGCTCGAGGCAAAGGAGATAATAGAATGGAAAAGACGCATCTATTCCTTGTGGCCCAGGGTCAAGATAGTGGACGTGCAGGTGCCCTTTGAGGGCTCGCCAAAGGTGGGAGACAGGCTGCCGGTGCATGCCTGGCTGGACCTGGCGGGCCTGTCGTCTGACGAGGTGCGTGTAGAGGCCTACATTGGGCGCCTTGATGACACGGGCCAGATCCCTGAAGGCCATCCCCTGCCGCTTCTTCCAACGGGCGAGGTGAAAGACGGCCTCTATGAATATGCTGGAAACATACTCTGCCTTTCAAGCGGCATGATCGGATTTACCATCAGATGTTATCCATACAGGAAGGAATTGAGTCACAAATTCGAGCTTGGGCTGCTGGCATGGTGGGAGTCAAAGGGATAAGCAGGCGGCGCTGCAAAAAAAATGGCATCTGGAGGTTTCCTGCCTGGGATGACCTGCCAGATGCCGTTTAATGCCTGTAATAAGAATTTAAGACTATCTAGCAATCACCCAAGGCGTCCATGATGCGCTGCTTGATCTCGTCCACAGTGCCGACACCGTCTATACCAATGTATTTGGGGGCATTGGGGTCGCCTGAGGCCTCCCACTTCTTGTAGAATTCCACCAGGGGTTCTGTCTGTGCATGGTAAACCTCAAGGCGCTTGCGCACGGTCTCCTCTTTGTCATCTTCCCGCTGAATGAGGGGCTCGCCTGTCACGTCATCCTTGCCCTCAACCTTTGGCGGATTGAAAATAACGTGATAGGTACGGCCTGAAGGCAGATGAACCCTGCGGCCGCTCATCCTCTTGATGATCTCTTCGTCAGGCACGGCGATCTCAACCACATAGTCGATCTTCACGCCAGCCTCTTTCATGGCCTCGGCCTGAGGAATGGTCCTCGGAAAGCCGTCAAAAAGGAAGCCTTTTTCACAGTCAGGTTCCTTGATCCTCTCTTTTACAAGGCCGATGATGACGTCGTCTGGAACCAGCTGGCCTGCATCCATATATTTCTTGGCTTCCAAACCCAGCGGGGTACCCTCCTTGACTGCTGCCCTCAGCATGTCTCCAGTAGATATCTGTGGAATCCCAAATTTTTGTGTAATGAAGGCGGCCTGGGTACCCTTGCCAGCACCAGGTCCTCCCAAAAGAATAAGACGCATGAAAATCTTCCTCCTTTCCGGTTTTGTATTGTAGTTGTTATATATGGCATATTTTCAAAAAAAGCAAAGGCTAAATTAGTTATTGATTTTGTGACTTTTTTCCTATGTTTGCAGCAGCCTCTTGCAGGGCCTCTTCGATCAGGGCGCGGGGTGGGACCACCGATCCCATATAGCGCCTTCAGGAAAGGCCGAATTGCTCAATTCCCCTGGCATCCGGTTCGATGTCAAGGCCGTTTACTTGAACAGTTGGGCTTCCTATGTGGCGGAACCTCCTGGCCTCTTCATCGTTTCTTACCACAACCGATTCAAGCCTGATCTCCACGCCCATCTGCCTGGCCGTCTCCTTGATCAAGGAGATGGTTTTGGGAGTGGCACTGCACGAATCCAGGTGAACAACTCTTACATTGAGCGCCATCGCGCTGTCCCCCAGAGGTTAAAGATATGGTCAAGCCTCTGTTTAGAAATTCTATTACTCCTTGGAGCAAAAGGCCACTAAATCCTGCAATTTCTCACTTGCAAAGGCGCGGCATGGGCAGTAATTGAAGGGTCTGAACCTGGATCACCAAATGACTGCCCTCAATTCCATCATAAACGCAATTGGCCGTATAAACGAGCTTACCGGAAAGGCCGTGTCATGGCTTACGCTGGTGCTGGTCCTTTTCGTCTCTGCAGACGTTGCCATGCGCTATCTGTTCAACATCAGTTTCGTTGCACTCCAGGAGCTAGAATGGCACATATATTCCATCATCTTCCTGCTTGGTGCAGGCTACACGCTCAAACAGAATGGCCATGTGCGGGTTGATCTCATCTATCAAAGGCTTGGCAAGCGCCACAGGGCCTGTATCGATGTATTGGGCTGTCTTCTCTTTCTCTTTCCTGGCTGCTTCCTGGTTATAAAGACCGCCATTCCCTTTGTTTACACGTCTTATCGCATGCACGAAGGTTCGCCGGATCCAGGAGGCCTTGCTGCCAGATTCTTACTTAAATCGACCATGATCATCGGCTTCTTGCTCCTTTGGATCCAGGGGGCCGCCATGCTTCTTGACAGGCTGCTGTACCTGTTCGGCAGGGACGGCTCGCAAGGTAAAGGCTGATGGAATATCTTCCAGCCTGGATGTTTCTGGTCCTTACCATTCTCCTGCTGCTTGGCTTTCCTGTAGCGTTTACCCTTCTCGGCACCTCGCTGCTCTTTGGACTCATAGGTTTCGGCTGGGACTTTTTTAATCTTCTTCCCCTCAGGATCTGGGGCATCATGACCAACTTCACCCTGGTCGCCGTGCCCCTCTTCATATTCATGGGTGTCATGCTTGAAAGGAGCGGCCTTGCCAATGATCTCCTGGAAGCCATGTCGCTCTTGTTCGGAAAACGTCAAGGCGGCCTTGCCATATCCGTTGTCGTGGTGGGAGGGCTGCTCGGGGCATCCACTGGGATAGTAGGCGCCACTGTGGTGACCATGGGTCTTCTGGCCCTGCCTACCATGATAAAGCGCGGTTATCAGCATGAGCTTGCCACAGGCACCATCGTGGCATCTGGCACACTGGGCCAGATCATACCCCCGAGCATCGTGCTGGTTCTTCTCGGGGATATCATAGGCGTGTCAGTGGGGGATCTCTTCGTGGGCGCTCTGCTGCCGGGCCTTCTCCTGGTTCTATTCTACATGGCATATGTGTGGATTCTGTCCCGCATTAAACCCGATCTTGCGCCGCCGGTTCCCTTTGAAGAGATAAGAAAAGAGCTTGGGGTCGAATCCAAGTGGACCTATGTGGCCAGGGCCCTGCTGCCGCCCCTTGTTCTGATGGTGGCCGTACTGGGTTCCATATTTGCCGGAATCGCATCTCCCACCGAGGCAGCAGGCGTGGGGGCCTTTGGCGCACTGTTGCTGGCTCTGTCAAACCAACGGCTCAATATGAAGGTGCTGCAAGAGACCATGCTCACCACGACGCACCTTACCAGCATGGTCTTTATCATCCTCGTGGGGGCCACTGCCTTTGGGCTGGTTTTCAGGGGCCTCGGCGGTGACATGGTGGTAAGGGACTTCATATCTCATATCCCCTTTGGGAAGTGGGGAATCCTGGCAACTGTAATGACCCTCATATTTGTCCTGGGGTTTTTCCTCGATTTCATAGAAATAACCTTTATACATATACCGGTGCTTGCACCGATAATGAAATCCATGGGCTTTGATCCCGTATGGTTTGCAATCCTGTTTGCATTGAACCTGCAGACATCCTTCCTGACGCCGCCCTTTGGCTTTGCCCTCTTTTACCTGAAAGGGGTGTCTCCCCCTGGTGTGAAAACAGAGGAAATCTACAAGGGCGTGGTACCCTTTGTGCTGCTTCAACTGCTTGCGCTGGTGCTCGTGGCGCTGTTTCCCCAGCTTGCCACCTATCTGCCTGGCAAGATAGGTAGATAGGTATAAAGGGTGACGATGTTTGTCCTAAAGCAGCGCAAAATTCATATAAGGCTAACTCTAAAAATTAAGATTTTTGTTCAATGGCAAGGCGCGCGAAAAAAATAACCGCAGACATATTGTTGATATTTCGAAGATTATTTTTTGAGTGCAACGCAGCCATTGGGCAAAAAGACAATTTTTAGAGGTGGCCATAAGTGAATAGACAGGCCCATGCGCCCTGGCTCACCCCGCCACCCTCGTATAATAAGCCTTCTCAGACATGTCAGACCACTTGTTGAGCGCGGCCTTGAACTGGGTGAAACTCTTGTGCACCTTTGCTGCAAGGGGATCCTTTGAAGCTTCCTGGGCCAGAACCTCTTTGGCAAGTTTTCTGAGATCTTTCATCACCTGGTCAGGAAATATCTTGAGCTTCACCTTGCCCTCTGTCTCAAGGATGGAAAGCGCTTCGCTGTTTTTCTGCTCGAATTCAGACAGCATCTTCACGTTGGTTTCAGCTGCCGCAGTGTCCAGGGCTGCCTTGTAAATGGAAGGCAGTGATTCATAAGCTTTTTTATTGATCACGAGTTCAAGCACGCTTCCTGGCTCATGCCAGCCAGGGCCGTAATAATATTTTGCTACCCTCTGAAAGCCCATTCTAAGATCATGATAGGGTCCCACCCATTCAGTGGCATCTATGACGCCCCTTTCAAGGGAGGTATAGATTTCACCTGCGGGCAGCAGCACCACTGTACCGCCTGCCTCTTTCACCACCTTTCCTCCCAGGCCGGGGATGCGCATCTTGAGACCCTTGAAATCTGCCAGGGTATTGATCTCCTTGTTGAACCATCCCCCCATCTGTACGCCGGTATTGCCTGCCGGCCTTGGTACAAGGCCAAAATTCGAATAGATTTCCTCCCACAACTTAAGGCCGCCTCCATGGTAGAGCCAGGTATTCATGCCCTGGGCGTCCAGGCCGAATGGGACAGAGGTAAACCATTGAGCAGCAGGGGACTTGCCTGCCCAATAATAAGAAGCGCTGTGCCCGCACTGGACAGTGCCCTGGGAAACGGCATCGAAAACCCCCAATGGCGGAACGAGTTCTCCGCCAGCAAAGACATGTATGGTGAAACGATTCTGGGTCAGTTCCCCTACCCTCTTTGCCAATGCCTCGGCACCAGTCTGGAGGATGGGAAAGCCAGGAGGCCAAGATGTTACCATGCGCCATTTGACCTTGGTGTTTTTGGCCCCAAAGGCGCTTCCAGGCAAGACGGACGCTGCTGCAGAACCGGCAACGAGGCCGGCGCCCACACCTTTTACGAAATCTCTTCTCTTCATTCCAGGTAGCCTCCTTCTGATAAAAGGATTTGGTGAACAAGCAATACCCTTAGATCATTTCCTCTGCAAGTTCAAAAAGCAATGTTCCCTTAAGAATAAATGTCCAAAAGCCGAAACCATTATTAGGCTACCTGTAAAAATTAGGATTTCTCTTAAAGGGTAAGGCGCGCGAAAAAAAAATAACCGCAGACATATTATTGATATTTCGAGGATTATTTTTTGAGTGCACCGCAGCCATTGGGCAAAAAGACAATTTTAGAGGTGGCCGTTAGTGAATATAGTAACGCTAAGAGGCCAGCATGACCCAGCTTAAATGTTTAAAGGGCAAGTTGACGGCAAGTAATGACAGGAATGCAGTAATCGAGGCGGATTCTCTTGGTTCTTGCCTTGCCTTGTGTTTCCTGGACAAGGCAAAGGGAGTTTCCGCCGTGGGTGTGATTCTCTTTCCAGGTATGCCTGACAATGATGAGGACGCCGAAGGTTATCCCATGCTCTATGCGGGCAATGGCCTATCCCTCCTCTACAAGAAGTGGAGTGAACTGGGCGGGGAACGCCAAAACCTTCAGGTCTACATTGCAGGCTGCGCCCAATTCATGGAGGAGCCGCCAGACCTTGCAAATGGAACCCTGGTCTACAAGGCGGTCAGGAGGCTCCTGGGCAGGAACAAGATCCCCGTAGCCGGTGAACATGTAGGCGGGCCTGTAAACCGCACCCTGATCGTGGACAACAAGAAAGGACAGGTAAAGGTGGTATGGGGGCAGGAAAGGGAGAAGATTCTGTGAACGCTCTTGCAATGCAAAAAATGGACAACATCGATTTTACCCTGGAATATGTGTTTGAAAAGCTGGGCACGCTCCCCTCTTTCCCAAAGGTGGTTCAAGAGGCGCTCAACCGTCTTGATGACCCAAATACAGCCATCACTGACCTGGCTGAGATCTTGAAATATGATCCAGGTGTTACTGCCAACATCCTGAAGGTTACCAATTCCGCTGCCTTTGGTCTTTCCCGTCAAGTCACCAACCTGGAAACGGCCCTTTCCCTCTTGGGACAGCACCAGATAAGGGAAGTGCTGATGACCAGTGCCAGCCTTCCCTATTTGAGTGTGCCCATTCGCGGCTATGGCATGGATTCGAACGAATTGTGGACACATTCAATAGGCACGGCCATCATTTCTGAAAAGGTGGCAGAGGCGTGCGGATACGAGGCCAAGGACATTTTGTTTACAGGGGCACTGCTTCACGACATAGGCAAGGTCGTTATGAACATGTTCATCGGCCCGAGGCTCGATGAGTTGATCAACATGTCCAGGCAGGAAAAAAGGCCCTTTTTTGAATTGGAATGGGAGCTTCTAGGCGGCGACCATGCTGTCATAGGGTCAAAGGTCCTTGAAAACTGGGACTTCCCGCCGGAAATCGTAAGAATGGTGCGCAGCCATCATGATCCCGACATCTATGTTCAGGACAGGCTGACCAGCATGCTGGCCCTGAGCAACATAGCTGCTACGCAACTGGGCGTGGGAACTGGTGCAGATGCCTTCAGATATAATGTATCTGATGCGCTGCTGAAGAGCCTTTCTCTTGACAGGCCGGCTTATGAATGCCTGCTAGCAGAGGCCTTGAAGGCCCTTGACGCCTCGAAAGGCCTCGTCTCCCTTTACGAAAAATGAGCGTCGTCAAATCGGGCCACAACAAAGGTGTGGTCTGAGGGCCTTTCCCAAAGCCTGGGTTCAAGATCTATGAAGGCATCCTTTGCAGCCTCTTCAAGGGGCCTGGTGACCATGATGTGATCCAGGCGCCATCCGATGTTTCTTTTAACAGCCCTTGGAGTGCGGTAGTCATAAAAGGAATATTGGCCAGGCTCAGGATGAAATTTCCTGAAAATGTCCACAAACCCCCATTCCATCACTCTCTTAAGTGCAGCCCTTACCGCCTCGTGGAAACACACATGGTTTGCGTAGAGGTCGGGGTCGTGAACATCTATGGGCTCGGGCGCCACGTTCAGGTCGCCGCACCATATAATTTTCTGATCAGGCCTATACTTGCGTGCAAACAACTCCCTTAGCCTTTCAAACCACCTCAACTTTCTTTGAAAATCGTCGTGGATCACACTTTTTCCCTGGGGAACATAGGTGTTTACGATCAGCAGGCCCTTAATCCTGCACCTTGCCAGCCTTGTGACATCATCATCCAGATCCTCTCCATCATTGAAGCCGAACTGGGCGTCGTCAATGGAATGGCGGCTCAAGACCGCCACTCCATTGTATGATTTCTGCCCCTTGTACACAGACTCGTAACCGAGCCTGCGAAATTCTTCTTCAGGGAAAGCGTCATCCTGGATCTTTGTCTCCTGGAGGCAAAGGACATCCACATCGCGCTCTTTGAGCCACCTGGTCACGATGTGCATCCTTGCCCGCAGGGAGTTGCAGTTGAAGGTGGCAATGCTGAAGGACATCCTACCTTGTCCAGGCAATCCTTATGCTATTTTCACCATCGCCATATTGAATATCCAGGTCTCCCTTGTAGGCCTTGGAAACGGCATGGCCGATCCTCTTTGCAATATGTACCCCGGTGGTCTTGACCACTGCACCGATGTCGGTTTGCTCTATGGCCATTATCCGTTCCATGGGGTGCTCAGCCTTTTCCGCCTTTTCCTCGTTGGTGATCAGATTCAATATCTCCTCTTTATGTTCTTTGAAGAAATCGCCTGAAAGCTGGATTTCGCCTGCGGGATACTTGTCTTCGATGCGCTTGCATGCCGGGCAAACGGCTTTATTGGCATTTTCAGGGGCCTCGCCCCACGTCCAGCGCCCCCCGCTAAACAGTGCACCACACCTGCTGCAGAGCGTGGGTTCCGGCCATTTCCCCCACTCCTTGTAAGTATCGTGGCGGTACTCCTCGATCAGCTTGTCCCTGCGGACCGTCCTTTTCTGCATCTGCATGATCAACCCCCTTTCCCGACGTTATGAGGTTCCTGTTTTAACTTTAAGTTAATGCCGGAAAGGAAAAAGAAAAGATGCCGGGTATTAAATATGAAGGCTCCGACTTAGAAGGCCTGGTCCCACTTTTTACGGTTAGGCCAAGGCCTGTTCCATGGTATCCAGCAAGAGAAACAAGGTCTTATTCAGCTCCTGGCACTTGCCGATCTGTTCCAATACCTTGTCTGGTTCCTGGATGTAATCGCTCTCTTCCTTGAATTCGTGTGCGCATTTTTCCATGAGGGACCTCACGCCCTCAGGCGTGGTCTCAATATGAAATTGAAGCCCTATCACCCTGTCGCCATGGATGAATGCCTGGTTTGGACAACATTCAGATGAGGCGATATGAAGGGCCCCTTTTGGGATGCGGAAGGTGTCTCCATGCCAGTGAAAGGCTTCAAAGGTTGGTGGAAGGTTGCTGAATATGGGGGATTCCCAGCCGAGCGGGGTGAGAGAAACTGGATACCAGCCGATTTCCTTCATATGGTGTTTGTGAACATCGGCCCCAAGAACATCTGCTATGAGCTGAGCCCCCAGGCATATCCCAACTACGATCTTTTTCGCATCAATGGCAGACTTTATGAACTCCTTTTCTGCCTTCAGCCAGGGATATTCCTCCTCATCCTTTACTCCCATTGGGCCGCCAAGCACAAAGAGCCAGTCAAAACCGGAGACTGAAGGAAGGGCCTCATTTTTGTACAAATGGGTACCTGTAAATGTGTGACCTTTTTCCTTCACCCATTTTTCGATTGCCTGGGGGGTCTCAAAGGATACGTGTTGCAAATAGTGGATATTCATGACATCATGTCCTTTTTATATGTTTTTGAAGGCCATCCGGGAGGCAAGATCCCTTCTTTCCTCGTAGGCCTTTCTTGAAATAGCCATATCCTGAATAAAGTGCTCCATGTCTTGCATGGTCAGGGCCTGCGGACCATCACAAAGCGCCTCTTCGGGCCTTGGGTGAAACTCCACAAGGATCATGTTGGCACCAGCCACTGTGCCTTGGGAGGCAGCGTGGAAGATCTCATATATGCCGTCAGGAGCAAGATCCTTTGAACCCACCGAGTGGGTTGGATCAATGCAAACGGGCAGCCTGGTAAGGCGCTTCACCACTGGAACATGGGCAAAGTCGACCATGTTGCGGTGAGGATCACCAAGCCTGGTCTTCACTCCACGCAGGCAGAAAACGATATTTCGGTTTCCTTCGCTGGCTATGTACTCGCATGCATTCAATGACTCCTCAAGGGTGAGCCCCATCCCTCTTTTATAAAGTACGGGATAGGTATCCTGGGAACCCACAGCCTTCAACAATTCAAAGTTCTGGGCATTTCTCGTGCCGATCTGCAGCATAACACCAGTTGGGTTTCCAGCCTCTTGCAAGGCGCTGTCTATTTCTTCAATGTGTTCTTCCTTGAGCACCTCCATGGCAATAACCTTGATCCCATATCTTCCTGCCATCTCGAATACCCATGGAAGGCACTTTTTGCCGTGGCCTTGAAAGTCATACGGGCTGGTACGCGGCTTGTAAGCCCCCATCCTGGCAGTTGTTATGCCATACTCCTTCATGTGCTTCATCATGGTCTCAACATTTTCAGGGGTATCCACGGCGCAAGGCCCCATGAATATGTGAAAGCTGTTTTGATTGAAGGTTATGCCATTATATTCAAAGCCCAGTTCATCCAGCTGGCCTCCATGTTTTCCTATCTGCCTGTATTTGGAAGAAACCCTGATGACCTTTTCAACGCCAGGCATGCTTTGAATAACGTCTTGCGGGATATTATGCGTGGGGCCAATGAGATAGATTTCTGAAACGACCCTTGAAGCCCCGCGTATCCCAGAAAGCCTGGTCTTAACCTCCGGGAATTGTGCAATATATGAAAGGATCTGTGAGACCTCGGGGCCATTGGGATCGATGTCGTGTTGCAAGATAATTATCATTTTTCAGAACTTCATCCTCCATAGTACAAAAATTGGTAAACTTTTTTATTACCACTCCTCACAATTGAGGTCAAATGAGATCCAGGAGACGAAATAGTTATTGACATAAATAAAAGATAAAAGTAATAATGATTATCATTTTTAATTGGAGCCATATATGAGGATGACCCACCAAAGAGAAATAATCCTGCAGGAGCTAAAGATGGCCAAGGACCATCCCACTGCAGACGAACTCTTCCAAAGGGTTAGAAAACATCTTCCCAAAATCAGTTTGGGCACGGTATACAGGAACCTGGAGATCCTGGCAGAGGCACAAACCATACAGAAGATAGAGGTAGGGGGGCGTCAAAAGCGCTTTGATGGTAACCCAATGCCCCACTATCACGTTAGATGCGTTCAATGCGGAAGGGTGGATGACGTTCCTGTTGGGCGCATAAAGGCCCTGGATTCGATGGCGCTAAAGCCGCATGGTTATAAGATACTTGACCATCACCTTGAGTTTACAGGCATCTGCCCCGCTTGCCAGGAGAAGGGGTTGCTCCAGCATAACAAGACATTAACGTAAATAAATAGGAATATTGATTTAAATAAATAGGAGGAACAATTATGGGTTGCAAAAAATGTTCAAATAAAGGTTTAACTGATGAACAAAAAGCGATTTTAACAACCCTTGCAGCCACGGAAGGAGAACCAAAGGCATGCAAGGAGATAGCTGAAATGGTGGGGCTTAAAAGCAATGCTGTAAGCTGCAGGATACGTTCACTCAAGAACAAGGGCCTGGTTTCAAGCCCAGAGCGGTGCAAATATACCATTACTGAAGAAGGCAAACAGGCTCTTGCTTCATAAGATGAAGGAGAGATTCAATGAAGAACATCAAGGGCACTCAAACAGAAAAAAACCTGCTTACCGCCTTTGCTGGTGAATCCCAGGCAAGAAACAGATATACATATTTCGCCAGCCAGGCAAAAAAAGAAGGGTTTGTACAAATTTCACATATTTTTCAGGAAACTGCTAACCAGGAAAAAGAACATGCCAAACGTCTATTCAAATTCCTTGAAGGAGGAATGGTGGAAATTCAGGCATCATATCCAGCAGGTGTTATCGGCTCTACATTAGAAAACCTGCTTGAGGCAGCTGCTGGAGAACACTATGAATATGCTGAGATGTACCCATCCTTTGCTGAAACAGCAGAAAAGGAGGGATTCCAGGAGATAGCAGATGTTTTCAGGGCCATAGCCGTGGCGGAAAAGCAGCATGAAAAGCGTTACAAGGCCCTAGCGGAGAACATCAAGCAAGGAAAGGTCTTCAAGAGGGAAGAAAAGGTTATATGGCGATGCCGCAACTGCGGCTACCTGCATGAGGGCACTGAGGCGCCTGAGGAATGCCCTGCTTGCGCTCATAAACAGGCCCACTTCGAACTACTGTGCGAGAATTGGTAATAATATAAAAGTAAAAAAAGAAGGAGGTTAGAAAAATGTGCAACTTGGTCACCAAACCAGCACCAGACTTTACCACCCAGGCAGTCATGCCTGACAATTCCATCCAGGACATCACGCTCTCTTCATACAAGGGCAAGTATGTCATCCTGTTCTTTTATCCGCTGGATTTCACCTTTGTATGACCCTCTGAAATCCTGGCCCTGGATCGGGCCTTAGATGAGTTCAAAAAGAGGGACTGTGAAATCATTGCCATCTCGGTCGATTCTGTCTATTCGCACCTTGCATGGAAAGAGACACCGGTAGAAAAGGGAGGCGTAGGAAACATTCAATATCCCTTGGCCTCTGACCTGACCAAGAAAATCAGCCTTGACTATGGGGTATTGCTCGAGGAGGCAGGCGTTTCTTTGCGCGGGCTTTTCCTCATAGACAAGGAGGGGGTGATCCGCCATTCCCTGGTCAATGACCTGCCACTTGGAAGGAGTGTGGACGAGGCCATAAGAATGCTCGATGCCCTCCAGTGCCACGAGAAAGAGGGTGAGGTATGCCCGGCAAACTGGAGGCCTGGCGAAGACACCATGAAACCTACAGAAGAGGGTGTGAAAGAGTATCTCAGCAAACATTACAAATAAAGACTTGCATGAGCCGGGCCTGCGCCTTGATCGCCGGCCCGGCAGGAAACCAGGAACAGGAGGAGGAAAAGAAATGAGATTCAAAACAGCATTGCTTTCTGCACTTTTCAGTGTGCTGTGTTTTTCTGTTCCCCTGGCCCATGGGGCTGAAATGGGAAAATTAAAGTATGGTGATTTCAAGAAACACACTATGTGCAAGGGCTGCCACAGGGAAATCCACCAGGAGTGGAGCCAGTCCTTGATGTCCCAATCCTTTACCCATGAATGGGACCAGGTAGAATATTTCAAGCTTGCCCTACCCCACTCAAAGAAACTTGAAAAGGTGGCTGGCGTGAAGGCCGGCTGCATCGGCTGCCACAGCCCGCTGGCCTTTCTAAGTGGTGATACTCCTCCAAAAGAGGCCAAGGCTGGTACGCGGGCCAACGAGGGGGTGAGCTGTGTGGTGTGCCACCACACAACCGGCACCACAGAGGCAGAGCCTTTCAACTTCAGCTTCACCATAGCCCCCGGAAAGACCATTAACGGCCCGAGGAAGGACGCCAAGTCACCGGCTCACGGCACAAAGTATTCTGAATTTCTGAGAAGCCCCCAGTTCTGCGCTACCTGTCATGACGAGCAGAGCCCTTACGGTGCCTGGGTCAAAGCCACCTATAGGGAATGGAAGGCTGGCCCCTATGCCAAGGAAGGGACAAGGTGCCAGGATTGCCACATGTACAGGGCTGAAGGCAAATCAGCCTCCATGGGCAAAAAACGCAAAGATATTGCCCACCATGTCTTCCATGGTTCCCACTTTGCCAACAAGCTTGCAGGCGCAGTCGATCTGGCCCTCTATGCAAAAAAGAAAAAGGCCGATTTGGGCGCAAAATTCACCTTCAGGGCCGAATTGTTCAACGGCAAGGTCGGTCACATGATACCTTCTGGGTCAGCCGAAGAACGCATGCTCTGGCTCGAAGTTACGGCCATAGATGCAGAGGGCAACAGGTTCAACATCCCGGTCACTCCAAAGGGATTTCCAGGCGAGGAATATACCATTGCGGATCCCTCAGTTCTCGCATATCAGGCCATGGGAGAAATCATGGAGATAGCCGGTTTCAAGGGGCTTAAGCGTGACGGCAATGTGTCTAAGGGTTCGCGCATCTTCAGAAAACCCTTCTTCGATCCAAAGGGCCGCATGACCGTGTGCCAGTGGTACACTGCAGAAAATACCAAGATAGACTACCGGATAGGGCCCAGGGAGACAAAGATTGAAAGATACTCCTGGAAGGTACCCATGGATGTAACTCCAGGCCCTGTAACCATAGAGGCAAAGCTCTACTACAGCCAGATTCCAAGTTCTGTAGGGGAATTTTTTAAACTACCAAAGGACGAATACGCACCAATTTTGGTAAATAAGGCGTCCATGACCATAATGGTCAAATAGGAAAGACCCAGGCCTGGGTGCCTCTGCGGGGGCATCCAGGAACACATAAACACAGGAGAAGGAAAAATGACAAAAAAACTCCAGATCTACAAATGTGAAATTTGCGGCAACATAGTGGAGATGGTTCATGAAGGTGCCGGCCAGCTTGTCTGTTGCGGCCAGCCCATGAACCTCATGGAAGAAAATACCGTTGACGCTGCAAAAGAAAAGCACGTGCCGGTCATTGAGAAGACAGACAACGGCTATAAGGTAAAAGTGGGGAGCGTGCCCCATCCAATGGAAGACAGCCACTATATCGAATGGATCGAACTCATTGCAGACGGCCGGGCCTACAGGGAGTTTCTCTCCCCAGGCCAGGAGCCTGAGGCCACGTTCTGCATAGATGCACAAAGCGTAACGGCAAGGGAGTATTGCAACTTGCACGGACTTTGGAAGGGTTAGAAAGATGTTGAGCAAAAAAATGGAAGAAGCGTTGAACAAACAGGTAAACGCAGAATTTTATTCTGCCTATCTATATCTTGCCATGGCCGCCTATTTCGAATCCATTGATCTGGCTGGGTGCGCCAAGTGGATGTATGCACAGACCCAGGAAGAGATGGTTCATGGCATGAAGATATATGATTTCATAAATGAAAGGGGCGGCAGGGTCAAACTAGAGGCCATCGAGGCCCCGCAAGTGGAATGGGAATCCCCTCTGGCGGTCTTTGAGCACGCCTACTCCCATGAACAGCACGTAACGAGCCTCATAAATGATTTGATGAATCTGGCCATTGAGGAAAAGGATCATGCCACACAGATCTTCTTGCAATGGTTTGTAACGGAACAGGTAGAGGAAGAGGCCTCTGCAAATGAAGTGGTACAGAAGCTCAAGCTCGCTGGTGCTTCTTCAGGCGGCCTCTTCATGGTGGACCGGGAGCTCGGCCAGCGGCAGATGCCCATTCCAGTTCCGCAAAAGGATTAATCAAGGCACCGCTGCTGCCAATCGGCAGCAGCAGCAAGGCCTAAAGAATACAATAAAAAGGAGTACCCTTATGGCAAAACCCGAAGAAATGTATCAGTGTCAAACCGTAAATTGCGGATACATTTACAACCCGGACAAGGGAGACAGGAAGGGCAAGATCCCCAAGGGAACCAAGTTTGAGGATCTGCCAGACGATTGGCGCTGCCCGGTGTGCGGTGCCAGTAAATCCATGTTCAAACCCCTGGCAGGGGAAGGTTCTGTTGCACAATCCCATGCCGAGGCGGCTGAGTAACAATTTATTCAAGATTCAAGGAGGATGATATGAGTTATCGTTGTACAATTTGCGGATATATCTATGAACCAGAAGCAGGAGACCCGGGCAGCGGAGTCGCTCCAGGCACATCCTTTGAGGACCTGCCAGACGACTGGGTATGCCCGGTTTGCGGCGCAACCAAAGACCAGTTCGAGCCAGTCGAAGACTAACAGGCTGCAGATAGCAAATATCGATTCGAGCCCCTGCGTCTTCGGCGCAGGGCTCTTCATATATAGCAAGGAGAAAAGGAGAAGAAGAGTATGCAGACATATGAGATCAAAAAAGACATCCACTGGGTGGGAGCCGTTGATTGGACCATCAGGGATTTCCACGGCTATTCCACCTATCAGGGAACTTCATACAACGCCTTCCTGATGCTGGATGAAAAAAATGTACTCTTTGACACAGTAAAGAAGCCCCTTAAAAGTGATTTGGTCCACAGGATCAAGAGCATTATAGATCCAGAGAAGATCGACTACATAGTGGTCAATCATGTGGAAATGGACCACAGCGGAGCGCTTCCAGACATTGTAAAACTCGTGAAGCCGGAGAAGGTCATCTGCTCAAAGATGGGGCACAAGAACCTGCTGGACCATTTTCACCAGCCAGATTGGCCTTACCATGTGGTGAATGATGGGGAAACCATCTCCGTTGGCAAACGGAACATCACCTTTATAGAAACACGTATGCTCCACTGGCCTGATTCCATGTTTTCATACGTCCCAGAGGAAAAGCTTCTCATATCAAGCGATGCCTTTGGCCAGCACCTGGGCTCCTCTGAACGATTCGATGATGAGGTGGATCAATCATTCCTCATGCACGAAGCTGCCAAATATTATGCGAACATTTTGACACTCTATTCTCCCCTGGTCCAGAAGCTGCTCGAAAGGGTGGCGAAATTAGGGATCGAGATAGACATGATTGCCCCTGATCACGGCATAATATGGCGCAAAAACCCGGGCCTCATCCTCGATGCCTACAAAAGATGGAGTGCTCATCAAGGCACTGAAAAGGCCGTGGTCATATATGACACCATGTGGCATTCAACAGAGATGATGGCCAAGGCGGTTGCCGATGGCATCGAGTCCCAGGGAATAAGCTTGAAATTGATAGACTTGCAGGTATCCCACAGGAGCGACGCCATGACAGACGTACTGGATGCCAAGGGGGTTGTGCTCGGCTGCCCCACCCTCAACAACGGTCTCTTGCCAAGAATGGCAGGCTTCTTGATGTACATGCGCGGTTTGAGGCCGACCAACAAGTTCGGCGCAGCCTTTGGGTCATATGGCTGGAGCGGTGAATCAGTAAAGCTCATGAACAAGGCCATGGAAGAGATGAAGTTTGAGATCATCCATCCCGGCCTTAGGGTGAAATATGTCCCAACACACGACACGCTTAAGGAATGTGTTGAGCTCGGAAAGCTCATGGGGAAGACCATAAAGGATTCTTTTAAGTAAAGGTTACCTTTAAAAATTAGGATTTTTATGCGATGTAGCTAAAACAGAGGAGCAAAGAATGAAGATAGAAGTAGACAGAAACGTGGTGGAATTCACCCCAGAAAACCCGCAGGAAGAAGCAGCCCTCGAGGTGCTTTGGAAGGTGATCATCGATTGCTATGGGGAAAACAAGAAACTGGTACCAATCGGGCAATATGTTCCCGGCCAGGACAAGCTGGCCCGCTTTACCATTGAGGGGGTACCAGGGGGAAAGACCACATATTCAGACAAGAAAGCAGACGATGATTGTTCATATTATTGCTCGATCTGCAACAAATATATAAACCTCAAGACAGGGGACCCGATTCCCCTATGTTGCGGAAAGGAAATGGAAAAGCTGGATTGAGCCG
This sequence comes from Deltaproteobacteria bacterium, assembly GCA_027031565.1. Lineage (GTDB taxonomy): Bacteria > Desulfobacterota > Dissulfuribacteria > Dissulfuribacterales > JALVPX01 > JALVPX01. The sequence goes on along the minus strand of JALVPX010000157.1, from coordinate 8,925 downwards.
TGGCAGACACAGGTTCCCGGAACACGTCTTTCAGGGCCAAGGTCAGGGATCTTCTCGCTGGCAAAGATGTAGAAGGCGTGCTTCACGGGCTTGGCAGCCTGCCTTTGAAGAGGTCACTAAATGGCCTTCTGGCGTCTTTTTATGACACAGACCCCCTGGTGCGCTGGAAGGCCTTGTCTGCTTTCGGCATACTCATGGCCAGACTTGCAGAAACAGACATGGAACAGGCCAGGATCATGATGAGACGCCTCATGTGGAGCCTCAATGACGAATCAGGGGGCATTGGATGGGGTGCTCCAGAGGCCATGGCCGAGGCAATGTACCATTCAAGGCCCTTGACAGACGAATACCTGCGCATATTGCTTTCATATATCAGGGAAGACGGAAACTATCTTGAATATCCGCCCCTGCGTGTGGGTGCCCTTTGGGGCCTTGCGCGTCTTGCGAAAAAATACCCAGACGACTTGAAAAAGATCGAGGCACCCCGCTACATAGCTCCGCACCTCATGGATGAGATACCAGAGGCCAGGGCCTGGTCTGTTATTGCCTTGTCCAATTTGAGTGAACATGAATATTGCAGCAGGCTAAGACGCCTTACAGGCGATATGGCACCCATATACATCTTTGATGGCCGCGAAATGAAGCAAACCACTGTTTCAAAGATTGCCAAAGAAGCTGTCAAGACCCTTGGTTGTTGACCTTCCATATCATAATTGGTAAGCCTTTAGCGGGCCGAACAAAAAGCTAGGAGGGTGCATAATGCGCTGGGACGGGAAAAGTTTTAGGATCACGATCTTACTCATCTGCGCCTTTGCCATTTTTGCTCATGGGCATGCCTTGGCTGCCTCCTACTATGTGGCCCCAAGATCTGAGGTTCCTGTCCGCAGAGCCCCTGGCAGCCAGTACAAGATAATCGCCATTCTCAAGGACGGGGCCAAGGTGGATATGCTCGAAGATGATGGAACTTGGGCAAGAATTCTCTTGAGAAACGGCAAGGAAGGCTGGATATTGCGCCGCTATATCACGGATCAGCCCCCTCTGAGCATGGTCGTTGCGTCCCAAAAGGAAAAAATAGGGCTTCTTTCCAAGGAAAAAAGCGAGTTAGAGGCCAAGTTCCAGGAATCAGAAAAGAAACGCACAAAATGTGAAAAATCCCTGAAGGCCTGTATTGAACAGCGGGATAACATACACGGAGATTATCAGGCCCTAATGACCGATGCGGCAGACGTGATCGAGCTCAAAAGGGCCCTTAATGAATCCACCACGGAATTGAACAAGCTCAAACAGGACCTTGCTACCTTGCAGCAGGAAAATCTCCATCTCAAAAACAGCGAACGCGTAAAATGGTTCCTGGCCGGTGGCTGTGTTCTGCTAATCGGCTGGCTTCTCGGTATGGTCATGGCAAGGAGCAGGCGCAGGAGAAGGCCTACCCTTCTGTAGTACAGGGGACCAGGAACCAGCATTGATCCCCTTTTGTTCAGTTTGAAAACCAACTTCCCAAAGATCGAGGGTCAAGGCTGTGGATCATTCGATTTTTTTGTTGACACTATATAGCCATATGGCTATATAGTTAAATATGATTAGCGGAGAGATCGTACAAAAACTTAGCAGGCGGCTAAAGGCCATATCCGATCCAACCAGGATAAAAATCCTTGCCCTTCTTTCAGTAAGGCCGTGCTGCGTATGCGAGCTTGCCGCAGTGCTATCGCTTTCACAGCCAACCATATCAAGGCACCTCAAGCAACTTGAAACAGAAGGCTTTATCGCAGGTAAAAGGGAAAAGACCTGGATCATCTACAGCCTCAATCCAAGGCGGAAATGCTGCCGGAACTTGCTTGAAATAGTCACAAAACGGGCAAGGGAAGATGTGGAAATCACAAGGCTCATAGAAAAACTTGAGTCAATAAGCCGGGAAAACATAACCAAGGCACTGGTTGAAGCGAGGGCAGAATGCGGCTGATGAAAAGGATCTTGCACCAGGCCCTTTTTTGAAAAAAGGGCTTGGAGTTTAAGGCAGCTAAAGATGCTAAGGCTATTTACCATTTTTGCAGACATAGTGACCTATAACTTGCTCGGCCTTGCAAGGGGCAGGCACCTTACAGAGTCGGTCCATTTTTTCATTGAGGACACCACAAAGATTTTCTTTTTGCTTGTTACCATCATATTCTTTGTGGCAGTTGTAAGGAGCTTTTTCCCGCCCGAGCGTACCAGGCGCTTTCTTGCCGGGAAGAACCTCTTTGTGGCCCATGTGCTTTCTGCCCTCTTAGGCGTAGTCACTCCCTTTTGTTCCTGCTCGGCCTGCCCCCTATTTATCGGCTTTGTGGAGGCAGGTATCCCCCTTGGGGTCACCTTCAGCTTTCTCATCTCCTCCCCAATGGTCAACGAGGTTGCCCTGGTGCTCCTCTTTGGCCTCTTTGGCTGGGGGATTGCTGCGATTTACCTTTTTACAGGCCTTATAGTCGCCGTTGTGGCAGGTATAATCATCGGCAGGCTCAATATGGAACGTTTTGTTGCTGACTACGTCTGGGAAATGAGGATGGGCCAAGCAGAGATACCAGAGATGAGATGGAAAGATCGTTTTTCATATGCCAGGGGATATGTAAAAGAGATATTGGGTAAAATATGGCTCTATGTGCTGGGCGGAATTGCAGTAGGTGCCCTGGTCCATGGGTACGTGCCCCAGGACTTCCTGCTAAGGTATGCAGGGCCTTCCAATCCCCTTGCAGTACCGTTTGCAGTAATTCTGGGGGTGCCCCTTTACAGCAATGCAGCAGGGGTAATACCAATAGTGCAGGCGCTCATGTCAAAGGGGCTGCCCCTTGGAACCACCCTGGCATTCATGATGGCAGTAACAGCCCTTTCCTTTCCAGAAATGGTCATCTTGAGCCAGGTACTTAAAAAACAGCTCATAGCAACCTTCGTAGGCACGGTGTCGGTCAGCATAATCATTGTAGGATATGTCTTTAACTTTTTGATATAAAATAACATGTATTTTGAAACTGCTGCCATAGAAGTAAACCCTTTGATCCCGCCTGCCATCGCCTTTGTGATTTCCTTTTTCACATCCATGGGCGGGGTTTCAGGCGCCTTTCTCCTTCTTCCCTTCCAGATGAGCTTCCTCGGTTTTACGAGTCCGTCTGTCAGCGCTACCAACCAGCTCTTCAACATCGTTGCCATTCCAAGCGGTGTTTACCGCTACGTAAGGGAAGGAAGGATGGTCTGGCCCCTTACCTGGGTGGTTATAATCGGTACCCTTCCAGGTGTCCTTATTGGCGCAATAGTGCGGGTCAAGTATCTGCCAGATCCCAAAAACTTCAAGTTCTTTGTGGGCCTTGTGCTTCTCTATATAGGCTTTCGTATGCTGCAGGACATCTTTTCAAAAAAGGCTGGAAAGAAAAAGCAGGTGAGCGCGGAAGACGAGTTCCAGAAGCTCGTTAAGGGCTTTAAAAGCAAGCAGGCAAAGGAAGGGCTTCCCACAATACATGTGAGAGAGTTTTACTTTACCCGTATATCCTACGACTTCTACGGCAGAAACTTCACGGTGAACACCTTCTGGATATTCATCTTGAGCGCAGTGGTTGGAGTGATAGGCGGGGTGTACGGCATAGGCGGAGGCTCCATAATCGCCCCGTTTTTCATAAGTTTTTTCGGCCTCCCCGTTTACACGGTTGCAGGAGCGGCCCTTATGGGAACCTTCGTCACCTCAGTTGCCGGGGTGGCCTTCTACCAGGTTATTGCACCCTTTTACCCGCAAATGGCAGTGGCCCCGGACTGGCTCCTTGGAATCCTTTTTGGCATTGGGGGCACGGCGGGCATGTACCTAGGGGCAAGGGCCCAGAAGTTCATGCCTGCAAGGATGATAAAGGTGATACTTGCCGCCTGTATCTTTTTTGTAGCAGGAAAGTACATCCTGAACTTCTTCAGGTAAGTCCGTTTGTTTTTATGAATGATTTTCTGACAAAGAAAGAAAAAATCTAACGCAAGGAGGAAAAAAGGAAATGAAAATCGAGATTCTTGGTCCAGGTTGTGCCCGCTGCCAGGCACTCGAAAAAAACGTAAGAAAAGCGGTTGAAGAGATGGGCATCGATGCTGAAATCGTCAAGATTACTGAAATGGGTAAAATCGTATCTTACGGCGTCATGTCCACACCAGGAGTGATGGTGGATGGAAAGCTCAAAGGCGCTGGCAAACTCTTTAGTGTTGAAGAGATTAAGGAGATGCTAAAGGACTAGAACCTTTTTGACTCTCAACATCGTCTAGGCGCCAGGGGCCTTTGTCCAGGCACGGCTCACAGGCCTCTATATGCTGAATAAAAGGCTGAAGCAGCTCTTTAGCATCCCCATAGTGATTTTGACCGCGTACAAAATATATACGCTTTTCAATTTCATCCAGAAGTTTATCACTCT
>JALVPX010000157.1:0-4509 GCA_027031565.1 Deltaproteobacteria bacterium | reverse complement strand
CATGATTCTTGGACCCAAAAAGCTGCCTTTCCTCTTGTTCCAATTTCTGATTTTTTTCTCAATACCATTTCTTCTTTCTGGTCATTCTTTTGCTGAGGGCCCAGCCGATTCGGCCGGTAAAAAGATCGTGGTCTACTACTTTCACGGCAACTACCGCTGCCCCACCTGTCTTAAGCTTGAAAAACTTTCCCGGGAGGTAGTTAAAGAGAATTTTAAAAGAGAACTCAGCTCAGGGTTAGTGGAATACAAGTCTGTGAACGTGGACAAGTCCGAAAACCGCCACTTCGTAAACGATTTCGGCCTCTTTACCAAATCGCTTGTCGTGGTTGAAGAAGATGGCGGCAAGGTAAAGAGGTACAAAAACCTTCAAAAGATTTGGGAACTGGTACGGGACGAGGTGGCATTCAATAATTACGTCAAGGACGAGGTGAAGGGATTTATAAAGAGAGTAACCGGCAAGAAGGCCGCTATCCCAGCTCCTTCCACCGAGTAGGACCATGGAGGACTATTCGCTCATTGCTGCCTTGTGGCTAGGCATCCTTACCTCCATCAGCCCCTGCCCCCTGGCATCCAACATTGCGGCGCTGAGCTACCTTTCTGCTGGCGCAGGCGGATTCAACAGCAAGGGCGCAGCCATATCCGGGCTCTTCTACACGCTTGGGCGGATGGTCGCATACACCTGCCTTGCCTTTGTGATCACCTGGCAGATCCTTTCCATACCAGAGGTTGCAAACTTTCTGCAAAGATACATGAACCTGGTCCTTGGCCCCCTGCTCTTTCTGGCAGGCCTTGTACTGCTTGATATCTTTACGTTTTCCATTCCCGGCCTTGGGGGAAACAGGTTTGTGGAAAGGGCGCTGAAAAGATATCCAGGCATTGTCGGCTCAACGCTGATGGGAGTGGTATTCGCTCTATCCTTCTGCCCTGTTTCTGCTGCCCTTTTTTTCGGAAGCCTTGTGCCACTTGCCATCAGGAACCACTCTCCCCTTCTACTTCCCCTTGCCTACGGTGCCGGTACTGCCGCCCCTGTGGTAGGGGCAGCGGTGTGCATCGGCCTTGGGGTGGACATAACAGGGCGGTTTTACGTGGCAACAAGGCGTTTTGGAAGGTTTGCGAAAAGGCTGTCAGGGGTTGTCTTCGTCCTCGTGGGGCTTTACTACACGTGGACTTTTATTATTCCGTTTCTTAAGAACCTGAAAACATAAATTGAGGAGGAGATGAAGAAAACCGTATTTATTTTATCCGCGTTATTACTGGTTACTTTGGCAGCTTTTTACTGCCAGGCAGCAGCTCAAGCACTGCATGAATCTCAAGAGGCTGTCCCTGGTTATGAACCTTTGACCCTTCAGAGTGCGGTCAAAATCGCCCTCAAGGAAAGCCCCTTCATTGCCTCTAAGAAAAGTCTGGTTTCAGCCTTTGGGCAGAGGACAAAAGCTGCCAAGGGAGCCATGCTGCCAAGGCTTGATGCCTATACCTACTACAAACGCCTTAGCGATCCGCAACTTGTCATTCCCATGAAGGCGCTGGGGAGCACGGATGCAACTTTCAGCCGTGATCACTACGGCCTGGGCCTTACCTTGAAAATCCCTCTTTATGAAGGCGGCAGGCTTAGAAAGGGCATTACTATCGCCGAACTTTCAAAGGCCGTTTCGGAACAGGATCTCAACATGACTAGGCAGGAACTCATCTACAATGTCACGAACCTGTTCAACCAGATCTTGTTCCTAAGGGATCTTAAAAGGGCTCAGGATGAGACCTTGAAGGCCCTGAAAAAGGTGCGGAAAGACGCACAAACAAGGCTGGATGTCGGACGCCTGGCACCTGTGGATCTCCTACGGATAGATACGCAAATAGCAGAACAGGAAAGTTCACTTGTTGCGACCAGGGAAGAAATGACCAGGGCCATGGCAACCTTGGCACAGCTCATGGGAAGAGAACCCAGAACCATCAAGGACGTGTCTGGAAGGCTGGTGGAACGTGATCCCGGGCATCTGGATTACAAACAGGAAAGGTTGGAAAAATTGATCGATGAACGCCCAGATATCCAGAAAGCCAAGAGGGAAATGGAACTTGCAGCACAGGAAATAAGTTTTGAAAAGGGCCTTCACCTTCCCAGAGTGGAATTGGTGGGCGACTATGGCAGAAAGGCTGGAAGCGGACTGGAGGGAGATGAAGAAATCTGGTCGGCAGGGATCGTCTTAAGCCTTAATATCTTCTCTGGAGGGGTAATCTCGGCAAAAGTCAGGGAAGCAGAAGCTCGCTACCTGGCAGCCAGAAATGGTTACGAGCACCTGAGGCTCAAGGCCTTGAAGGATGTGGAGCACGCGGTTTCCAAGATCTTGGAGGCGAAAAGGCGGCTGCATGCAGCAAGAACTGCTGTAAAGAGTGCAGAAGAATCCTTCAGGATAGAGGAAATCAAATATAACAAGGGCGCTGGCACGGTGACAGACAGCCTCCTGGCGCAGGCAGCCTGGCTGCAGGCAAGGGCAAATCTCTGCAGGGCGCTTTTTGACTCGGAACTTGCCTTCATGGATTACAAACTGGCCATAGGAAGGGTAGAAGAATGAAGAAAACAGGTCTTGTCAAGACGATCGCCATACTAATTTTACTACTGATCCTGGCTGCTGGGGGCCTTCGTGTCATCAAAAAGAAAAAAGAGGCCCTTCACAAGACACCCCCTCCATCACGGCTCTCCGTGCTGGTAAGGGCTGTTAAGCCTGAACCAGGTGTATTTCCTGTTATGCAGAAATATCTTGGCACAATTAAGGCCAAAATATCGGCGGAAATTGCCCCCCGAATCAGCGGGCGCATATTTGAGGTGCGGGTAAGGGAGGGACAGGAGGTGAAACAGGGCGAACTTCTTGCTGTCATAGATGACAGGCAGATACAGGACAAGATAGACGAAATCAAGGCCAGGCTGGCAGCTGCCCAAACCAGCTATAGAACAAAGCAAGGCATATTTCAGAGAGACAAGGCCCTTTTCAAAGCAAAGGCCATCAGCCGTGAACGGCTTGACATATCTAAAGCCAATCATGACGCTGCGAGGGCCGAGGTAGCAGCCCTGAAGGCCGCCCTTGGCGCCCAGAAAACCGAGCTCACCTATGCAAGGCTTTATGCCCCCTTTGACGGACTTGTTACCAGGAGATTCCAGGACCCAGGAGACCTGGCGCTTTCTGGAAGGCCTGTCCTGTCACTTGAGAAACCTTCTGCTGGATATCTTGTAAAAGTCAAAGTCCCGCAGGCAGAAATCCCCCTGTTGAAAAAGGGCGCAGGTGTCCTTATAGGCCTTGAAGGAAGGGCCGGCCTCCCTACCCCGGCTTCAGAAAACACCTGGATAAAGGCTAGTATCAGCCGGGTTTATCCGGCAATTGCTGCCGGCACCCTTGGCGCTGTAGAAATAGATTTAGATCAACGCCCCTTTGGGCTGCCTACAGGTGCCACAGTAACGACGGCCATTGAAATGGACCATGTAAAAGGGCTCAGGATCCCTGTTAGGGGCCTTCTTGAAAATGTTGATTCAGTATATGTGTACCTTGTTGACAAGGAAAACAAGGTTCACATCAAAAAGACTAAACCCCTTTACAAGGAAAGGGATTGGGCAATTGTGCCTGAAGGGTCCATACCATTCGGATTCAATGTAATAGTCGCACAGGAAAGCGCCTTGCTCCGCCTTAATCAAGATGAAAAGGTGACTGTAGTCTCTCCCAGGGGGGATATCTGATGCACAACACCAAGGCAGTAGAACATAAATCTGTAATAGAAAGACTCCTATTGCATCCTCATCTCATTATGTCGGTAATTCTATTGGTGGTAGCCCTTGGCTTCATCGGCTTCAAGTCAATGCCCCTCAACCTTTTCCCAGATGCTAATTATCCAGTAATCGCCGTGATCATTCCCTGGCCCGGGGCCTCTGCATCAGACGTCGAAGACAAGGTAACCAGGATAGTAGAAAAGGAACTTTCCACCATTGACCTTGTCAGAAAAGTAAAATCTGTCAGCCAGGATGAGATGGCCGCAGTCAAGGTTGAATTTGAATATGAAAAAAGCCTGGATGCCGCCGCCACGGATGCAGCAAATGCTTTGAAGAGAATCGAGGCACGTCTTCCGGACAGCATCAGGCCCCCAGAAATTTTCAGGGTCAGCGATGCCACAACTCCTGTATACACCCTCGCCTTGTACCCTGCCCCAGATTCCCACCTTGATCTAGAGAAGATCCGCCAGCTTGCAGACAATGAGATAAAGGAAGATTTCCTGAGGATCAAAGATGTCTCAAACGTAGAGATTTTCGGAGGTTATTTCCCTGAAATCTCGGTTGAAATTGATCCGGAAAGATTGCATGCGCACAATCTTTCACTGGAAAAGGTCATCCTCGCCATCAGGGCACAAAACATCAACATACCCGATGGACTCATAATAAGAAGGCACAGTCAATATCTCATCAAGACACAGGGTGAAAGGCTCGAAAAGACAAAATTGCAAAACATCCTGATTTCACATGAGCCTGGTGGC
>JALVPX010000156.1 GCA_027031565.1 Deltaproteobacteria bacterium | reverse complement strand
GATGGATTCAGGCGACCGGTTCCATTTTATATCTGGATGGCGCCTTATTACGCCTAATCCAGTACATGGAGCATCCACCAGCACCTTGTCAAAAGGCCCCTCTTGTAACGCCTCCTTTGGATCCTTGATCACCACATTGGCGGCTCCAAGCCTGCTGCAATTTTCTTCTAGCAATGCCAGGCGCCTCTTGTTGGTATCCGTTGCCACGATCGTGCCCTGATTGGCCATGAGAGCGGCCAGATGCGTTGTCTTGCCCCCAAGGCCAGCGCACAGGTCAAGCACCTTGTCTCCGGGCCTTGGTGCCAAGAGATGCGAGGCGAGTTGCGAAGACTCGTCTTGTACCTGGAACAGACCTTCGGTGTAACCTGGCAGATCCGCAATGCTGAACTGTTCAATCCCTAAATTGACTGCTTCCGGGCTCATCTTGCCATGCCGCGGATCAAAACCGCCTTTCCTGAGCAGGGCCATTAGTTCTTCGCGTGTACACCTGAGTGTATTCGTCCGCAAGGTCAAAGGCGGCCTGGAGTTATTCGCCCTGCACAGGTTCCTTGTCTTTTCAAGACCGTAGCGCCTTTCCCATCTTTTCACCATCCATTCCGGATGGGAGGTCTCAACAGCCACCCTCAGGATTGGTGACTTGATATCGGCCCTGATCATCCGGGCCGCTTCAATACCCTCCTTTTCCCTGACGGCAGCCATCTTTCTCAAGACAGCATTGGCCATGCCTGAAGCCCAAATTGCCTTGGATCTCTTAAGACCCTTTATGGTTTCATTCACAGCAGCTGACGGAGGAATGCGGTCAAGGAAGAGGATCTGATAGGCACCAACCCTCAACCAGTTTCGCACAAGGTACGGCAGACTGGATTTTTTGTCTTTCAAATGGTTCTTGATGTGAAAATCGAGCAGAAGAAGCCACCTGACGCATCCTGTAACAAGCTGCCAGAAAAAACGCTTATCTTCTGAAGACAACTCATATCTTTGCAGGAAATCGGAAGCAATCTTGTTGAGGGGCTGCCTTTTATCAGGGATCTCCCTTTCCCAGGCCGTCAGACACTTCACAGCCAGTTGGCGGGCATTGATTTTGCGCTCTATTTTTTTATTCAGAAGGCTTTACCTCAGAAGGCTTTACCCCGAGCAGCGTGCCAGGCCTTATCTTCCGGCCCTGAATAAATGAGGACACATCCATCCTCTTTTTACCAGCCAGCTGCACTTCCCTTATCCCAAGCACGCCTTTGCCGGTCGATACAATAAGACCGTTTGGCGCCGCACTCAATACTGTCCCTGGGGGGCCGTTTAAGGAAGCTGTGTCTCCTTTCACCAAGAAAGGCTTGTAGAGCCTCAACCGCTTGCCTTCAAGAAAGGTATATGCCCCAGGTGCCGGATCGAGCGCCCTTATCAAACAGCTGATCTTCCAGGCAGGCTCTGACCAGTCAATAAGGCACATTTCCTTTGTAATGAAGGGTGCGTATGTGACGCCTTCCTCAGGCTGTGGAACAGGGATTATTTCCCCCCGTTTCAAGCCTTCAATGGCCTTCAACAGGAGTTGGGCTCCAACTTCGGCCATCCGTTTGTACAGCTCTCCAAAACTCTCCTCCTCTCCAATGGGAATGGCCTTTTGAAGCAGGATAGGCCCTGTATCCATGCCTGCGTCCATCTTCATGATAGTGACGCCGGTTTCCTTTTCTCCATTCAAAATGGCCCATTGGATAGGCGCTGCACCGCGGTATTTGGGCAGCAGGGAGCCGTGCACGTTGATCGGCATTATCTTGGGGACGTCCAGTAATTCCTGTTTTAGGATTTGTCCATAGGCAGCAACCACCAGAAAGTCAGGGGCAAGCGATCGTATCTTTTCAATGAAGTCTGGAGACGAGGCCTTCACTGGCTGAAGAACCTCAACACCCGCCTGTTCCGCTACCACCTTTACAGGAGGCGGCTGGAGCTTCCTCCCCCTTCCTCTTGGACGGTCCGGCTGGGTAACCACCGCAATCACCTTGTCCGGCGAATTCAACAGCCCTTTTAAGCTTGGCACTGCAAATTCAGGCGTGCCCATGAAGACTATGCGCAGCGGTTCCTCCATGCTCATCCTTGCGCCAGCTTCTCTGCCCTGATCTTTTGCCAGCGTTTGCGGAACAAGGCCTTTTTTATGGGGCTCAGCCTGTCCACGAAACAGATGCCGTCCAGGTGGTCGAGCTCATGAAGTACGCATCTGGCAAAGAGGCCGCCTCCTTCAAGCTCCACCTCCTTTCCCTCCCTGTCCAAAGCCTTTACGCATATCTTGGCAGGACGCTTCAATTTGGCACTGAAATCGGGAACGCTAAGGCACCCTTCTTCCATTAATTCATGGCCTTCAGAACCCACTATTTCCGGATTTATGAGCACGATCAACTCTCCCCTGCCGCCTTTCTCATCCTGGCTCACGTCCATGACAAAGAGACGCTTTAAGACACCGACCTGATTTGCAGCCAGTCCAACCCCCTTGGCCTTGTACATGGTCTCAGCCATTTCATCTATGAGGTTCTGGAGCCGGCCGTCGATCTCCTTTACAGGCTCTGCTCTGGTTCGCAAGATTTCATCTGGATATACCAAAATCTTCTTCATGAACTAAATATATGTCGTTCTTTCAGGAAAGGGAAGCGCAATTCGCGGACTCGGCTCCGTTCAACTCGGCATAGAGCTGGCCGCAGGCTGCACCAATATCCGCTCCCTTGCTTTTACGAACAATAGCTGTGTAATTGTGACGCAGGAGCTCCTTGCGAAAGGACTCAACATCAGAAGGGGTTGGTGGAGAAAAGGGAACAGCGTGACTTGGATTGCAGGGTATCAAATTTATCTTGCAACGGATGCCCCGAAGCAGCCGTGCAAGTTTTTCAGCATGTTTGACAGAATCATTAAGCCCGCCGAGCAAAATGTATTCAAAGGTGATGCGCCTGCGCCTGGCCAGCGGATATTGTCTGCACCCTGCTATAAGATCGGCCAGGGGATACCTTTTATTGACGGGCATCAGCTTGGTGCGCAGACTATCCTCCGGGGCATGCAGGGATACGGCAAGACCTACATCCACTTCGCTTCCCAAGCGCAGCATCTGCGGTAAAAGCCCGCAGGTCGAAACCGTTATCCTACGCCATGAAAAATTGAGACCATGGTCATCTGTCAGGATGTACAGGGCCTTGACAAGGTTTTCATAATTGGCCAAGGGCTCGCCCATACCCATAAACACGAGATTTTTCAGGCGGCCTGCTTCTGGCATATGTTCAAGGGCCGCCAGTGCCTGCATGGCTATCTCACCGGAAGTCAAGTTTCTCTTAAAGCCCATCCTTGCTGTATGGCAGAAGGTGCATCCCATGGCACAGCCTACCTGGGTCGAAAGGCACAGGGTGAAATGATTCCTCTCCGGGATCAATACGCTTTCCATGATCCTGCCGTCCGTAAGAAGCCAGGCAAACTTGGTGGTGCCGTCTGCGGACACCCTGAGATCGAGTTTTTTCAAGGAGCCAATACTCGCCTTTTGGTGCAGCTCGGTCCTTAATGCCTTGGAAAGATTTGTCATCTCGTCGAAGGTGCGGACACCAGGGGTCCAAAGCCATCTGAAGATTTGGGTTGCCCGGAATCCAGGAAGGCCCAGGGCCTGCACCCAGGCCTTGAGTTCTTTCCTTGTGAGATCTCTTAAATCAAGACAATTCATTCAATAGTTGACGGGCCTCCTTACGCTCTGGGAAATTACCGTTTAGGGTCAGCGCCTTTTTCAATTCTGCGGCTGCCTCCTCTTTCTTGCCCAAGGCCTTCAAGACTACCGCAAGGTGGTATCGTATGGTGGGATTATTAGGCCATTTTTCCACTGCAAGGTCAAGGTTGGAAAGGGCCAGCTCGTAACTACCCCGTTTTGCCAGGATCCAGCCCAGGGTGTCCAATATCGCTGGCTGTTCCGGAGAGGTTCGTTTTGCATTTCTGGCGTATATCACCGCCCTTTCCAGGTCTCCCTTTTGGAGCAGCAGCCAGGCCAGATTGTTGGCGGCAGGTGCAAAATCCTCTTTGTATTCCAATGCCTTGAGATAAGACTTTTCGGCATCATCCAGCCTGCCAAGTTTTTCCTCAATGGCGCCCATGGCCACATAGGCAAAGGGCAAGGCCGGTTTTTGTGACACCAATTTCTTGTATTCCCCGAGCGCCTCCTCCAATTTTCCTGTTGCAAGATAGAGCTCAGCCAATGCTATGTAGGGCTCTATGAGTTCGCTGTCGATTTCCATTGCCGTCTTGAACGACCTTATTGCCTTAGCTTCCTTCTTGGAAAGGGCAAAAAGCCTGCCTTGAATCATGTGCAGCATGGGATTCTTGGGATCTTTTTGAAGCAG
>JALVPX010000155.1 GCA_027031565.1 Deltaproteobacteria bacterium | reverse complement strand
GGATAAAAGGATGGCTCCATAAAAGCCTTGAACCATTCGGGCTGGGAATTCATAAATTTCTCCTCTAGTTGATTAGTGTGGCTACGGGGTTTATAAACATAATAGCATTTCATTGGAGCACAAGGAGGGTGCAATGGCCGAAATCAAGAGCGCTCTTGAGATAGCCCTGGAAAAGGCAGACAAGCTTGGAAAACTGGATAAAGCGGAACTGGAGGCGCAGAAATGGATTGAAAAAGGCAAAAAAACTGCTGCAAGGTATTTGAATGATCCGGAACAGGCAGACCTTGCCAGCTCCTTGAATGATGCTCCGCCTGAGCACATACAAAAGATCCTTCAGGGGATCATGGATGTGCTCCTCAGGAATATCATCTTGCCCAGGGAAGATGAACAGTGGAATCTCATAAAAAGGGCCATGAACGGCATAAGGACCATCAAGGGTACAACTGCGGATCAGGCCCTAGCCCAGATGGAGCAGTTGCTGCATGCCTATCAGCAGACCAGGAGCCAATATTTTGAACAAGTAAAGGCCCAGATGCAGGGCAGGCTGGGTGAATTAAAGCAAGCCGTTGCCCAGCAGTATGGAACTGGCATGGCAGAGCAGCTGGACATAGAGGCAGTTCCTGAATTTCAGCAGGAATGGGCCAGGATATCTTCGGAGATACAGGCCCAATTTGAGCAACAGCTTCAACCCCTCAAGGAATACCTGCGTCAATTGTAGCTATGTTTTAGTTGTCCTTCTGAACCGGCTCAAGGAATGAGCTATTTCTTCTGGTTTTCTTCTGGTGGAGGAAGCAGACCTTTGGCACGCAGTTTTTTGCGTTTTTCCCTCCGTCTCCTGCGCCTTTCAATCTCCCTCCTGCGTTCGATTTTCTTGTGTCTGGCCATAAGCAACAAATTCTCCCTGATATTTTTGTGTTGTCTATTTATGTACTTTGATATCTTCTGTCAAGAAGGGCATTCCAGACCCTTGCCTATAATGTGCCCGTCTCCTATGATGTAGGTCAATTCCTGGCTTTCAGCAAGGAGAAGAAAGGGCGTGAAAGTAAAGAACTGGATGGCCAAGGATGTTGTGACAATTGATCCTGATGCCAAGCTCCAAGAAGCTATCGAATTGATGCACAATAATTCAATAAGGCATCTCCCAGTGGTTGAAAACAGCAAGATGGTGGGGCTTGTGACTGAGAGCAACCTGAGGCAGTATCTGGTGTCTGAAATTGTGGATGACCTACTCTTGAGAGACGTGATGATCATGAATCCCATCACAATAGACCAGAATGCCAGCATAGATCTTGCTGCCAAGCTCATATACAATTACAAGATCGGCGGCCTACCAGTATTAGACAAGAGGAAGCTGGTGGGTATCCTGACAATAAGCGATATCCTCCACGCCTTTATAGAGCTGTTCGGGCTGCTTCAAGAAAGCTCAAGGATTGATCTGTTGTTGAAGGAATCAGGCAGCCTCGACGACATTATAAGGCTGATCAGGAAGTCAGGTGGAAATGTGATCAGCGTAGGGGTCGAGACCCAGGCAGCCAGGAAGAAAAAGATATACTATATACGTTTGGAAAGGCAGGATCTGAGTTCGATAATCAAGGCCATAGAAGAGCAGGGCCACAAGATTGTTTCTGTACTGGAATAGGGAAAATGGGCAGACACCAGGTTTCAAAGACATATAGGGAAATCAATGAAAAGATAAAGGCTGGCAGGGCAGTAGTGGTTACTGCCCAGGAAATGATAGGCATTGTAAGGGAAAAGGGCGAGGTTGAGGCTGCAAAAAAAGTCGACGTAGTAACAACTGGCACCTTTTCCCCAATGTGTTCCTCTGGCGCCTTTATAAATTTCGGTCATTCAGTGCCAGGCATCAAGGCCTCACAGGTCTGGCTCAATGGGGTGCCTGCCTATGCAGGGCTTGCTGCCGTGGACCTTTATATTGGAGCCACCGAACCGAAGCAGGATGATCCTTTGAACCGGGTCTATCCGGGAGAATTCTTATATGGCGGTGGCCATGTAATTCACGACCTGGTCAGCAACAAGCCGGTTCATCTCAGCGCTCTAGCATACGGAACTCATTGCTATCCCAGGAAGAAGCTTGAAAAACGCGTAGTATTGAAAGACCTGCCCTTTGCCCAGCTATGCAATCCCAGAAACTGTTATCAGAACTATAATTGTGCCGTGAATGTTACAGGCAAGACGATTTATACTTATATGGGAACTCTCAAGCCGAGGATGGGCAATGCCAATTACTGCACCTCGGGCCAGTTAAACCCCCTCTTTAATGACCCTTATTACAAGACCATGGGAATCGGCACCAGAATATTTCTTGGTGGCGGGGTAGGGTATATTGTTTCGCCTGGTACCCAGCACAATCCAGATGTAGATAGAAACGAAAGGGGCATACCCAAGAGGCCTGCCGGCACCTTGATGGTACTCGGAGATCTCAAGAAGATGCATCCGCGCTATCTGGCCGGGGTGAGCTTGCTCGGTTACGGCTGTTCCCTGGCGGTCGGGCTTGGTGTGCCAATCCCGGTCTTGAATGAAGAAATGGCCTATTATACTGGTGTTTCAGACGAAGATATCGTTACCCAGGTCGTGGATTATGGAAAAGACTATCCAAAAGGTGATGCAAGGCCGCTGGCCGAGGTCACCTATGCCCAATTAAGAAGCGGCAACATAGAAATAGGGGGCAAGAAAATCACTACTGCGCCTCTGTCAAGTTATTCAAGGGCACTGGAGATAGCCAATTTGTTGAAGAAATGGATTGAACAAGGCCAATTTCTGCTAAGTGAACCGCAGGACCTGATTAGTGGTCCTGAAAAAACATGACTTATGCTCTATCGTAAAGATTAATTTTTCAAATAATACTGAAAAAACGCTTGATTATGAATCAACTTGTGCTATTATCGAGATGTTTTTTGGGCTTTTATTTAACATCCTTTCTTTTTATATGGGGTTAAGGATTTCAAAAATTGCCCCTATGGGGGTGAAATTATTAATTATATTGGGAGGGCCTTATGAACAAAGGTGAATTGGTTGAACGGATGGCTCAAGCTTCTGGTATTTCAAAAACTGCAGCAGACAGCGCCCTGAACGCATTCATGGATGCTGTTACGGATGCTTTGGAGTCGGGAGACAAGGTTGTACTGGTTGGTTTCGGTACTTTTTCAGTTTCAAAGAGAAAGGCCAGGACTGGCAGAAATCCTCAAACTGGCAAGCCCATGAAAATTCCTGCAAAGAACGTGGTTAAATTCAAGGCGGGCTCAAAGCTGGCTCAGGCAGTGGCTTAACGAGAGAGAATTCTCCAATCCCCTTCATACCCGCCTTTTGGAAGGCCCTGTACCTTTTTCAAGTTGGGGTAGTCCAGGACCGATCTAAAAGATAAAACCTGAAGAGGGTATGAAGGGGCCATGAATATAGCTTCACATCAAATACAGAACGTGATAAGGGCCTATGGCCACAGATTTGGCCGTAGCAGATTGATCAAGTACAGTGGCTCAGCATTTCCATCGTCCTCAAGAGATACCATCTCCATATCTACAGAAGCAAAAAAAAGACAGATTGCTGAACAGATAGCAGATCAGGTCGTGGCTATGGCCAAGCGGGGAAACCTTGAAGGAGAACTCGAAGAAGAGATTAACATCAGGATAAGCCAGCAGCTTGGGGCTGACGTTCAAATGGTGCCTGAGGGCACCGAACCCAAGGGATTTAAGTTCAAGGTGATAGATGCCGATAACAATGATGAAGTAAGAACATTATCGGTAAAAGACACGCACAAACTGCTTGCAGAAGCCTATTATAAGATAAAGGGGCTGGGCGAGGAGATCTAGAAGGGGAGCTTAAGAAGGAGACATGTTATGAAGATTTCAGATGCCAATTCTAAAGTACAGATGGATGCATATTTGAACCAGACCCAGGCTGCACGCAGCCAGGGCAAGGTTCAGGAAGAGCAGGCCACCCAGGCAGCTGGCCAGACTGCCAAAAAAGACAAGGTTGAGCTGTCTGATGGTTCCCGGCTATTGAACAAGATTGAACAGGCCTCTGCTGCCGAGCAGAGCGCAAGGACTGACAAGATACGTCAGATCAAGGAGCAGATAGAGGCAGGAACTTACAAGGTCGATGCCTCCAAAATCGCTGATTCCATGCTTAAGGATTTGATCAAGGATCTAGGCTAAAAAACCTCCTCCTCTCCTCCATATCTCGAAAGAGGGGCTTTTGCCCCTCTTTTGTTTTTTTATACCAGGAAACACACCGTCAACCCATTTTTGTTTTTCTCCATTTTTGCCTCTTTGCAGGTTTACAGGCAGGGGTGAATAAACGGCATCTCAATTTTATGTCGCATAAGATATATTATGT
>JALVPX010000154.1 GCA_027031565.1 Deltaproteobacteria bacterium | reverse complement strand
CTGAATACCCTTGAGCCCAAAAGCATGGTACAATATGGACGTGGACATGACAGAGACCTCCTTTTATTTGATTAGGCTCAAATAATTTGTCTCTGTTTATGTCCACCTTCAACTCTCTAATTCAACCCAGGTACTCATATGCCGGAAGAACCCCTTTTGTATGGAGATATTGGTTGCAAGTGTCAGGTTGTTTTGATCCTGTTCATGATAATTGTTCAATCTGTCATCGTTGTCATCATCTCCAAGATCAGACCCATCTCGTCCTCCATTGGGAACAGACCGGTAAGTCACGTCGGCAGAGGTATTGAGTGCTGCGCCTGTTGCCGCATTGTTGCTCACCACTGCCTCATAGGTAATGGTCAAGGCACCGCCAGAAGGCATGTCAAAGGGCTGCCAGCCAAGGGTATCGCCTGCCTGAACTGCATGCTGAGAGGCCAGGAGCGTTGTACCGTCAGTGCTAAGCACCACGTCTCCGCTTTCGTTGGTCAGGGTTATGTTCACGAACTTGTCCCCTGAACCGCTGCCATCTGGGGCACCCAGCAATTCAGGCGGCAGGACATCGCGCAGGGTTACCTGGCGGGCCGTTCCATTTCCTATGTTGCGCAGGGTTGTCTGGATGCGAACCGAATCGCCGGCGTCACTGCCAACGGCACCAGACAAGATAGTCTGATCTATCTCCAGATTAGGTTCAACAACTGTGACTGAAGCCGAATCTGAGGGAGGATCGCCTGCCTGGCCTGCGTAGGTCATAGAGGCGCTGTCTGTCAGAACCGTTCCCCTCTGGTTGCCCATTACATTGGCGACTTCCACCTTGTAGGTGATGGTGAAGGTGGCTGTGGTGGAACCGCTGTTTTCAATGGTTCCGAAGTTGAAAACCAGTGGATCGGTTCCCGACCCAGGCGATGTATCCGGATTGTTGGTGACTGTGATACTGCCGCCGATGCCCGAAATCGTTATCTCGTCTCCTGTATAGGTAAGGCCGTCAGGAAGATCGACTGTGATGGTGAAGTCATCCTTGGTTCCCACCGGCACCTCAACGGTAACGGTATGATCAACTGTTCCGCCTACCGGCAAAGAGGTGTCGGGCGTCAATTCGATGGTCGGGGTAGCAACCGTAATTGAAGCAGAATCCGCAGCCGTGAGATCGTTTACGCCTCCGCTTGCAGTACGCTCCCCATCCACATCGCCTGGATTGCCGCCGACTGGATAGCTGCCGTGGTCTCCAGGCAGGGAAGTGGCAGCACCGGCAGCGTCATTTGTAATAGTCTCCCCGAAGTTGACGCTCGGCTTCAAACAGGCCTTGTACACCACTTCAATGTAGTCGCCGGGGCCGAGATACCTGGTGTCTGCGTTTATGCAAGAAAGATCTACGTGGAGCTCGTTTCCTCCTGCACCTCCAAAGGAGGCACAATCGGTGATGTCGGTAAAGGCATCACCACCCTGTATGAGCACGGCGCTCTCGATTTGAAAGTTCTCAAACTTGTCGGTGTCCAAGGTATCCGTGACAACCGGTTCCCACGCCCTCACTGCCTGTGGTACAGACGTGTTGGTGAGCCTTGCAGTGTACACCACCTGGCACCCTGGGCCGTCTGCCGGCTGGGTGGCACTGAGAGTGAAGTCGAGGTTGGGCTCCCCAACAGTGGTCGTAACAGAGGCCTGGGACGTCTGGTCAGTCCCTGCCGCATTCTTGTATGTGAAGGTTGCGGTGTTTGTCTTGGTATCTGAACGATTGTTTGCCGAGGCGTTCAACACCTGTGCCTGGTAGGTGATGATTATCTGCTCGGAATCGGCATCACTGTCGTTGTTCTGCAGATACTGGCCGAGATCAAAGGCCAATGTCTGGGAGGATGTTGAACCATCTCCTGTTACAGAGGGCGCAATGGCGCTATCTGCTGCAGGCAGTGCACCATTCTGGTTCTCAATGATTGTGTTGCACACGACACGGTACCGTGCAGTGCCTGAAATGTATCTGTAACCTGCGGGAAGCGAATCCTGTATGAAGGCAACGGTATCCGAGGCCTCGGTCCTGCCTTCAGGAAGGTCCAGGGCCAGCTGAAAGGTGGCCACCTCGCCAATGGCAAGCAGGGAGCCAGAGGTCCAGTCTTCGGAAGTGGCTGACAGGGATTTGACCAGGCTGCCGCCCCTTAGGGCAATCGAACCTGCTGCATCGTCTGAACCCTGCCTTGAACCCTGGACAGGGCCATTTGCAGAATCCTGGGAATAATAGGTGACCGATGCCTGATTTTCATAGGATGAACCAGTTACTGCATCATCCTTGATGGCTGCCTGGAAGGTGAAAGTGGCTGATGCACCAACCCCCAGTGAATTATTGGCATCACTCTCTGAATAGGTAATGGTCCCTGTATTGGAATCGTAACTAAATGAAAAACCATTAGCCGTGCTGCCTTCGGAGACCGTTGACAGGTCGAACAGGTCTGAATCTAGCACGTCCTGGACCACGATGTCGTGGGCAGGGCTGGTTCCATCATTTGTGATTTGTATCGTAATGGTTACTGTATCCCCGGCATCAGGCTGGCTGGGAGACATGCTCTTGGTAAGGTTCAGATGGGGTTCAACAAAATATCCCGTGCTGGTGCCCCTTGTTGGAGTGCCGCCTGTGAATGCCAGCTCGGCGATGTTGTTTTTGGCCTGGCGGCTGGGCAGCCCGTCATTGGCAGGAACATTCCCCACCCTGGCATCCAGGGTCAAAACAAATTTGTTATTCGTTTCATTATTATCACTATCCACCACAGTCACAGCGGGGTCATCAAATTCTATAGTGATGGCCTGGCCATTGGCTGTAACGGTTGGATCTGTATCAAGTGTCCCCTGGAAGCCGGCTGCATCCACGTTTGCCGTGTTGTCGATGTAGGTCAGGCCATCTGGCAGAGTGTCGGTGAGTACCATGTTCGTAACATTGCCCTCGGGCAAGGTCACTTCAATCCTGTAGGTAACTACGTCACCTGCCGTGAAATAGGGGGAAGCAGGCCCTGGTGTAATGGCTGAAATGGTCTTTACCAGCAGCGGGTCCGCAATGGTGATCTTTGCCTGGTCCGACCTTGGGGCAAAGGTGTCTGCGGCGCCTGCATCTGCCTTCCAGGTTACCGAGGCCGCAGAGACAATTTCTGCTTGGGGATGGACATCGTTTTTGATATCGCATGTAAATGTTATGACTGCAGTGTCTGTAGAAAACGGCGCGCCGCCCCCGGCAGGGTTTTCGTCGTTTGCAGCAATGGTTTCGTCAAGCTGAAGGCCTGTGCCAAACAGGTCCCCGGAATGGCCCAGGTCTGTCCCGCTTCCGTCCTTGACGCTGACCACCTGGCAGTTATCCATGTAATCATCGGTGTTGTCCGTTATGATCACTTCGTGGGCCTCAGCTCCGCCAACATTCTCCACTGTAATGGTGAATGTGACAGTGTCTCCACCGTCTGAAGACGAGATGTCGCCATTTATTGGCAGGATAGAAGCAGGTGGTGATATGGTGTTTCTGGCAGCATCGTTTGTGCTGTCTGAAACGCCTTTGGTGATTCTGAGATCAGGTTCCCGAAGATTTATCTGTATGATAGCATCTGCCTGCTGGTCCACTCCGTTTGTGGAACCCTGGGTTGAACGCACCTGGTTAGTCAGGAACAGCTCATCTGCAAAAGGATCGTCTGTAACAGTGACTGTAAAGAGCAGATCGATCACCCTGGGAGCCTGATCACTTGAATCAAAGTTGCCATAGGTGAAGGTCACCGTGTTTTCTGATCCGTTTGAACTCAAGGCAGGATAATCATGACCTGAACCATCATCGTATATATCATGGAAGGTATCAGCAGGGCCGAACTTGGCATGTCCTGCGATTGGAACATCATCATTTACAATGTCATCAAAGGCGGTTACCTCTACGGCCTCTAGTACGGGCTTGGGAAGGTAATCAATAAATTTCAGCTCTTCTACATCACTGGATGGAAGCGTGTACTTAATGCGGTAAGTAACGGTGTCTCCAGGCCTGACTTCAACTGGACTCGTGTAATCGGTGTTTCCGTTGACTGCATAAATCTCTTTTGAAAGCTGGCCATACCCTATGCTCACCTGGACCTGGCTTGTGTCCTGTTCATCCTGCCCTGTGTGGGATGTGTTGTCTTCAACTGAAAGGAGACTTCCCGTAATTGCAACATTATCGTTCAGCACATCCCCCTGTCTCCGGAAGGCAGGTCATCGCTGAATTCCTGCTGCACGACCGTCCTGAAAACTATGGTTCCTGTGGTGGGACCCTGGTCAAAACTTGAACAATCTGGCGGAGTTCCGTTACCAGTTCCATTAGCGGGAACGCATCCACCTGTGAGACGGACGTCTACCCCCCTTGTATTAAGCTCGTCGGAAACCTTGAACAGGATATCAGTGGTACCGTTGGTCCCGTCTGCTGCACTTCGATCAGGCGGATTGCTGTAATGCGTGGTGACTTGGACATTTGCATTGTCCATATCTCCGCTGCTCGTGCTGCCATGAACAGTTACACTCATTGTCGGCGTAAAGTTTGTGTCAAACCTTTGACCATCCGAGATTACGTCTGCAACGTTTACATTGTCAAAGGAAAAGTAGTCGGAAACCTGAAATGTGAGCGTATATTCCAGCACGTCACCAGGGACTGGATGCTCTGCGCCTGGATGCGAGATGTTTGCAACACTCTTCTGGATGGCAATGGATTTGTCTGCCAGCGTATGCTCTGCGCCTGCTGGATCAGCCACAGCATTGCTGGTTCCCCCTGGATCACGGCCGTCGATGGGAGTCCAGTCGCCTTCTGCCCTAGCTTGGTTTTCGGAAAGGGCGTCATCCCCGGAAGACGCATCGATTACGGCAGCACTATCTGCATCGAGTCTTGGAATGAAATATTCAAACACCACCACTGCGTCTGGGGAGCCCTCTGCATCTGCATCTCCGGTCAAGGAGTCAAACCGGATGTCCAGGACGTTGTTCGGGCTGTTTGACGGAGAATCCGCCGCGGGTTCAGATATGGCAGCAGCGCCGGCCGGAGAGGTTGAAACCAGCCTCCTGTAGGCCATGTTGTTGGGCAGAACATCGATCACATAGAGGTTTGTGATAGTCTGGCCAGGGGCTATCTCGACCTCAATACGGTATTCCCTGGGGAAGTTGGGGCCGGTCGCTGTCTCATCCTCGGGGCCATTATACTTTTTGCTGATTTTGATCAAGGCAGGCTCTGCAGTGCTGCACGGAGACCAGTCAGATACGCTTTGGTCTGGATCAGACAGGATTGAGGGATCTGTGGAGGGGTTGTCCAGGGCATCGGCCCCGAACTGAAAGCCTGACCTTGCGCAAATGTTGAGGTCATGGTTCAAGTCAGCCTTGTTGCTCAGGGTCACTGGGAGCTTTACGACAGCCGCAGGCTGATCAGGCACAAAGGAGCCAAAGGGAAGAAGGATGGTCACCACCTTGTCACCTGCCGGACCGCACACCTGAAGCTTGGCTCCTGTACCATCCACTGCATATGGATGGTCAACGCACCCTGTACCGCCGCCATCGTCTGGAAAGGTCTGAATAACTGTGGTTACAGGCACACCCAGGTATGTCGCCTGGGCATTGTCATCAACCAGTATGCCGTCATCGCCATCTGCTCCGGTAACCGGGATGTATGCATCGATAAAGGGGCCGAAACCCGTATCAGCGGCATCCGTGTTGTCAAAGGCCAGTTCGAGGTCAAAATTTTGACCAATGAAAGGCTGGCCGGGATGGCTTATGGACACCGACGGGACCGGGGCGGCATCAGAGGTTTTAATGGACAAAAAGAGTAAAATTGCCAGGACAGAAATGATTACCGGAAGTCTTTTGGACATTTAGCTCTCTCCATTCTAAAATTTCCTAAATAATATAATTTTTTAATATTTTTGTTTATTTTGAGGTGGTACAGGGACCTCTTAGAAAAGCCTTAACCAGCTTTTATGATCCACATCGGTCAAGAATACCCACCTCTGTTTTACAGAAATTTGCAAAATTGGTGCCCTTTATCATTGCTGGCGCTGTAAGCTGGATGATACAAAGCCGAAAGCCGTGTATAATCTTTTTGAAATTTAAAAATGTTATGATATTATCGCATTAATATTTCCAAACCGGGTCGAAACTTGGGAATCTATCCAATCATAGGGGGACCAGCCATGAGTAAAATGTGGGCTATGTTAGCGTTCTTATCGGTTGTTGCTTTCTTTTCGGCAGATGTCTTGGCATCTGGATTTACACTTGGGCCTGGGGATATTGTTGAGGTCTCTGTGTGGAAGGACCCTGAACTGACCAAGCAGGTCATTGTGCAGCCCGACGGCTTTATTTCCTTTCCCCTCATAGGTCAAATCGAAGCAGGCGGACGGACTATTGCAGATGTCCAAAAGGAGATTTCCAAAAAATTGGCTGATTACATCTCCTCGCCCACGGTAACTGTTCTTCCAGTGCGGATTGAGAGCTACAAGATATACGTGATTGGCAAGGTCAACAAGCCAGGGGCCTTCACAGTACTGCCTACTGTCAATGTTATGCAGGCGCTCAGTATGGCTGGTGGCACAAATCCCTTTGCAAAGCTCAGCAAGATATCCATACTCAGGAAGGGGCCGAACGGCCAGCAGCGTTTCAACTTCAACTATGAAGAGGTGGCAAAGGGGAAAAATCTTGCCCAGAATATAGAATTGCAAGCCGGTGACGTCGTGGTTGTGCCATGATATCAATATCTTCCTTTAACAAGACTCTTTATTGGTTTACTGAAGGCGTCGTAATTGCCTTAATTATAGTAGCGTCCGTTGCTGTCTCTCCGGCACAGCAGACATTGGTGCCGGAGGTGCGTTTTCAGACAACGTATGACGACAACATCGTTTTTTCCTACCGCAATCCCTCCTCAGACTGGATCTTCGAGGCATTCCCCTCACTAAAATGGCGCTACAATACAGAGCGCAACCTGCTAGAGCTGAAGGCTGGGCTCAGGGGGCAGCGTTATGCATCTGAAGACGATCTGAACACGGTGGATCAAGACTACCACATAAGGGCAAGGTCTGCGCTCACCGAACGCTGGGGATTAGGCCTTTCGGGAAGATTGGCCCTGGATACCACCCAGGAAGATGAGTTTACGGAACAGGGATTGCTGCTTTTCAGGCGGGACAGGGTGCTTTACAGTGCGGAACCAGAAATCAAGTGGAATATGACGGAAAGGACAAGCCTGAGACTTTCAGCGCCAATTTACCACGTAAATTACGAGGGTTCAGAGAACGTGGACTACAACAGTGAATACGCAGTCCTAATGTTGAGGCACCTGCTTGACGATGAGAAAACCACCTTATTCCTGCGTCCAAGTCTGGGTACCGCCAATTTCGAAAGCGGAAACTCTGTTTTCTATGACTTTCTGGCAGGCCTGGGCAGGAACTTGACTGAACGCCTCTATTTGAGCTTAATGATTGGTTTAAACCACACGTACTCCAGTTTGAGGGTCTGGAGGCTGAGACCCTTGTTTGGCAATACTTTTGTTTTTGACACTGAAAAAGAAACCTTTTCAGACACCGGCTTCATCAGTGATGGGTCATTGGTTTGGAAATGGGAAAGGGGTTCTCTGAATGCTGGATTTGGCAGGAAGGTCTCGGCCAGCGGTTACGGCGAACCTGTTACCCGGGACCGGTTGTCCACCGGGCTGGCATGGAATCTGAGTCACAAGCTGCGTTTCACAGCCTCTGCCAGTGTCACCCGCACCCAGTCGGATGGAACTTCTGTCGACAGGGACGAACTGAGTTATTATTTAAGGCCGGGCATATATTACAGGCTTACAGAAGATGTGGATATAGGATTAAGCTACAGATACAGCCGGATCGAAAACAGGGATGCCTCTGATTCAGCAGATCGAAACCGCATAATGTTTTTCATAGACTTCAGAGATCTCAAAAAATTATTCAGGTAGAACAGGACAAATAATTGATGGAACAGGAAGGACGTTTTTCCACAGTTGATGACTACAAGGACTTTCTGAAGCGCAGGAAATGGCACATAATCCTGCCGTGGCTCTTGATATTTGGAATCGTATCAGGCATTGCCTACGTATTGCCTCCGGTTTACAAGTCAACTGCCACGATCCTCATTGAATCACAGCAGGTTCCACCTGATCTAATACGTACCACAGTGACGAGCTATGCAGAGGAACGCATCAATGCAATTACACAGCAAATCCTCTCCCGTCAGGTGCTATTAAACCTTGTCAAAAAATATAATCTTTACCCGGAAAAACAGGGTAAAGTGCCAGTAGAGCAAATTTTGGCCAATATGAGGAGAGACATTAATGTTGAAATGGTGAGCGCTGAGGTGCCTGACCGGCGCGGCGGCAGGCCCGTTACGGTAAATGTGGCATTCACGGTCTCCTTCGAGGGCAAAAATCCCCAAAAGGTCATGCAGGTGACTAACCAACTGGCCTCCTTTTTCCTGGAATACAATCTAAAGATGAGGGAGGGGCTGGCGAAGAGGACCTCGCAGGTGCTGGAGCAGCAGCTTGAACAATACCGCAGCGTAGTTAACGACTTGGAAGAAAAGATCGCCAGGTTCAAGGGCCAGCACATGAAAGAGATGCCTGAGCTTGCCGGCCTCAACTACGAGACTGAAAGGGAGCTTAGACGCCAGATAGAGGCTATTGACAACCAAGTCGGCACCCTCAAGGACCGTATCGTTTATCTGAAGGGTCAACTGGCAACCATACCGCCTGAGTCACCTGTCTCTACCGGCTCGGGGCCCATCCTGGACCCTGTACAGAGGCTTAAATCGCTGAAAAACGAAGAGATAAGCCTTGCTGCCAATCTCTCGCCAAAACACCCTGATGTGGTGAGGATAAGGAGGGAAATCAAACGCCTGGAGGAGGAGATAGGATCTTCCGGCAAGCGTGCTGAACTCGAGGGGTTGTTGAGGCTGAAGAAAAGGGAGCTTCAAGACCTCAAGGGCAAGGTGACTGAGAAGCACCCTGATGTACGCAGGCTGAAAAAAGAGATCGCAAAGCTCAAACAGGAGATAAAGTCTGCTCCCTTGGAACCATCTTCAGGTACGACTCTGCCAAGCAACCCTGCCTACATAAACATCCAGACTCAGATCAAGGCCGCTGAAATCGACCTGAACGGGCTTTATAAGAAACGCCAGGAGCTTGAGGCCAGGTGGCAGGAATACATAAAACGCCTTGAGAAAATGCCTGAAGTGGAAAAACAGTACAGGGAGCTTACACGGGACTATGAAACCGCCCAAAAGAAGTATGCCGAGACCATGACAAAGTATCTTGAGGCAAAGCAGGCCCAAAATCTGGAAAGGGCCCAGGTCAGTGAAAAATTTACGATCGTTGATCCTCCTCAGCTGCCTGAAAGGCCGATCAAGCCCAACCGGCTGGCCATTGCACTTATTGGATTCGTCCTCGGCATGGGGGCAGGTATTGGGCTTGCAGCTGTTCTTGAGGTGTCTGATCAGACGGTCAGGACTCCAAGGGACGTCTTGCGGGTAACAGGCAAGCCAGTTGTAGCCGCCATCGTGGACGTTGGTCAGGCAGCACAAAAAAGGAGGTAAGAAATAGCCATGAGCAAGTTGGAAAAGGCGCTGGAGCGGGCTAAAAAGGCCAGAGGCGAACCTTATGAAACAATAGGCAAAAAAGAACCATCTGCAACGAAAGAAAGTGTAAAGTCGTCTGCACCATTGGACAAGGAGCGTATCGTCGAGCCTGTATACACAGAAACAAAGGTGATTCATACAGATGCAGAATCTCTTAAAGAGCACAAGGTCCTTACGCCGGAGTTTCATCCTGCCATAGTTGAACAGTACAACCTCTTGAGGGCGCGCCTCGAGAGCATGCTGCTCCAGATGGGCTACAACTCCGTACTTGTGACCAGTCCAGGTCCAGACGAGGGCAAGACTTTGACTGCGGTGAACTTGGCAATCTCCATATCCAGGGAGACGTCAAGAACTGTGCTTCTCATTGACGGCGACATGAGGAAGCCTGCCATAACGAACTATTTGGGGCTCCCTGAAAGCCCTGGCCTCTATGAACACCTTACCCAGGGTGTACCCTTGAACGAGCTGCTCATAAATCCGGGCTGGCCAAGGTTCACGATCCTTCCTGCTGGAAAGCCAGATGAGTACCCGGCAGACATATTGGGAAGCCCTGCCATGCAGGAGCTGATATGGGATGTTAAAAACAAGTATAAGGAAAGGTTCATAATATTTGACAGCCCTCCGCTTATGCTCTATTCAGACGGCCTCTACCTGGCCAGATACGTTGATTCGGTATTGATGGTTGCCAGAAGCGGCAAGACCAAGGAAAGCGCCCTCAAGGAGGCCATAGAGCTCGTCAAAGACCGACCATTTCTTGGAACCGTTTTGAACAGAGTCCCTCCAAATCAGTCCCTAGCATATGAATATGGCAAATATTATTAAAGGGCTGGTGTTCATTTATGTATGAACGTTTTTTTGGTTTAAAAGACCGCCCCTTCAAGCTTCCGCCTGATCCACAATATCTCTATTTGAGCAGTCACCACAAGATGGCCCTTTTGCATCTCGAGTATGGCCTGACACATCAAGCCGGGTTTGTCGTAATAACCGGTGAAATAGGCACAGGCAAGACCCTGCTGGTTAAAACGCTGCTCGATCGAATGGGCCGTGGCAAAAAAGTGGCCACCCTTTTTACCACCACTGTTGGGCCGCAGGAACTCCTTGCCCTAATACTCCAGGAGTTTGAAATCGATTGTGAGGCCTCGGACCATTCAGGCAGAATCGAATGCTTGCAGGATTTCTTGATCGAATGTTATGCCAGGCGGGAACGCGCTGTATTGATAGTGGACGAAGCACAGAACCTGAGCCTTGAATGCCTGGAAGAGGTGAGGCTTTTATCCAATCTCCAAACCGAATCTGATTACTTGATCAACATAATCCTGGTCGGTCAGCCGGAGCTCAAAACCAAACTTGCCCACCCAAACTTGAGACAACTGGCCCAGCGCATTTCGGTCCATTATCATCTTAATCCCCTGACACCCGAAGAGACCAAGGAATATGTGAGATTCCGGCTCAAGGTTTCAGGCGGCGACCAGGCAGAAAACATATTTTCTCAGGGCGCCCTTGACGCAGTGGCGCGGCACGCAAAGGGCATTCCCAGGCTCATAAACCTTTTGTGTGATGCCTGCATGGTCAACGCCTTTGCCGATGAAAAACATGTTATCGAAGAAAACGATGTGGAAGAAACCGTCGAGGGTGAAGGTGCAGGGGCCTTCTGGCAAATAGCCAACCAGGAGGCGGAAAACAGCGTGCCTCTCGAGCATGCACAGCTCACGGATACGTCTTCAGACGTCCCGGATTTGGTTGCAAGGATAGAAGAGCTTGAGAAACAGGTGCGGGAACTTGGAACCGGCCTGGTCTCTGTCAATAGGTTGTTGAATGAATGGCTGGCAGAGATGAAGCTTTACAAAAAAGAGTCAAGCAGGGCGGATGCCAAGTTATTGGAGATGCTCGAGCGTGAACGGATGAAAGTAAAGAAGCTGATGGCCTACAAGGCACGACTCGAAAGCAGGCTTGGATCAAGACCTTCTGCTGACAAGGCCCCTAAAAAAGAGGCCATCTTGAGCGTTTCTAAGCCCCAGGGTTCACAAAGACCGAAAAGCAAGCTTTGGCCTTGGTAGGAAGTGGAGAGAATGATGAAACGAATTTTGTGTAGTCCATATATCATTTTTATGTGTTGTATTTTGCTGGTCAGCTGTGCCTCACCCAAGGAAAAGCGGGATGCCTTCCTAAAGAAGGGGAAGGAGCTTGAAGAACAGCACGATTACGTAAGGGCAAGGCTTGAATATAAGAATGCTGTCAAGGTGGATTCCGAGTGCATTGAATGTTACGAAAGGCTTGCCAAGGTGAACATGGCCCTTCGGGATTTAAAGGGCGCCTACAGGTCATACGCCCGGGCAGCCGAACTGGCACCTGAAAGGGGTGATCTGCAGCTTGCTGTTGCCCGCCTGCTGCTGATCGGAAGGGCCCCTGAGCAGGCTGAACAAAAACTGAGAGTGCTTCTTTCCAAGGAGCCGGACAATTGGGAGGCCAAACTCCTCCTTGCCTCGGCACTGTCTGGAAACCAAGAGAAGAGGCAGGAGGCCTTGACCATCCTGGATGAATACAGGGCCAAATTCCCAAATAATCCCAAGGGATACCTGATAGCTGCCAATATATACAGTGGGCAAGGCAGGGCAGACCAGGCGGTTTCACTGCTGAAAGATGGTCTGAACAAGTGCCAGGAGAAAAAGGGACTGCTCAAGGGACTATTTGCCCTGTATGAGCGTCAGCACAAACTGGATGATGCCCTCAAGGTGGCCGAAAAGCTCTCACTCCTTTATCCAGACGATCCGGCAAATGATCTTGCCCTGGCCAGAATCCATGAGCAGATGAAGGAATTCGATAAGGCCGGAAAAGACTGGGAAACAGCCCTCCAGAAGTCCAAAAACAACCCTTCGTTAAGGCTTGCATATGCCCAATATCTACTTCGTACAACTAAAGTTGAAGAGGCCAGAAAGGTCTTGCAACAGGGTCTCAAAGACAAGCCGGAAAGCCTGGAACTGCGCATCGGCCTGGCAGAATTGCTCACCAAAACCGGGAAACCTGAAGATGCACTCAAGATCATTCGCGAGGCAAATCAGGAGGACCTTAGCCCTGCAAAGAAGATAGCGCTCAAAAATAGTGAGGCAAAGGTGCTCCTGGCCATGAAGAAGGTGGATGACGCCCTTGCCACGGTGGAAGAGATCTTAAAAGAGAACC
>JALVPX010000153.1 GCA_027031565.1 Deltaproteobacteria bacterium | reverse complement strand
TTTTTATAATACTCATCTAGTGTTGATAAACAAAGTATTGACTATGCAATAGAATGAATGTTTATAGGATAATAATCATCTTTTGTTAATTTTGGAATGCCTTTATCATTAAAAATATTATTTAAGTAAAAAATAAAGTACTTTTGCCAGGCATCCTTTAAATATTCTAAATTTGTCATCTTCCAGATAGAATAAAGCATCCTAATTTCAAATCCCATGTGATAATGGTCGTTTCTTGCTTTTCCATAACTATATCTGCTAGTTTGTTCTAAACCCCAATAGGGGATAAACCCTTCTTCGTCTTGCTGAGAAATTGCAAAATTAGCACACTTAATGCCTCTGTTAATCCATTCATGATTAGCTATCTTTTTGCCAATCTTTACTAAAAATTCTCCTACTAATAGATTTGCATTATGAACTTGATAATCGTCAAGTGGAGTGTAGCTGTGACAAATTTTATTCTCATCCTCATAAGTTATATTCAACTCTTTCGTAAA
The DNA here is from genome assembly GCA_027031565.1 of Deltaproteobacteria bacterium. GTDB lineage: Bacteria > Desulfobacterota > Dissulfuribacteria > Dissulfuribacterales > JALVPX01 > JALVPX01. Next base: position 12,470 of record JALVPX010000153.1, on the reverse strand, counting down.
AAAGTTGCAAATATCGATACAGATATCCAAATATTTTTTATGATTAGTGACCTTGTACAATTCCCAAAATCCAGTACCTACCGTATGACTCACAACAGAAGACGGTGTTCCTTTTGGTATTAATATGGCTGATCGCCAATCAAATGGATAGCCCCAACTATAGCCACTATATTCTTTCCTTCTATTTTTCTCCAGCCAAATGGCATATCTTAAAGCTTTTTTTAAATAAGGTTCTCTGTCTGTTATTTTGTATAATTTTGCATATGAAGTCAAAACAAGTCCAATACCTTTTGCATTCTCAGATGGTTTTATTTTTAGAACTTTTCTTGAAAAATTAGGGCATAACTCTGTACAGATATAATATATTTGTTGAATGATTTTTCCTATAAAATTTTTGTTACTGAAATGTTGTATTTTTAACGATAGGTTGTGCCCTTTAATGTCATAGGGATCCCAACCTTTAAAATTTTGATTTTCAAACCATGTGTCCAAGTCTTTTATTAAATATTCTATTATTTTCAAAAGGTTATTCTTCTCCTCCCCTCTCGATTTCTCCAATATATTGAATTATCTAAGCCGAAATCTTTAAAAGGATGGTTTATAATCCAGTAGTACCTGACAGCAATTCCGTCTATCTCTTCTCGCTCAAGCCTACCTACCGCTTGATGGAACCGCCAACAGATACACCGTGCCACTGCGAGCAGCCGATTGCCCTCCTTTCTCCGTCCGGATCTCAGGTGGAAATTTGGTATCCAAAACCATTTCAATGTCTACAATATTGTTACCCTTGCTCTCATGAGATGTATCCCTGACCGAAAAAGACGCTTAAGCGTAGTGAGTTCCCGCTTCTCATAGAAATGTAGTACATAGAGAATCAATGGATAAGTTGCCAACAAAACGAGTTTCAATCCAAGGTTAAGCAAGATATTTGTTGTTTGAATCAATAGACTGCAGCCATAGATCAAAACCCCGGCAAATGCAATTTTAGCGATTCGCTTATATTCATAAGAAATGTACCAGAAATGGAGATTAACTAAAATCTGAACTAGGACTAAGACGAAGTAAGAGATCAGAGTTGCCCAGGCAGCTCCGATCATTCCATAGCGGGGAATGAGTAGATAATTGAGCACTAAATTAAGCACAGCAGAGCTGATAATAATGGGGGGCATGTATTTCATCCTATTCTGTATCGGCAGAGCAATATTGGTCATGAATCTGATCCCATAGAAAATATACGATAAAACGATAAGAGGAACCACAGTGCTGGCTCCATAGAACCGTGGTGGCGTCATAATGACCAACACTTCATCGGATAGAACAGATACTCCAAGCCCAACAAGCCCTAATAGCGTAAGGTAATAAGTCAGCATTTTGGCAAATTGTCGTTCTGCATCTGCTTGTTTGGCAATATTAAACATCTCAGCAGGCCACGCCACTTGGATGGCTCCGACAACAAGATAAACCATCATACTAATATTATACCCCAGTGAATAAAGGCCGACCTCGGCAGAAGTAGAAAAAGCTTGCAGAAAATATCGATCGGCTGAGGTCATCACTAGGTTTGACAAGTTCGCTGGCACCAATGGCACTCCAAACTTAAGCATCCGGCACAAGATTGGTATTGAAAAGGTTAGCTGTAGATCCCGAAATAAGAGGGCCAAATAGATGAATGCAAACAAAGCCGCTAGGATTAGTCCAGCAGTAATCAGACCCTCAACACCACGCCGTAAAACAGCAATAAAATAGATGTTGAGGCCTGCCGCAACTATGAATTTCACCACGGATAGCGTAGCGTAAAGTGATGACTGTTTACGGATGCGCAGTCTTGCCATTGCAACGATATTAAACGTACCTAGTATTCCGGTAAGAAAGACGAGACGCAGCAGATGAGCATATTTTATAGAACCAAATATCAGCTCAGAGAGTTGTAAAGAGGAAGCGATAAGTGTTCCAAAGAACACAGCTGCTACCCCAGTCAAGAAATAGAGGGCAGTACTCTCAGCCTTAGATTCATCGGATTCCTCATAGATCACCTCGCGAAAAAGAGCGGAGCCAATCCCTAATTGTGCTATGATACCAGCGATACTACCTGTCACACCCAAAAGAGAAAGAATCCCATAGTCGGCGGGAGTCAGGTAGCGTGTGTATACTGGAAGCAGCACAAGCCCGAGCAGCCCTGCAAGCAGGCTACCAAGACCATAGTTGGCTGAATGCTTGCCTAACTGCCTAATCGTTGTTAACATGCATACCTACTTATTGAGCAAAGGTCGTGATCAAAGATGTTCCATTTGTTTTTATTCCTAACGAAACCTTATCCAGCTCCTTAGAGTAACCCGATAATGGACGTTGATACAATGGCTACAAATCGGCGGCCTATAATCGCTAACGGGTTTGACCATACTTTTGGTTTGGCGAAAGTTCTATTACGTCTAGGAAATAGATTTCTTGAACTGCTATATTTTAGTGCCTGCCCAATGCTTGCCCCGTTGTTCACGGCAGCAGTTGGATGAATGAATGATCTACACCGTGGAGTGGTCTTTGAGAAGGCGATCGGCTCTCTTTACTCTCTGTCTTTCACGTTTGCCAGCTCTGGTTTTCAGGTAAATTATTATTATATAGCTTTGCTAGTTGTTTTTTTATAATGCACATGGCACTGGTTACATACATACTACCGCCATTTGGGTGAATGATTGCCCATAAAATCATTAAATTTTAAAAGTGTCTCTATGCTAAGCAGTTATTATTTCAGCAATCTGCTCAATCTGTGCATCCTCTAAATATGGATGCATTGGCAGACTCAATATCCTTTTTGAGATCCCTTCTGATATTGGAAAATCTCCCAATTCGTATCCCAAATCACTAAAGGCCTGCTGCATGTGAAGCGGCACAGGGTAATAAATGGCCGTTGGTATGCCCTTATTTTGCAAATTTTTCTGTATGGCATTGCGTTCGCTGCTGTCTTTGAAAAGAATGGAGTACTGGGCCCAGGCACTGGTTCTGTCTTCAGGCACATGGGGCGTTTTGCCCCTGTTTTTTAAGGCCTGGGTATATTTTGCAGCTGCCTTTTGGCGGGCATCTATCTCTTCTTCGAATATGGCTAGCTTTGGTAATAAAATGGCAGCCTGCAAGGTGTCGAATCGGGCATTGAGGCCGATTCTGATGTTTTCATATTTATCGCTCCCCTGGCCGTGTATCCTTATGGAACGAAGCTTGTCAGCCAGCTCGTCGTCATTGGTGAATATGGCGCCTCCGTCTCCGTAGCAACCCAGAGGTTTGGCCGGGAAGAAACTGGTTGAGGCTGCATGGGCCAAAGAGCAGGTTTTTTTCCCCTTGTAGCTTGCTCCAAAACTTTGGGCTGCGTCCTCAAGGACTAGCAGGTCGAATTCTTCAGCTATATCGTTTATTTCATCATAATCAGCAGGCAGGCCAAAAAGGTCCACCGGTATGATTGCCTTGGGCTTGAGCCTGCCCTGTGACTTTACCTGTTCAACAATCTTAATGAGTTTTTTTGCATCAATGTTGAAGGTATCTTCCCGGATGTCTGCAAAAACCGGTGTTGCGCCGAGCAGGCGGATAACTTCTGCTGTAGCAATAAAGGTAAAGGGCGTTGTGAATACTGCATCTCCTGGGCCTATTCCCCATGCCATCAAGGGCATCAAAAGTGCATCCGTGCCTGATGAGCAGGTTATGGCATGCTTCACGCCTGCAAAGCGGCTGAGCTGCTGCTCAAGCTCATCAATTTCCGGCCCCATGATGAAGCGGCCATGTTCCAGAACCCCTTGGATTCTGCGGTTTATTTCTGGTTCAAGCCGCTTATATTGTTTCTTGAGATCTATGAATGGTATCATTATTGTCCCCTGGTTTATAGGCGGCGCCGCAAGCTTGGCATGTCAAATCGTCTCCCAGCCTTTCGCCGCATTTACACATCCAGCCAATGCGCCTTGCAGGATTCCCAACCACAAGGCCAAAATCGGGCACGTCCCTGTTCACCACTGCTCCTGCTCCCACGAATGCATATGACCCGATAGTAGTACCGCACACTATGGTCGAATTTGCTCCAAGGGTGGCCCCGCGCTTCACCAAGGTCCTTCTAAGCTCTTTCATTCTCGGGACCTCTGCCCGGGGATTGTATACATTTGTGAATACTACAGAAGGGCCGCAAAATACATGATCTTCCAAAGTGACTCCTTCATAGATGGAGACATTGTTCTGGATCTTGGACCCCTTGCCTATGGAGACCCTGGGGCCGATCACCACGTTTTGGCCGATATTGCAATTCGGGCCTATTCTGCTGCCTTCCAGAATATGAGAAAAGTGCCATATCCTGGTGCCGGGCCCGATTTCCACATTGTCGTCGATTTCGGCAGTCGGATGCACCTGGTAGGGGGCCTTGTAATGGGATTCCTGCGTCAGGGTTATCACCCTGTTTGTTTCCAGGGCCTTTTGGCTTGCATTGAGTACGCGCAGAACCTGTAACCCCTCGTTCCCATCGGTTCGTGGTCTCTGCCTCGTGTGGATGCATTCAAGGAAGTGAATGCATTCTGCCCGGAGTGGCTCTTCTTCCTGAATTTCAACAAATTCTGCCTCAGCCTTCACGGCCAGGGGGATTTGACCTTTCCAAGTGACATGGTGGGGATAAAGGGCAAGCTTTCTTTCCCAGGGTGCTGTGTCATCAAAGACCGCCATTTTTTGGTTTCCTACAACAACAAGCTTCTGTTCCTTGTATGGATGCAGCCAAGAAACAAAAATGTGGGCCTTGATGCCGCTTGCAAAAGAGAGCAGGGAGACGGTCACATCTGAGATCTTCTGGTGCAGGTAATTGCCCCCGTGGGCCTGAACGGACTCAGGAATTTCATCGAGCAGGCCAAGTATGACAGACACGTCGTGGGGGGCAAAGGACCACAGCACATTTTCCTCACGCCTCAACTTGCCCATGTTCAGACGGTTTGAGTAAATGTACCGAATTCTCCCCAGCTCGCCCTGTTCCACAAGCTGCTTAAGCTTCAAAAGGGCAGGGTGGTACCATAGGAGGTGGCCCACCATCAGAATCCGATCTCTTTGCTCAGCCAGTTCTATTAGTTCATAGCCCTCAGATTCAGAAAGGCATAAAGGCTTTTCTATGTAAACATCCTTGCCTGCCAGCAGGGCCTCCTTTGCCAAGGTGGCATGGGTTTCTGCCGGAGTTGCAATGGCAATCCCCTTTATCTCGGTATCACCCAGGATGTCTGCAAAAGAGGCAGTGCCCTTTATAGAGGGATATTGATCAATAATTTGTTGCAGGGTTTCAGGGTTTGTGTCAACTACGGTGTGGAGCGCTCCCAAGGCGTGGAAATTCCTGGCCAGGTTCTTGCCCCAATAGCCTGAACCTGCCAGGGCAATACAGGCATTTTTGGATTGGTATCCGTTCCTACGCCCTGCCATCTTCACTCCAAAGCAGTATGTATGGTTCCTTGAGCAATTCCTGTTTCATTCGATTGAACTCATCCCTTGTGAGTACGAGTGTCCTTATTTTCCTGCCTATATATCGTTCAGTTTTTTGGGTCAAATCAGACAAATGATATGGATCTATTTCTCCAATAAGCAACAGATCCACAATCTTTGCATCCCTTCCTTTTGCATAATCTCCAATGAGGTATGCGGCTTCAAGCCTGCCCAACCTCTGAAGGATTGAATCGAGTATTTTGTCCAAACCAAGGGCCTTTCTAACCATGGTTTTTAGTTCCGGAAAGAGGGGATGGGATGGATTGGCCTTGAAATATATTTGACGCCCCCTTTTTTTACTTATCAGAAGGCGGGCCTTTTCCATCTGGCGCAACTCCTCGCGTACGCCGTTTGGGGATGCATTGAATTCAGAGGCCAGCTCCCGGAGATAGGCGCTGTTGTCTGGATTAAGGAAAAAACGGGTTAAAAGCTTGACCCTTGTTTTTGATGTTATCAGTCCTTCAAGCATTTTTGTTCATATATTATGAACGAAAATGCTCTAGCAGTCAAGGTGAAAATCACTCCTCATAATGATTGTTTGCAGGCGTAGCCTTGTTGGCGTTGAGCAGTTTCTGCCATTCGGCAAAATCAAAGGGTGCGATTCTTTGCACTATCAAAAAGCCATTTGTGGTTTTGACAAGTTGAGGGAATCCGAAAATGGGTTGTGCCTTTAGTGCCTCTGCAAGGTTGGCTTCAAGTTCTGAAAGCTTGAATCTGCCTGCGTAACCTCCAACCATGGTGTATGGACCCACGGATTCCCTGCCGGCTATTACCTCAAAGAGTTCTCCTTCCCGGATTTTATCAAGAACGGCCTTTGCCCTGTCAAGGGAATCGACATTAATCTGTCTCATGTAGACATATTCCGGGTCTTCATAGGCCTGCCAAGGTTCAATTTGGGGCTCCTGACACTCTTCGGCCAGGCCCTCGTGAAGATCTCTTCCCTTGTGACCAAGTTTTTTGGCTGTCTTGGCGAAAAGCCAGGCCATTTGGCAATCTCCCTTTTTTCTAAAAAGCATGCCAAGGTAATAATACGCATCAGTGAGGCCAGGGTTGAGCTCCAGGGCCTGAAAGAGGATGTTCTTTGCCTTATCCATCAGACCCTTTCCAAAATAGAAGATACCAAGGTCCAGATACAAAAAGTCTGCAGGTGCTCCAGTGTCTACGGCCTTTTCAAGGGTCTTTATGGCATCATCCACAAAGCCCAGCTGATATTGGACCATAGAGAGGTTCCAATATGCCTGAAGCCTGTTGTCATCGGATGCAATTGCCTTCTTGTATTCTTCAATGGCCATGAAAGGTTTACCTGCCTCGGCCAGTTGCTGTGCCTTGATAAAATGGGACAACTCTGCCAGAGGAACAGTCGAAAATTCCCTTTGCAAACCAAGGGTGTCTTCGCCAAAGGTTCCAGGCAATATGGAAATTTCCACCCTTTTTTGTAAAGTCTGCCCCTGTTTTCCAATAAAAACGAGCACAATCTGATCCTTGCCTTGGTAGCCATTTTCCGGCTTGTAGAGCAATTGATGCGCATCAACTCTAACACTGCCGTGGAGCGGCTGTTTCAAAACCACCACCCTTGCCAGTGAATTTTCAACGTCGTTTATCTCGATCTTTGCAGCTACTGGCATGTTTATTCTGGTCGTGAGATGGGATTCAAGCCTTACTTCGAGATTGGGGAAAACGCCGCTCGTTACCGTGGCATTGGTTTGAGTAGACTGATCCTTTTCTTCAGGCAGTATAATCTTCTCTTCGATAGAGGTTGTACCGGCTTGTGCTGTTTTAGCGCTATTGTCGATTTTTTCAACTTGTTCCACTCTTTCTTTTTTTATGATTTCACAGGGTCTTGTGCTGGTCTTTTGAAATAGAATGGATATGATCCTGGTAAGTTTGGAAGCCGGCTCAGGCCGGTCAGTTTGTTCGATTTTGAGAGGCAATTGATAAAAGGCCTTGCCAGAGGAGCGTAGCTGGGCAAGGTTGTTTCTGCCCCAGCCCCACAAGCTGTTTGAACGATCGAGGGCAATGCCATAAAATGGGCCCGACATGAAACCGGATACTGGTTCAGGTATTTTTACCCTTACAGGTGATTTCTTGTCAGCCGTGGTTCCATCCCCCAGTTGTCCGAAGCTGTTGGCACCCCAGGCCCACAGTTTCCCATTTTTCATCAATGCCATTGAGTGGTAGGCACCTGTTCCAATATCCATTATATTCCTAAGTATTGGAACCGGCCTTTTTTTCGGCTGATGGGTGCGGTCGCCAATTTGACCGTAAAGATTGCTGCCCCATGCAAACAAACGCCTATTCGATCTCAATGCCAGGGTGTGGGAGTTGCCTGCAGATACCTTTACGACATTGCTCAATATCTTGACCGGTATGTTCCTGTCAGTGGTTGTGCCATCCCCAAGTCTTCCGTCACGATTCCTGCCCCATCCAAAAAGGTTCCCCCTGACGTCAATTGCAAAAGATTGATAGGAGCCTGCACAAATATCAGCAATATGGGCAAGGATGTTAACAGGTTTGAGCCGGTCTTTGTGCTTCCCATCTCCGATCTGCCCATAATTGTTGCTTCCCCACACCCACAGGGTCCCATTTTTTGTAACGGCCATGGAGTGATAGCTTCCAGCTGAAATCATCATGACGTCATCCATTACAATCACAGGCATGGCAGTTGTCGCCCTGCTGCCGTTTCCTATTTGCCCATGGTCATTCTTGCCCCATGCCAACAGGGTTCCATCTTCCTTCAAGGCCAGTGAATGGTACAGGCCTGCAGCCACCTCTTTTACATTTTTCAAAACCGCAACCGGCTTCAGCCTGTCTTTTCGGGTTCCATCTCCCAATTGTCCGAAGTCATTTTTTCCCCAAGTCCAGAGGGTGCCGCCTTTATCAATGAAAAGTATGTGATGAGGACTGGCAGAAATTTTGAAGGATGATCCAAAGGCAAGGGACAGAGAGATATCCGGAGAAATGCAAGCAAAACATAATAGCAATAAAAACAAGCGGTTATAAAAAGGCCTGGGCAATGAGTAATTTTTTGGGAAAAGGCCATTATCCATATCAAACACACCCTTTTTCTTTGATATAATAGATTCCATGTTATTATTTACATGGGCCAATTGTTCAGTGGGCAATAGGCAAAAACATGTTCCCAAACATGCTAAGAACTGTAAGAGACAACTTGGTCTGGTTTTGAATGTTTATTTTAATATAAAATAGCATAGTTGTTGATCAAATGTAATAAAATGTGGTTATTGTATTATATTAAAGATGGCTACCTCTAAAAATTAAGATTTTTAGAGGTAGCCAGATGCCTCTTCCATCCGCAGCTGAGTCTCCTTGACCTGCTGATTTGTTAGTGATAGAGTTTGGTCATGTTGTCAAATAATATTGATAGTAAAAATGGTATGTTGGCTACTTCTCAGGTTATAGAGAAACTGCAGGAGTTTATACCCCTGGTCAAGGGCATTGTGCCCATGGCTGTCGAGGTGAAAGGCTGGGTGCTGGTGTCACCGCAGGGCTTCTTGTTGGAAAAAGTGAAATTGCCTCCGGAACTGGGGGCGTTGACGGCCTTTGTCAGGCACAGACTCTCTTCCATGGGCGAGAAATATAGTTTTGGAAAGATGAAGTTTTCTTATTTTATCATGCCAGACGGCGAAGTTCTATTTCTTGCTCCAGATGGTAATAGCTCGATTGGAATAGTTGTTTCACCTAAACCAGTAGATGAGTATCCGGCGATGATTGTTGAAGATGAAGAATAACAGGTACCATTAACAAGGCATTTGGATGGGTTGGTATGGAGGGTTTCCAGCACAGCTTGGATAGCGTAAAGGCAATTCCCGGGGTTGAAGGCCTGTGTATATTGAACGGCCGGAAAATAGCCTTGCGTGACTTGTCTGATCCATTGGAGGATGAGCAACTGGTTCTGTTAGGTCAAGAGTTGCGTGATCTCCAATCGGCTTTAGCCATCAACAAGATGGGGACAGCGCTTATATATATTTATTTTGAAGAAAAAAAGATATTTTTCTACCCATTGTCAGAGAATGTAAGCATAATCGTCTTCTGTTCTGAAGATATCAATCCCAAGTTGATCGAGATGCACTTCCAGGTTGCCAAGAATGCGATACTTGATTGGATTGGAGAGGAAACATCTGGTTCTGAAAAAGGCAGGCCCGAGTCCCCTGAGCCAGCAGTAGCCGAGGTTGAGGAGCCGCCTTCCCTCACTGCTGACGAAAAAACAAGACCACAAAACGTAAACGCTGGTTCCGACATATCACCTGCCAGTGATAAGCTGGACCAGTTGGACCCGGCCTTGATGCACAAGATTCAATATCTTTTCAGGGACTTGATGGGACCTATTGCTGGCGTAGTGTGGAAGAAGGGTACTAACAAGTGGCTGGACCAGACCGAACAAGGGGACCTCAGGGAATTGATAGCCATAATGGCAAAGGAATTTCATGACATAGAAGACAGGGAAACCTTTACCCGCAGGGCTGAAGCATTATTGAAAGACCATGACTATTGAATAGAAGGTTAAGGTCCACACCTTTTGAAGCGAGGAGGCATAGTTAATGAAAATCGCAACCAAGCTTACCCTATCGATCACCATAATTGCCTTGGTTGTTACAGGCGTTACCATTGCCGTTTTTTACAAAATGCAGCAGAAAGCCATTGAGCAAAGCCTCCAGATGCAGACAAAGGCAGTAGCTGATGAATATATAGCCATAAGGCACGTGATAGCCCAGAATCAAGACCGCATCAATTATGATTCAGCTGGCAATTTTGAATTCAAGGCCTTGAACCCCGCAAGGGTGGGTAACATGGTTGCCGAGTACTTCAATAAGCTTTCAAGTTTCAAGGTCAAGCAGACCAGCCTGAGATATAGAAATCCGCTGGGCGCACCTGATGATTTTGAAAGGGAAATTCTTCAAAGGTTTGAAAAAAATCCAGAGGTGGGCACGGTCTTCAGACAAGTAAATATAAATGGAAAGCCATACTACAGGCTCATGAAGCCGATCAGGGTAAAGAAATCATGCCTGCCGTGCCATGGAGAGCCTGCCGGAGAAATCGATATCGCAGGGTATCCAAAAGAGGGCTACAAGTTGGGTGAATTAAGGGGTGCTATAAGTGTTATCGCTCCCATGGAGGCGGCAATCGAAAATATGTACAATACACTAAAGATGATAGGCCTGTCTGGGCTGGGCCTCCTGTTGCTGGCTGTTTTGGCAGTACAGACCATTGTGCGTGAATTCGTCCAAAAACCCATTGATAAATTGGTGGACGCAGCGGACAGGATCAGCATGGGAGATTTCGACGTGGATGTTCAAGTCAAGGGCGAGGAGTTGGGGCGTTTGGCAAAGGCCTTCAACCGCATGAAGAACAGCCTGAAAAAGAGTATGGAATTGCTGCAGGACAAGCTGTGAAGAATCAGGCAAGGAATAAGGACAATATGACGAGGTTGTTTTTATTCTTTTTCACCATTTCCCTGATGCTTTTTTTCTGTCTGGATGCAGACCTCGCCGTCGGTCAGACAGTTGATAAGCTGTTGAAGCAGGCCAGGCTGCAGATACGGCAAAAAAAGCTGACCATACCTGCCAACGACAATGCGCTTAAAACCTTGAAACAGGTATTGGAGATTGAACCTGACAATGGGGAGGTACCCAAGCTCTTTGAAAAAATGAAGTCAATGTATATCAGATGGGCGGAACAGGCCCAAGCCCAGGGAAAGCCTTCAATGGCGAAGATATATTACAAGAGGCTGTTGAAAATAGATCCTGAAGATGCAGATATCTTGAACAGGCTCGAGATGTTGCAGGGTGTGAGAGACACACAAGGCCTCGATACAGAACGGGTTGAGCAAGAGCCTGTTGACCTGGACAATGAACAGCCTTCCGCCGCCAAGGAAGATCAGCCTCCCAAGGTGGATACCACAAAAATGGTACTGATTCCTGAGGGTCAATTTGTCATGGGGTCGGATGATATTCATCCACCTGACAGGACGCCTGCCCACAAGGTTTTTTTAAAGGCCTTTTACATTGACACCTATGAAGTGACCAACGGTGAAATGGTCAAGTTTTTGAATTCAAATGGCAATCCTGAAGGCAAATATGTTAGGATCGGGCCGGAGAGCTTTATTTATAAGGACGGTGATAAATATTTCGTAAAGGAAAACAAGGAGAACTATCCAGCAAATTTTGTGAGCTGGTTTGGCGCAAAGGCCTATTGTGAATGGGCTGGCAAGAAACTTCCTACAGAAGCCCAGTGGGAAAAGGCGGCCCGGGGCACTGACGGACGGCGTTATCCATGGGGATCAGAACGCCCGTCTCCAAGGTTTTTGAACTTCATTTCGTTCGCACACTGGAAATCGGTGTTGAAACCCGTTGGTTCTTACGAGGCGGGTAAAAGCCCTTATGGGCTTTATGACATGGCTGGAAATGTGTGGGAATGGTGCTCCGACTGGTATAGCCCCCGGTACTACAATGATTCACCCCATGACAACCCAGCTGGCCCGGAAAAGGGCCAGCACAAGGTGTTGCGCGGTGGACTCTTCGGACAGAATCCCCTCTACCTTGAAACATCCTATCGGAACCATAACCGGCCTGATCTCCAGGGTCCTTACACAGGATTCAGGTGTGTGTACGAAGAAGTGGAAAAAGAGGATCCTGAATCCCTGGTGGGATACCAATAGACCGCACCTACCTTGTCTGCTGAAAAGAGCTGCTACTGCTCCTGAAAAGACTTCGCCTTGTCTGGCAAGGATGCACCTCCCAGAAAAAGATCTTATATTCAGATAAAATCAGCAAAGACTCATCATGTCTGGCGAGGAGGCAGGGACATGAAAAAGGCCCGTTTTTATGAAAAACTCGATGCTGAAAAGGTAAAATGCAATCTTTGCAATCATCATTGTGTGATTAAGCCCGGCAAGCGCGGAATCTGCGGTGTGCGGGAAAATCAGGACGGAACTTTGTTCAGCCTGGTTTACGGCAGGCTCGTATCTGAGA
>JALVPX010000152.1 GCA_027031565.1 Deltaproteobacteria bacterium | reverse complement strand
AATGCTACGGCGGCGTTCTAAATATCGGAAGGAATCCCACTTTCGGGGATGATGAATTGCGGGCTGAAACCCACATCTTTGATTTTGACAAAGACATCTATGGGCATCCCATAAAAGTGAACTTGATCCAAAGATTAAGGGATGAGAAGAAGTTCTCGGGTCCCAAGGAATTGGCAGCCCAGATCTCAAAAGATATTGAGCAGGCCAGGCTCATACTGGCCAAGGAATCAGGCCTGACAAAGGCGTGCACCGAGGCGAGCGGGCCCGGGGCATGACTACCTCCAACCGCAACAGAATCAGAGCATCAGGGGACAGGCGAATAATTAAGCCATCTTTTTTCTTTTCCAATAAACCTTGTCACAGGAAAGGGGAATAGTGCACAATATGCGCCTATCCCTTTTCCTAAAACGGCGGGGCAATCGTCACGAGTATGCGCATGTCTGTCTTGGCGCGGACGCCATGGGGCTCGTTGATGTCGCATATGAGGATCTCACCCTTGCGGGCAGGGAGAGCCTTTTCACCCTTGCCCAGGAACTCACCTTCGCCTTCAAGCACCAGTATGCTCAATTGCCCCTCCACGTTGTGGGAATGCACTGGAAAGGTTTTGCCTGCTTGGATATTGAAATTTATGATCCTGAAATAGGGCGAATCGTGCACCCAGAACTTCTTGATATCTCCCTCGAACACGTTTGATTCATTCAGGTCGTAGATCTTCATGGGCAAATAAGGGCCTGTTCCTAAAATGATTCCTCAAACAGCCTCTCGATGGCAGCTTTGCCGGAATTTTCCAAGTATCTGGTACCTGATCCAACAAAGGTGTCATATTCAATCTTGGGCTGTTCTTCTTCTTGCCACGCCCCCTTTTCCCATGTGAACCATTTACCTTTTTCCTGGTCAAATACATGGAGGGGCCTGTTGAAAAGCTTTGCCAGCTCTACGGCCCATCCAGTACCACCTTTCACGGTGTTGTCATCCAGGATGGTTCCAATTACGAAGACTTGGTGGCCGTTGTTTACCATATGAAATATTATCTGTAATACCTTGCGGATCTTGTCTGCCTCGTAAAATTTGCGGTTGAGCATCTTCGAGACGATTTCCATGCTTATGTCACCCCGCTTGAGCTCATCCTCTGTGAGTATTTTTACATTTTTTGCCCGCTGGGGTGTGCGGCCTTCATGGGAATAAACAACCTCTTTTACTCCATATTTTTCTGCCATCTGGCCGAAATAATCTTCCGCGCCTCTGAGGCCGCTGTGAAAGAGTGTGCATCTGCTGGCTTCCATATCGTTTCCTCTTCTTTTATGAAAAATTTAGGCATGTTTTATGCAATTCTTGTGCAAAGGCAGCCAGTTATAAAGGGGTGCATTGCAATTGTCAAGGGAGAGCCTATGCCTTACCACATCAATCTGCAGATAAAAAGCGATGCTATGATACCTGCAAGATCGGCGGTAAGGGCGGCCCAAACTGCATGGCGCGGATCCTTTACCCCTGCTGCGCCGAAATAGACGGCCAGTACGTAAAAGGTGGTTTCTGTCGAGCCCTGAATAGTGGAGGCAAGAAAGGATGCAAAGGAATTGGGCGAGTTGACCACTATGTCACTCATGAGGGCAAAGGCGCCAGAGCCTGAAAGGGGCCTCAAGAGGGCCACAGGCAGCACTTCAGGGGGAAATCCAAGGATTGAGGTTACTGGTTTGAGAAGGCGTACCGCAAAGTCGAAGCCGCCTGATGCCCTGAACATACCTATTACTGTGAGGATCAAAACGAGGTAGGGCAGTATTCGGACGGCAACGTTGAAACCCTCCTTGGCTCCTTCACATGCTGCCTCATAGACCGGCACCCTCTTTATCAAGCCATATCCTGCCAGGGCGAGCATCAGTACTGGTATGAGCCAGTGGGAGGCTATGACGCTGAGGCCTTGAGGAAGGGTTTGGGCGTGTAGAATCTGCCTGGCGGCCAGTATGGCAAGAAGCAGAAATGAGGCAGTCACCACGGCCTTTGAAAAGGTTATTTTCTGTCCATGCCCTTTTGCAGGTTCAGTGCCTTGTTCATCACGCACTGGAGGTGTGTCCGCGATGGAAGCGTCGATTTCAGTTTCATGGAGCTTGTCTCCCTTCTGGTAGAGCTTGGCGGCAGCAACGGCTACAAGCGTGGATATGGTGGTGGCAAAGAGCGTTGGAAACAATATGTCTGCTGGCTGATGCACTCCTGCCGCCGCCCGGACAGCCATTACGCCGAGGGGTAGAAAAGTCACGTTTGATGTGTTTATGGCCAGGAAAAGGCACATAGCGTTTGTGGCCCGGCCTGGCCTGGGATTGAGCTTTTCCAGCTCAGTCATCGCCTTTACCCCGAAGGGCGTTGCAGCATTTCCCAGCCCCAGGGCATTGGATGAGAGGTTCAATATCATGGAACTCATGGCTGGATGATCGGCTGGGATATCTGGAAAGAGCCTGGTCATGACAGGGCGCAGCCCCTTTGCCAGGAGTTTCAGCAGGCCGCCTTCCTCGGCGATCTTCATAAGACCAAGCCACAGCGCCATGGGACCAATGAGGCCGATTGCCAGTTCCACTGCTGATTTTGCAGAGGCAAAGGAGGCCTTGGTAACGGCCTCCATGTTGCCGCTGGCCGCCGCCGACAGCACCGCCGCCAGAAGCAGGCCGAACCACACCCCGTTCATCGGCGATTTCATGATATTGCTGCCCCTTTCCTGTTCAGGAGCCACAGGATGACGCCCGCTGCCGCAACGCCCCCTGCTGTAACAAGAGAACGGTGCGGTACAAAGGCTATGAGTCCGGAACAAGAAATGATTCCAAAAAGAGGCACAAAGGCTGGAACATGAAACTTGCCGCCTTCCCGTCTCTGCTGCTTTATCCTGAGCAGGGAACCATTTACTGCAATGAAAACCAGGAGCAGCAGCGTACTGGTGGTCCCTGCAAGAAAGGTCAATGTTCCAGACAGGGCGAGGGCGAGGGTAACGGCAAGCACGAGGAATATGGCCACGTAAGGTGTGCGGGTGCGCGGATGAATCCTGGCCAGCACTTTAGGCAGGAGGCCTTGATCGGCCATACCATATATGAGGCGAGAGCCTGTGATGAA
The DNA here is from genome assembly GCA_027031565.1 of Deltaproteobacteria bacterium. Classification (GTDB taxonomy): domain Bacteria; phylum Desulfobacterota; class Dissulfuribacteria; order Dissulfuribacterales; family JALVPX01; genus JALVPX01. The sequence continues at coordinate 1,362 of JALVPX010000152.1, read as the reverse complement.
ATTCAGCAGCGAGGTGTTTGACACAGCAAACAGGGCGATGATCGTGAACAGGGAGAGGGGAAAGGATGGGGCGCCGATCCTGACTACCTCCAAAAGAGGAGCTTTTGCCTGAGCAAGTTGCTGAGGTTCAACGACGTTGACGGAGATTATGGCAACTGCAACATAGAGCAGCGAAGCCAGGCCGAGGGCGGTGATGATGGCAGCGGGAATGGATCTCTCCGGATTTTTCACCTCTTCAGACACGTTCACCATGTCTTCAAAGCCAATAAAGGCGAAGAAGGCAAGGGCACCAGCCTGAAGCATGAGCGGCATGGAGACCCGTTCACCGCTGACCGGAGCCAGGGCCAGTCCTCCGTGGTTTAGCAGCGTATTTGCCCCGATTGCAACGATTATCAAGAGGCCGCTAACCTCTATGAGCGTGCATGCTATGTTTGCAGAGGAGGAGTGGCGGATGCCCGCGAAATTTATTGCCGTAAGCAGGAAGAGGAAAACGGCTATAATCAGTGGGGCAGGCACCCCTGGAACAAGAGGCGACAAGTATCCTGCAAAGGCCCTTGATATGGTGGCCATGGAGACGATTCCGGAAAAAAGGACCAGCCAGCCTATCTGGAAAGAGACCCAGGGGCTCTTGAAGCCTTCCAGGCAAAACGTGGCCTCGCCTCCGCTTCTGGGAAATCGGCTGCCCAGCTCTGCATAGGAAAGGGCGGTAAAGGACGCGGTGACAAAGGCGACACAGAAGGCTATCCAGCAGTAGTGGCCTGCAATGCCGGCAATCTTGCCTATCAAGGCATATATGCCTGCTCCTAGGATGTCTCCTACTCCGTAGGCGACGATTGCCCAGAAACCCATGTGGCGTAATAGGGAAGGTTTGTTTCCGGGATCCTGCCCTGGTAATTTGTCCATTTTTCTAATCCCTACTCCTTGGGTCAAGGGCATCTCTCAGCCCCTCGCCAAGCAGGTTGTAGCCCAAGACCGTAATCAAAATGGCCATGCCCGGAAAGAGGGAAAGCCACCATGCTATCTCGAGGTTGTCTTTGCCTTCGGTCAGCATGTTGCCCCAACTTGGAGTGGGAGGTTGAACCCCTATGCCAAGGAAACTTAAGGAGCTTTCAATTAGTATTGCCGCCCCCACTCCGAGGGTGGCTGAAACCAGAACAGGCGCCATGGCATTTGGCAGGATGTGGGCAAAGATGATCCTGGCATTCGATGCCCCGGAGATCCTTGCTGCCAGCACAAAATCCCTTGTCTTCAAGGTGAGGAATTCCGCCCTTACCAGGCGTGCAACTCCCATCCAGCTCGTAAGGCCTATCACTATCATTATGTTCCATATGGAGGGTTCGAGAAAGGCGATCACTGCCATGA
>JALVPX010000151.1 GCA_027031565.1 Deltaproteobacteria bacterium | reverse complement strand
TGTGATAGGTGTCTTAAACATCACTGGTGTGATATCTGACCCCGATCCGGTCTTGAAACAGATAATGGATTTTGAAAAAATGGACAACTTAAAGGCGGTTATTGTGCGCATCAACAGCCCTGGTGGTTCTGTGGGACCGTCTCAAGAGATTTACAGCGAAATAAAAAAATTGAATAAAAAAATACCAGTAGTAGCATCATTCTCCACCATTGCTGCATCAGGAGGATATTATGTCGCACTCGGCGCGAGATATATTGTTTCAAATCCAGGCACAGTAACCGGAAGTATAGGCGTCATAATGCACAAACCCAATATTTCAGGCCTCTTAAAAAAAGTTGGCATAAAAACCACGGTGGTTAAAAGCGGTGCCCTGAAGGATTTAGGCAATATCACCAGGGAGCTGACGCCTCAGGAGCTAAAAGTACTGGAAGACGTCTTGAGCGACATTCATTCCCAGTTTATAGAAGCCGTGTCTTCCAGTAGAAATATACCATTTGAGCAGACAAGGAAAATCGCAGACGGCAGGATATTCAGCGGGCGTCAGGCCAAAAAATTAAAATTGGTTGATGCTATAGGCGATTTTAGCGATGCTGTTTATAAGGCCGCACAGTTTGCTGGTATAAAGGGGATGCCGAAATTATACTATCCGCAAAAGGATAAGTGGTCATTGATCAAAGAGGCCTTTGAAGAAGAGGCTGCTATTTTGATAACTCGCGTTATATCTAGATTGACACTATCAGAGGGAGGAGCATTTTTGTATGGGCAATGAAAAAACAAATGGTTCCACCATACTGAAAAATGAACTTGCCATGCGCATACACAGGAATTTCCCTGCACACCTGAAAAAGGACATCAATACCGTAGTTGACATAATTTTTTTTGCCATGTCTGAGGCCCTAACCGAAGGAAGAAGAATCGAAATAAGGGGATTCGGCTCTTTTTCCCTCCATAAACAGAAAGGCAGGGAATTCGTTAATCCGAAGACCAAAAAATATACAATATGTCCCCCCAATTACCGCATTATTTTTAAGCCTGGAAAATGGCTTAACAACCTGGCCTCAGCGGGACCCTTCTCTGAATAAGATCGTCTTTACAGTCTTGAGTATGATGTAAAGGTCAAGCAAAACGCACATGTGCTTTATGTAATATAGGTCATACTTGAGCTTTTCCAGAGCGTCTTCAACTGAGGCCCCATACGGATAATTAATCTGGGCCCATCCAGTTATACCGGGCTGCACAGTGTGACGCTGTTCATAATAGGGAATCTTTTCAGCCAGCTCCTTTACAAATTCCGGGCGTTCCGGGCGAGGACCTACAAAGCTCATTTCTCCTTTCAGGACGTTCCACATCTGAGGAATTTCATCGATCCTTAGTTTTCTAATTATCCGGCCAACCCTCGTCACGCGCTGATCATTTTCCGTGGCCCATTTTGCTCCCTCTTTTTCAGCATCGGTGGTCATGGACCTGAACTTGACCAAAACAAAGGTCTTGCCATCCTTGCCAACCCGTTCCTGCCTGAAAAAAATCGGGCCAGAAGAATCAATTTTTATCAAAACAGCGACTATCAAAATCAAGGGTGATAAAAGAGTGAGGCCAATAAAGGAGCAAATTCCACCTATGACCTTTTTGCCCGACAAGGTGGCCCAGTCCTTCTGAAACCCTTCGTGAAAGATAAGCCAACTGGGATTGATCTTTTCAACTAAGATTTTGCCAGTGAGGTTCTCATAAAAGGTTTCTCCTTCCACCACAGGTATACCACTCATCCTGCATCGCAGGAGCTCTTTTACAGGAAGCAGACCGCGTTTTTCATCAAAGGCACCTATCACCTTCTGGGCACCAACTCGGATGACATTTTCATAAAGGTTGTCATAGGAATCAAACACGGGGATTTTGGAATCTACTATGACATTTTCAGGCATATTAGGCCAGGCAATACCAGATATTCGAAACCCACAATCCGCGTTCTCCCTGATTTCATCAAGCAATGTTTCCGCCAATGCCCCTGAAGCAACCAAAAAGACCGGCGTGGCAAACCAATGCTGTTTCAATATGGTAAGGTATAAATATCGCCAAAGACTGCTCGTCATTATAAAAATCACGATCGTAGCGATAAATGCCCAGCGCTCAGGGGTTAAAACAGGTATAACAAAAAATATCGAACCCAAAATGATAGAAGAACCACCTAGCGCCTGAAGCAATCTGGTAGTCATGTCGAGATAATCTATCTTGGCCCTAAATGTATAAAGATCCCGATAATAAAGGGCCAAAAGACAGATTGTTACAACGAGAATGTACCGGATCCAAGGAAAGGCACTTCTAAATATTGATACATCCTTATTGTGAATCAAAAGGTCGGTTCCAATTAACAGGAGAAACAAAAACAAACCTTCCCAAATGAAAAGAATCAACTTTCTCAGGGGGTATGTCTTTCCAAAAACTTTAAACAAGGATAGGTAGAACCTCTATTTGGAAGAGTAACTGTAGTCTCTTTTGTAATAAGAATATTTCCTGGGGGTGATCTCGAAACCGTTGAAAACTATACCCAATATACGTTCACGGCCTATTTTTTCTATTGCCTCTTGAACAGCGTCCATGCTTGTTTTTCCATATCTAACTACAAAAATCACGGTATCAACGCTAAGGGCTAGATCCCGCGTTTCAGAAGCAAGGTTCACTGGCGGTGAATCAAGCACGACAAACCTGTCTTGATATCGATTTTTTGCCTCCTTGAGCAGGGCTTTCATATTAGATGATGTCAACAATTCCGCAGGGTTGCGGGGTATATGACCAGCTGGCAATACAGTCAGCTTGGTGATATCTGTTTTGACCAAAAACGATCCTAATGGTTCACCAGTCATCAAAAAATCGGCCAAACCACGTTTATCTGGTGATACGCCCACCATTTTATGAACTGCGGGACGTCTCAGATCACCATCGATCAACAGACAGTAAGGATCCAGCCCTTGGGCAATACTCATTGCCAGATTGCACGCCACAAACGTCTTTCCTTCTTGTTCCAATGCAGAGGTAACCAGGACCGAACGTTTTGGTAGCCCATCTTCAGGATAAATTATTTGCGATCTTAAGATCTTGAAATTTTCAGCAGGAAGGGAATCTGGTTGATGGAACACAACCAATTTTGGATCTATGGCGCCATGAATTTCATCTTTCATTTCATCGATCAATGTTTGTGTGGAATCCCGCTGTACGGAGAGATCAAGTGCCCTATTGACCTTTGGCAACACTCTGCCAGTTGTTCTCTCTTCATCTATTGGCCTTCCGGCCTTTTTCAAGGCATCTGCTATTTTACCCATTAATTTTCCTTATTCAAACCTATTCAAGAGTTTCCTGCCAAAGAAGCATCACGGCTATAGCAATTAAAACAAACAAAATGACCATTTGAATATAAAAAAAGGGGGATTTTTTCCATTTAGTTGCTGTCTTGACATCTTTCACGCCATTTTTCTCTGATTCGGAAAACCGATTGTCAAACTCAAGTTCTTTTGCACATTCCTCTACGACCTGATTATCAATTATTTTTAAGTTCTTAACATAACCACTTAGCATGGTATGATCCGCCAATACATTGATGAGCCGGGGTATACCCCTTGTATATTTGTAAATCAACTCCTTGGCATCGGCAGTAAAAATCTTGGCATCTACAGCTCCTGCTTTTTTTAGACGAACTGCAATATATTCTTTTGTTTCATTCTGATCTAAGGGCAGTAACTTGAAGTTCAGATTTATTCTCTGCCGCAAGGGCAACAAGCCCGGTTCATTTAATTTTTTGTCGAGCTCTGGCTGGCCAACCAAAATTATATTCACCAATTTGTGGTGCGGGGTTTCCATATTAGATAAAAGTCGAATCTCTTCCAACAATTCAGAAGAGAGTTTGTGCGCTTCGTCAATGATTACGACCACGTTTTCGCCAGAACAGTAGGCCTTTTCTAAAAACTTGACAAACTTAATTAAAAATTGAGCCTTGTTTGTCACAGAACCAAGCTGATACGCCTCAGCTAATAAAATATAAAACTCCTTTTTTGAAAGTGTTGGATTGGATATGAATGCCAGCCTCACTCGCTGATCAATCTTATCTATTAAGGCCCTAATGATGGTTGTTTTCCCTGTACCAACCTCTCCGGTGATTACAACAAAACCTTTCCTCTGCGAAATACCATAAGCCAAACTTGCCAGACCTTCTTCGTGCTTGTCACTCAGGTAAAGGAATCTAGGATCAGGTGTAATACTGAAAGGCTGTTCTTTTAATCCATAATATCGGGTGTACATGGGCTAAAACATTCCGGACAAAAAACCTACGCCTTTACGCCAAAGCAGCAAAGCCAACACCCCAACTACTGAATAACTCAAACATGCACCTGCTGTCAGACAAAAGGTCTTGACGCGTTTTCTACGTTTCTCTGTAGGGGATAACAAATAAGGTATGCTTGCTAAGACAGGTAGGTTCAACGTTTTTTCAATATGATCAGGGTCGTAAAAAGGTTTGCGCCAATACTCTATCAAAAAGGAGAGCCCTATACCTGCACCAAACCCAACCACGATGCTAAGCAGCAATATTTTGCGCACATCAGGTTTAAACGGTCTTTCAGGTATCCTGGCAGGATCAACTATTCTAAACTGCTCCCCCTTTTGTTTTTGTTCAAGCGCCTGGGCCTGTTCTGCTTCAATCTTTCTTCTCAGAAGATCTTGATAAGTATCTCTCAAGTTGTTGTAATCTCTGGTCAAATCCAACAATTCCTGTTCTCTTTTGGGTGCAGCCTCCACCCTTTGTTGATATTTGGCTATCTCTCTGCGAATCTTTCTGCTTTCTTCATTTAATGCCTTAATTTCTAATTCTATACCTTTAATCTGGTATTTCAGACCTGAAATTACAGGACTATCAACCACCTCGTTTCCAATTGGTTTATCGCCATTACTTTGTTTATTAGCAACGCTATTCTCCACTCCTTGACGCTGAAGCTCTGCCAAAAGGCGTTTTAGAGCTATCACGTCTGGATGTTCATCGGTGTATCTATTGCGCAAGGCTTTTAACTTTGCTCGCAGATCATCCACAGTTACTGTGCCATCATTACTTCGACCAGACCCGCTGGATGTATTAAATGTGCCAGAGGTGGCGAGTCTTCTCATTGCATTTTCCCGCTCATCAACTAATTGTCGCTGCAAAAGAAGCTTTCTGTCCTCTGCTCTTCTAAGATTTTCCTGGATCGTCTCTAATTGCTGAGTCAAACGATCAAGCATTGCCAAATTACTTTGCCTTTGCTCCGGCAGTTCACCCATGTGGGCCGTTTTGTATTCCTTTAACGCCTCTTCCCTCTGTTTGAGCTCTCGAGCTACGGTCTCCAATTGTGTAGCCAGAAACTCTGCTGTGCTTTTGGCTTGGGATTCTCTAAGTTTGAGATTTTCTTCCACAAACATATTGGCCAGAGCATTTGCAACTTTTGTAATCAAGACTGGATCCTTACCCTCATAGGAGAGTACAAATGCTGTTCTTCTAGCTGATCTGGGGCGACTAATATCAATATGCCGTCTCATATGTTCTACTACACTCTCCATGGGAAGAAATGAACGCAATTCAGGATACAAATTAAAATCAAAGATCACCTTTTCCAGATTTGTCCTGCTGGTTACTGCCTGCCATATACCTTCAATCCGCTCGCTCACATCCCCGGTAACCGTGGTTCTTACATAAGCTTCCGGAACCTTTTGTGGCACTACCACAATAGTTGTACTCGTTCTGTATCTTTTGGGAGACACCAAGCAAAACAATATTCCTGCCAGCAAAAAAGGCACAGCCACATAGATAATCAGCCATTTCCTACGTAGGAGAAAATACAAATATTGTTCAAAGGCAAACTGGGAACCTGCATCGTTACCTTGATTAATCATGACAATCTATCTCCATTCGTATACGCCTTGTAACCTTATTGAGGCTGTAAAATCTCTATATTCACGCAGTGGATCGGAGGAATTGCGCTCGCGTTGACTAAGTTCGAAAGAACAGGTCAACCAACGGTAGAGACGGTAAGAAATATTTCCGCTATACGACCAGATATCATCCCTCAAAAATTCCCGGCTCAAGGTCTTTTCGTGATGATAGTTTACATTAAGATTAATCCTCGTTCTGGAGCTAACTTCATGATCCATACTTAAATTAAGGGATCTGTATTTTGTAAAACCTCGACTTTCAGCGTCAGTATATTCCTCCCGGGAACCGCCAGTACCAGCCAAAGAGAGGGACGTACTCTCAAAATATCTCCTTATATGTGCTTCATAGACTAGACCATTCTCAGAATCACCTGCCTCAGGATCCCAAAAGAATTGTCCCAGTGCGCCACCAATTGTCCATTGCGGGGAAAGGCTGTGTTCAACACCTAACATGACAATGTGATTGTTGTAATCGAGTTCATCATAGGCATGAAAAAATTCCAAGCTATAGTTTACTGTTAATGTGGTGTTAGGACGGTACCGATAACTATAACCAGCTGTGATTAGGTCTCTTTTCAATGGATCACTTTCTTCATATTCGATGCGATTCCACGAATAACCAAGATCTATACCATGATGGACATTGAACCAGTATGTCATCTCTATAATTGGTCCATATTCCACACTATCTTCAACATCTGTAGCCTGATTTTGAAGCCTGCTGTCCAGATAATTGATTCTCAGAAAATCATCGTGGCCGAATTGATAGGATAAGCCAGCCTCAGCCCTATTTCTGGCATATCTGTTGCGTTCACGCCTTAGCGCCGTAATTTCAGGATCTTCTTCTAGAGGCTCTTCGCTTAAGTAGTAAGTATCTGCAAATCTCACACTGATATGGCGGGTCAACTTTCTTTCAAAGTCAAACTCAAGATTGTGCCCTGCGTAATCATTAACTTCGTTTCTCCAGAATTTATTCAAACTCAAACTATATCTTGCACTTAGTTCCTGTAAAGATGTTTCATCATTTGCTCCAACACCCAAGATAATTATATTACGGTAGTCTTCCTTTTCGTTTTCCGATGACAAATAAATATTGTTATCGTAGGCAGTCACGAGATCTATGGTCGTGTCATATCTTAGTATTGCATATGCAGATGAACTAAAAAAAGTAATCAGGAAACAAATCAAAAAATAACGCATAGTTTATCACCCTTAAATTAAAAAGAAAATCATTATGGTACAATAATAGTGTCACCAGGCCTGAGAAAAATATTTTTGTCGAGGTCTTTACCCTTTAACACCTTTTTGTAGTTAAACTTGATACGCTTTTGTTTCCCCTTTTCTTTTCGTATGATTACTATATTTTTTGCATCTGCCCATTCCGCCAGGCCGCCTGCAAGCGAAAGGGCCTGCATGACCGTCATGTTATGCCTGAGAGGATATTCTCCAGGGGTGTTTACCTGACCAACCACATATATCTTTTTACTATTTATTTCCTGCACAGATACCGATACTTTTGGATTGTTTATAAACTTTGCCAGCCTGGTTTCCAGTTTTGTTTTCAGCTCAAGGGGAGTTAAACCTGCTGCCTGAACATCGTCCAGTAAAGGAAGTGTTATCTTGCCGTCAGGCCTTACTGGGACCGTGCGTGACAAGGCTGGTTCACGCCATACCTGAATTTCCAGAATGTCTGTTGGCCCTATTATATATTGTTGACTATCCTGGGACCAAACTGGCAAAACACATACAAAGTAACACAACAATATCAAACAAATTTGTGTAGCCCTTAGAATGCGTTTCATGAAACCTCCATTTCTGATTATACCAATTCCTTGTTGACAAACATCTCGCAAAGCAATTGTGTTGATACTATACCCAAAAATGCAGCATTATCCCTGAAACCTATTTGGCGGTTTGCTGCACATTTCCTTGTAAGTCTTTCCGTTTTTTTGTAATCGAATATGCCAGATTGCGATATTTTCTCTTTAGACAACCAATACCCTACATTGGACTCATTTTTAGTGTCAAAAAAGGCCTCCTTGTTGGGGGCTCCATAGGGCCTTTTGGGCCGATTGGCAATGATCCCTGGAAGCATCCCCCCAAAGGCCTTGCGCAAAATATATTTCTCTGTAAGGCCTTTGAGTTTGTACACTGGCGGAATCCTGCTCGCCAGTTCAGCAACTGTGACATCAAGAAAAGGGAAACGCCCTTCTACTGAGTGGGCCATGGTCATACGCTCACCTTGAGAAACCAATAAATATTCTGACAACAAGATCCTGGTCTCCAGATATTGAGCCTTGTGCAAGGGATGCCAAAAATGAAACTCCCCAGGTATCTCCTGTTTCAATTCTTCTACTGGATCATAATCTCTTAGGATTTCTTGCGTATGTGATGAAAAGTAGTTTTGAATCGGGCGGGTATTGGACCAGGTAGGCAGATGAGAATATCCAAATACATTCAAGGGAAGTAGCTCTTTTTTATAGAAACTCAGCAGCATCTTGCCTGCAGCAGAAAGTGTCAAGGGGGAAAACGGGTAGAGTCTTTTGAAAAGTAGCGGACGCAGCGCACTTTCGGGTTGTCTGGCCCAGAAGCGTCTTATTTTGTCCTCCTTGAACAAGTCATAACCTGCAAAGACTTCGTCTGCTCCCTCGCCAGACAAAACCACTTTGTAGCCATGTTTGTGTACCAGACTCGAGAGCATATACATAGGCACTGGAGCAGATCTCAAGACGGGCTTTTCACCATGATAAATTGATTTGGGAAAGTGTTTTCCGATGTCGCTATTTCTTATTATTATATTATTATATTGCACGTTTAGAGCATGGGCCAGCTCTTTTTGATACTCGGTCTCGTCGTACGACTGCGCTGCGAAGGAAAGAGAAAAGGTTTCAATCGGGGTATCTGTAAGCCGCCTTACCACCGAAGCTATTATGGAGGAATCCAGTCCGCCTGACAAATAGACCCCTACTGGCACGTCAGCCCTCAATCTTATCTTTACGGCCTTAACAAGCGTCTCAAATACTTCGTCAGCCCAATCGGCCGCTGATCGTGAATAATCTTCTTCTCCCTCCCTTGGAAAGGAAAGGTGCCAATACCTTCTGTATTTCACCGACTGATCACGCCCCAGTTTGATTCGGGCTAAACATCCCGGAGGCAGACTCTTTATGTGCCTGAATGCACTCCTCGGCGAGAGAATTGTCCAAAAGGTGAATGCCTGCTTGAGTGCCTTGAGGTCAATTTGGGCATCAAATTCCGGCAAATCCAAGATCGCCTTTAATTCAGAGGCAAAGACCAGTCTGCCTTGCCATTTTGTGGAATAAAATAGGGGGCAGATGCCGTAATGATCACGGGCCAAAAGGAGCTCCTTCTGTTTTTCGTCGTAGATCACAAAGGCAAACTGACCATTCAGCATCTCCACCATATGTTCACCATATTCTTCATAAAGGTGAACCAACACCTCTGTATCAGATTTGGTCTTAAAAAGGTGGTTTCCCGTCTCCTCGAGCTCCTTTTTCAGCTCTATGTAGTTGAATATTTCGCCATTAAAGACTGTCCAAACCGTGCCGTCTTCATTGCTCATAGGCTGATGGCCTGATGAAAGATCAATTATGCTCAGACGTGTATGCCCTAAGGCCACCGGCCCTGCGATAAAGCTGCCCTCTTCATCCGGCCCTCGGTGAATAAGGTTTTTCTGCATCAACACAATATTCTCTTCAATCTCAGGCCTGGGCAACGGCCTTGCATTGAGATCGACTATTCCGCATATTCCGCACATTTGGCAAAACCTGACTAAAACGCTCTATTAACCCATGCACAAATCGTTAAATTCTACATTTCAGCCTTCAATAATACCATATATCGAATTTCAACAATATATTTCCTTATCGGTTATTAGAGAATATATAGCTATTTTTCCCAACATACGAAAAAGGCAGGCACTAGGCCCGCCTTGGTGTGAGGTGTGGAGTGTTTAAATATTTTTTAAAGATATGCAACTGACGTGCCCAAATAATTTCTGAATAGTCGCTATCCTAAGCCCAGTTTGGCGCTTTTTTTATGCTTTCATCAACACAATGGAAAACTTTTTCCCTTTGAAGAGAAGTTGTTTTCCATTTTTTAATATTTTAACCCGGGTTTAAAAAATTTCAAATCTAACATGCCCACAACTGCCTCAAGAGGCACATATTGTGCAATACTTATTGTTTAAAACAGCGAGGAGACACTTATATGAACCGACTTAAATTCATCAGCATGGCGATTTTATCTTTGTTTTTATGTAGTTGTGCTGCGCCTCAAAACAAGACCCAGCAAGGCGCGGTTTACGGAGCTGCTGCAGGAGCAGCAGCTGGGGCTATAGTTGGCCAGGCTATTGGCCATGATGCCAAAGGCACTCTCGAAGGTGCGGCAATTGGTGCAGCAGTCGGCGGTCTTGCCGGCGCAGGCATTGGTCACTACATGGACAAACAGGAAGAGGCCCTGAGACAAGCAATGGCGGCCTCAGAAGCAGCCTCCATCACAAGGCAGGGCAATGTCTTGGCTGTAACATTTAAAGGTGATTTCCTGTTTGATATTGATTCTGCTGTCGTACACCCTGGTGCCTATTCGGACATAAAACGAATGGCAAAAATCCTTCGTGACTATCCCCAAACCAGGATCAGGATCGAGGGCCACACGGACTCCACAGGCTCAGAGGAATATAATCTGCGTTTATCGCAAAGAAGGGCCGAGGCAGTCAAGCAGCTTCTGGTGGCAGAAGGTATTGATCCGTCACGAATTGTCACCATAGGTTATGGTGAAGCGCGCCCAAGAGCCACAAATGCAACCAAACAGGGACGGCAATTGAACCGTAGGGTTGAGGTCTTTATAGAACCGATACAATAGAGGCAAGAGAGGCAATCTGATTGCATTGCCTCTCATTTTCCTGCAATTATTCCAGGTTTAAAAACTCTTTTCCCTGGTTATTCAAAAGGATTCTTAAGCATTATCGTTTGCTCACGGCCCGGCCCCACTGAAAGTATCGCCAATGGCACTTGAGCCATGTCTTCTATTGCCCGCACATAATCCTGTGCTGCTTTTGGGAGCTCTTCCACTGCCTTACACCCTGCAATATCTTCGCGCCAGCCAGGCACCTCATGGTACACAGGCCTTGCTGCCTCCACCAGCCTGATGTTTGCAGGCATGGTCTTATACCCGCTGCCGTGCACATCGTATTTGGTGCATATCTTTACAGGATCCAAGCCGCTCATGACATCCAGCTTTGTAATGGCCAGACCGTCAAGACCATTAATTCTAACTGCGTCCTTCAGCACCACTCCATCCAGCCAGCCGCAACGACGCTTTCTTCCCGTGGTAGCCCCAAACTCGCCACCTTTCTGCTGAAGATGGTTGCCTGTATCATCAAATAGTTCTGTTGGGAAAGGCCCTGATCCAACTCTGGTAGTATACGCCTTGCAAATACCTATAACATAATCGATCTTGCTGGGCCCAACGCCTGCTCCGCAACATGCGCCCCCGGCAACCGTATTTGAAGACGTCACAAAGGGATAAGTCCCATGATCAATGTCAAGTTGTGTTCCCTGGGCACCTTCAAACAATATGTTTTTGCCATCCTTACGTGCGTTATCTATTAAACCAGATATATTATCGGCATAGGGCTCCAAGGCTTCAGCATAGTCTTGATACTGGGCATATATCTCATCTTCATCCAGCGGTGAGGCACCAAACAGATCCGTGAGCAGAAAATTCTTTTCTTTCACATTTTCTCTCAACTTATCCCTGAAAAGCTCATTGTCCAACAGATCTGCCACTTTTATGCCGCTCCTGCCCACCTTGTCTCGATAACAAGGCCCGATGCCGCGGCCTGTGGTGCCTATCTTCTTGCCTTCTGACTTTACAGCTTCGCTGGCGTGATCCAAGGCCTTGTGATACGGCATTATGAGATGTGTATTAAGGCTTATCTTCAATCTCTCAGGTGAAACCGGTTTCCCTCTCGAAGAAAGGTGATCCAACTCCTCCATCAAAATAGCGGGATCTAGCACGACTCCATTGCCTATGAGACATAATTTATCTTCATACAAGATACCCGAAGGAATCAAGTGAAACACATATTTTTCACCATCCACCACCAGGGTGTGGCCTGCGTTATTACCGCCCTGAAACCGCACCACCAGATCCGCATATTGCGTGAGAAGATCTACTATCTTGCCCTTCCCTTCGTCTCCCCACTGGGTTCCAACTACAATTACCGAAGCCATTTAAGTGCCTCCCCTTTACTTTTCCAGCCCGCCAGGATAGTTAAAAGTCACTTCAAAGTCAAACAACAGCGGAGGCATTTTGGAGCAAAAGAGAAAGAATGATTCAAGACTCTTGTATTTAGTCGATGGCAGCTCCTATATATACAGAGCCTATTTTGCAATACGCCAGCACTTGACCACACATACAGGCTTTCCAACCAAGGCCATCTATGGTGTCACGAACATGCTGCTGAAGGTGCTGAAGGAAAAGGATCCAAAGTTTATTGGTATCCTTTGGGATGCAAAAGGCCCTACCTTCAGGCATGAAATCTATAAGAAATACAAGGCTAATCGACCGCCCATGCCAGATGATCTTTCCGTCCAGATCCCCTATATCAGGGAAGTAGTCGAAGCCCTTGGCCTTCCGCAAAAGGAAAAGGAAGGATATGAAGCCGATGACCTGATTGCCACAATCGTCAAACGGATGTCCGACACGAAAATCTTAATAGTGACCGGAGACAAAGACCTTTCACAGCTATTGAGCAGCAATGTTTCCATATGGGATCCCATGAAGGACGAATTCTTGGATCTTGCCAAATTCAGAGACAATTTTGGTATCGAACCAAAAAGGCTGTTGGATGTGATGGCTCTTGCCGGAGATTCCGCAGACAATATCCCAGGAGTGCCTGGGATCGGGCCTAAGACTGCCCTGAAATTGATCAAAGAATATGGCTCCCTCGAAAACCTGCTCGAACGCATAGACCAGATACCCCAGACAAAATTGCGTCAAAGGCTCCTGGAAAACAGGGACAAGGTCTTGCTTTGGAAAAGATTGATAAGGCTTGATGACCACGTGGACCTTGACGTGCATCTTGACGACTTCAGAAGGAAACCTATGAACGTGCGGAGGCTGAGAGAGCTTTTCAAGGAGTTGGAGTTCA
>JALVPX010000150.1 GCA_027031565.1 Deltaproteobacteria bacterium | reverse complement strand
GATATCACTTCAAGGGGTGTGCTCTTAAGGGCATATTCTTCCTGCAAAAATTTGTAAAAGGATTTGAGAGAGGAGAGCTTGCGAGAAATGGTCGGGGATGAAAGCCCTTCGTCCTTCATGGCCTGGAGCCAGGCTAGCACACCTATTGTAGTGAGGTCTTGAGGGTCCTTTGCCCCAAGTTTCGTAACGAAATCAACTAGCTGAATAAGGTCCCTGGTATATGCATCCAGCGTGTGGTTAGAGACCTCTCTTTCCACGGACAGGTGGGCAAAAAAATCATCCAGGTAAGGCTCCCAGCCTCCTTTTCCCCTTTGTCTGGTAGCTGACCGTGCCATTGAAGGATCTATAATATGGTCAAGGCCTCTTCTGCTGCCTCGATCACTTCGTAATCTTCGCTTAGAAGTTTCATGGTATTTAGTTTGCTCTTGAGTCCCCTTCGCTCCACAGGCCCCTTTTTGTCTGCCATGTCTGCCAGCATGCCAATTGCCTTTGCCACGACTTCGGTATCCTCGTAATCTAGCAGCAGCATGAGTGTTCCCCAGTCGTCCGGCATGCCATATTCCTTGAGATAATGTTTCACTGCCTTGGTGAAACCTGGCTTGCCAAAGTTTTCATGGATTTTTTGAAGGTCCTTTGCATGTTCAGGCCTTCCCTTTGGGCCCATGAAGAGCTTTTCCGCCTCTTCCAAATACATCTTCTTCATTCTGGAATCCTGCAAGGCCCTTTCCAGCGCATCCGGCGTACTGCTGCTGCGATGGCTGGAGCGATCTTTCATCCTGTCTATTTCCCGCCAGCTCTTTTTTCTTCTTTCTCCCATGACTGCTTCTCCTAAACAAAAACAAAATCGACTTCAGGCAAGATCACGGCCGTAAGCCTTCCACCATAGACCGCCCCCGTGTCTATGCCAATCTTATTTTCTTCTATAAGGGGCAGAGAAAATACAGTGTGGCCGAAGACTATCCTCTTGCCCCAGTCATATTTTGAGTCAATAAATTCTCCCCTTATCCACAACATATCTTCCGGAAGCTGGTTGGCCAGCGGCACCCCCGGCCTGACCCCGGCATGTACGAAAAAGTAATCTTCAGCCTCATGAAAGAGCACGAGCTGCTCCAGGAATCTCAGGTGCTCCAGGGGCAGCTCAAAACCGTCCAAGGCGTCGGGTTCCACCCCGTAGCTGGCCAAGGTTGCCATTCCGCCATTTACAAGAAAGAAGCTCCTGTCGAATCCCTTGATATAGTCCAGCAGCATGGCCTCATGGTTGCCCTTTAAGAAGATTACATGTTCACCATACAGTTCCCTGAGTGATATGAGCAGGTCCAGCACGCCCTTGGAGTCAGGACCGCGGTCTATGTAGTCGCCCAGGAAGATGAGAACATCCCTGTCCCAATTGATAGGAATTCGCTGAAGAAGTTCCTCTAGTTTGCCAAGGCAGCCATGGATATCTCCAACGGCTACCAGACGCCTTTGTTCAGCCACGATCAAAACGCCAAAGTCCAGCCGCCCTGGCCTCATCCAGGGCCAGCTGAAACTCCTCTGGGGTGATGCGCCTGTCCAGGGGCGGATATTTGTGGGCCTGGCCGCAAGGCCTGTATTGATCCATGATATTGATGTAGGTGTTCTTGGAAATCTTCGTTGCAATAAATCGGGTAACTTCTTTAGTGGAAGCAAGACCCCCTGGAAGGACAAGGTGGCGCACCAGCAACCCGCGTACAGCTATACCATCATCGTCGATGACCAGATCCCCGACCTGGCGGTGCATTTCCTTCAGGGCCTTCCGTGCAACACCTGGGTAATCTTTAACCTTGGAGAGTCTTTTACCGATTTCAGGGTCCCAATACTTGAAATCCGGCATGTAGATATCTACCACCCCGTCCAGCAGCTTCAGCGTATCCACAGAGTCGTAGCCTGAGGTATTGTAAACGATTGGAACCCTGAGACCTTCAGAAGCGGCTATGGACAAGGCCTTCAGAAAGAATGGAACCACGTGGGAAGGAGTTACCAGATTGATGTTGTGGCATCCCTGCTCCTGCAGTTCAAAAAAGAAAAAGGCAAGCATATCGGGCGTCACCGGATTACCCACCCCCTCGTGGCTTATATCATAGTTCTGGCAATATACACAGCGCATATTACACCAGGAAAAGAATATGGTCCCTGAACCGTGTGTGCCCACAAGTGGGCGTTCTTCACCAAAATGGGCGCCATAGCTGGCAACTACTGCCTGATTGCCCGTTTTGCAATATCCCTTTTCACCTTTTAGGCGGTTCACAGCGCATTCGTGGGGACACAGGGTGCAGGATCTCAGGGCCATGAAGGCCTCTTCCGCACGGGCTGCCAATTCCCCGTTATCAACCAGGTTGAGATAAGATGGATATTCCCTGCCCATAGCACTACTTGATCATCATTGCCGAACGCCCCAAAAGATTCATCCTGTAAGTCTCAAGTATGGCCATACAGAGTGCCAGCAGTATTGGTCCGAGCACCAGTCCGAGGAGACCAAAGACATTCAGCCCTCCAATTATGCTAAGCAGCAAAAAAAGGCTGTGCAACTGGGTCTTGCCGCTTATGAAGATGGGCCGGAGGAAATAGTCTATCTGGCTGATAACCACGATGCTGTACATCAATAGGATGGCGCCCTTTAAGTAGGCCCCTGTTGCAAACAAGAATATGGTGGCAGGCAGCCATACTGTGGCCGTACCTATCATGGGCACGAATGTGGCAAGGCCTATCAGGGTTCCCCAGAAGATGGGTGCGGTAAAATTTAGTATCCACAATATGAATATGCCAGCCCCTGCCTGTATAAAGGCAGTGAGAAAATTTCCGTAAAGAGTTGCGGAAAGTACGTCGTGCGTAAGGCTTGTGAACCTTTCTATATCCTGTCTGGGAATGGGCAGGAGATCTTTAAAGGATTCGAGCATCTGGCGCCCATCCCTGAACAGGTAATAGAGAGTGACCAGCATGAGGGCCGCCTTGAAAATAATGTTGGCCAGGTTCTTAAAGATGACCGTTGCCTTTTTGAGCACAAACTCCCCGGCCTTTTTCGAAAAGTCTATGATGGATTCCTTGACCTTTTGTTCATGGGTGTCCATGAGCTTCAAGGCCCTGGTCACGCCTTCGTGGAGCATTGGATACCTTTTTTTGTCTGGTATGACCCAAAATTCTCCAGACTGGACCTTGTTCTGGACCTGCTCATACACCCTTACCACCTCACCCGTGAGGCTGCCGAGCAAGGTGAAGACTGGTACGATGATAAAGAGCATTATGAGAATGCACATTATCAAGGCAGCTATGCTGCTTGAGCCGCGGCACACCCGCTTCACCTTTTTGAATACCGGGTAAAAGAAGAGCGCAAGGATTATTGCCCAGGTGATAGGCTCGAAAAAGGGCACAAAAAGGCTCAAGCCGGCCAGTAGTATGACGCCGGCAATGCCGGCAGTGACCAGGGAGACCACCACCTTCTTGATATCTGCCGCCTGGCCTGGCGGCATGGATGAGCCGTTATCCAGGTTCTTCACAAATCTCCTTCAATCCCTTGGGAAGTTCCTCATGATCAAGACCGAGTTCGCTCCAAAACTCAACCACTTCCTCATACGAGCAATTTATCGAGCTGCTTCTCACCCCTGATGCAACTTCCTCCACCTCGTTGTGCAAAAAGGCATAAAGCGCCCTGGCCGCTTCTTCCCGTGCCTGAGACCAATCCAGCCCTTCCTTTTGTGCAAAGCCTTTCATGCGCTTCCAGTTCACGATTGACCTGGCCACACCACGGTAAATGGACTTGTCCCTGTTTCTCGGATTGAGATCCCTTAGCAAAATCCTTTTGTAACGCTCAAATACGGCCTCCTTTAGGGGCATTAAATCGATTTCGTCCAGATCCAATCGAGGACCATCTTCATCCTCGCTCAAATAAAGAAGCGAAGAATGATAGGCAATCTCGGGTATCTCTCCGGAATGAAGAATCAGCAGCCGTTCCTCAGCCAATATCTCCTCGATCTCCAACTCGATTCACCCCTTACCAGTCAATAGGCTCCTTCCAGGCACGCTTAAGAAGACCAATATCTTCAAAAATCACCTTACGGTCATGATGTGTTATTGTGAGGGCCTGATCTCTTGTGGTCTCGCCCACCAAGGCCGTTACTGTTCCTGCCATTTCGTCTTCGAATTCTTTCTTCTTTTCCGTGGCAACGGTGACCACAAACCTGGACTGAGACTCGCTGAAGAGCAGATAATCGGTCCTGTCTATGGAATCGGCAGGAACGAGATCCAAGTCAATTTCCATGCCGAAACCGCCTGCAAAGGCGGATTCCGCCAACGCCACGGCCAGGCCCCCATCCGAACAGTCATGGCACGAGGCCACAAGGCCCTTGTTTATGGCATTGTGCAAGGCAGCGTAGCGGCTTCGGGCCTCCTTAATCCGCACTTGCGGCACCCTGTTTCCCACAAAGCCTTTGCTTGCAAAGTATTCTGAACCGCCCAATTCTTCATACGTTGTGCCTAACACGTAAACCAGATGGCCCGGCGCCTTGACATCCATGGTAATCGCCTTGCGCACATCATCCATGCGCCCGATCAGTGAAAAAAGCAGGGTGGGAGGGATTGATATCTTCACTCCGCCGATGTTGGCATCGTTTTTCATGCTGTCTTTGCCTGAAATGCACGGAACTCCGTAGGCTGTGCATATTTCATAGAGGGCCCTGTTGGCACGCACGAGCTGGGCAAGCTTATAGTGGCCGTCGGGCGTTTTTTCGGATTGAACAGGATCGCACCAGCAGAAGTTGTCGAGGCCTGCCATGCGTGCAGGATCAGCTCCTACGGCTATGGCGTTCCGCACTGCTTCGTCCACAGCGCAGCAAACCATGTCATAGGTGTCTATGTCACTGTATCTGGGGCATATTCCGTGGGAGACAACCAGACCTTCATAGGTCTCAAGGTCAGGCCTGAGGACTGCTGCGTCGCCAGGCCCGTCACACCACCGGCCCACCATGGGTTTAACCACACTGCCGCCCTGCACCTCATGATCATACTGGCGCACCACGTATTCCTTGCTGCACACGTTGTATCTTGCAAGTATTGTCTTAAGCTCTTTCCCAAGGTCTGAAGGCTCCTCGAAAACGGGCTCTTCATGCTCCGGATGCTGCCAAACCGCCTTGAGTTCGAGCCTTGGAACGCCGTTGTGCACGAAATCCATGTCCATGTACGCCACTGTCTTTCCTTCATAGAGGCAGTGAAACTTCCCACTGTCCGTAAACGTACCCAGCACAGTGGCCTCGACGTCCATCTTCCGGGCAAGCTCCAGAAAGGCCTCGAGCCTGTCACTGGGCACGGCCACGGTCATGCGCTCCTGCGCCTCTGAAAGGAGTATTTCCCAGGGCTGCAGGCCAGGATATTTCAAGGGGGCCCTGTCCAGGTGAAGTTCGAAACCGCCTGCCTCCTCTGCCATCTCACCCACTGAAGAGGACAATCCCCCTGCACCGTTGTCTGTGATGGAGTTGTAGTAACAAAGATCCCTGGCCTTGAGCAGAAAATCTGTCATCTTCTTTTGGGTGATGGGGTCTCCGATCTGCACGGCAGTTGCCGGTGAACCTTCATGCAGTTCCTCGGAAGAAAAAGTGGCGCCATGTATCCCGTCTTTGCCTATACGGCCTCCGCACATGACTACGGCATCCCCAGGCTGTGCCTTTTTCTCATAGCCCGGCCGGTTGCACACCTCCATTGGCAGTACGCCGCCAGTACCGCAAAAGACCAACGGTTTGCCAAGATAACGTTCATCAAAGAGGATGGAACCGTTCACTGTGGGAATACCGCTCTGGTTGCCTCCATGTTCCACTCCTTCCCGCACGCCTTCGAATATGCGCTTTGGGTGGAGCAGCCCCTTGGGCAGATCGCCTTTGTAATCGGGAGGGCCGAAGCAGAATACATCTGTGTTGAAGACCAGCTTTGCACCCATGCCTGTTCCAAATGGATCCCTGTTTACGCCTACGATCCCGGTAAGCGCACCGCCGTATGGATCAAGGGCAGAAGGGCTGTTATGGGTCTCGACCTTAAAGGCGACCCCATACTTATCGTTGAATTTTATAACACCTGCATTGTCTTTGAATACTGAAAGGCACCAGTCGTCCTTTCCAAGCCTCTTCCTTATCTCTTCTGTGCCCCCTCTTATGTACGTGTCAAAGAGGCTGTCTTCCAGCACCACGGACCCGTCTTCGTCCACGTAGGTAATGAGCGCATTGAAGATCTTGTGCTTACAATGTTCAGACCATGTCTGGGCCAGGGCCTCCAGCTCCACATCGGTCACTTTTGGCCCGAGCCCCACCTTTTTTCTCTCTTCGATCACCTCCGGCCTGGCAAAGTAATCCCTTATGGTCTTCATTTCCTTTAGATTAAGGGCCAGTACCCCATCACGCGAAAGCTGTATCAATTCATCATCAGACATGGCAGAAAGATCCATCTCCTTTACCACGATCTCCCCTTCTGCCTGCACCCTGGGAATCGCATAAACAGGCCCCTCCTTGGCCTGCCAGAAACGCTCCATCTCTTCCCGGGTGGCCACCAGGGTGCGCTGGATGAGATCATTGGCAAGGAGGCCTGTTGCCAGCTTTTCCGCCTGTTCCCTGTTCATTTCTCCCCTGACGAGGTACTGGCTGCTGGTATAAACACCTTCTTCATCCGCGGCCTTGCGGCCTATTATCAACTCCAGGGCCTCTTTGGCGATCTTACCCTCGTTGTCCGTAACCCCAGGCCGAAAACCCACCTCTATTAACCAGTCCCACTCAAATTCCATTTGCTTGAAAAGGGGGGAGTCAATGGAGCAGATCTGGGTTACAGGATCAGAATAGGGGCCTTCTGCAGCCTGTTTCAAAGCATTGCTGTCTATTCCCTCAAAATCCACCAAATAGGCCTTCACCGTCCTGATGGCCTCAACGTTCAGATTGAGGTCCTCAACGGCCCGCCTGGCATATTTGTCACCCAGGGCATCTTTCAAACCAGATTTAAGCGCTACTTCAATCCTGCAGACCATATCTCCTCCAATGCATGTTGGGTGTTTTTATTTTTTCCAGGATCCAGACTGGATAGTGTTTTTTAGCGTATAAATGGCAAGGTGTCTATCCTTGCATAAAAAGAGATGCTTGTCACAATAGTTATCTGGGCTAATATTGAGGCGCCATGAGACTTATCACCACGACCATCTTTAAAGAGGCCCTGGCGCCCATGACGATTTCCCTTGTTTCGGTTTCGCTGTTGCTCCTGCTCGGGCGCGTGCTTCCGCTTTTGCCTCCCCTGCTTCGCTCAGGCATAACGCTATGGGAATTCGTGTGGTTTTTGTTGCTGCTTCTGCCAGATTTTTTGATGCTGACCATTCCACTGGCGGCCTTGTTCGGGGTGCTCCTTGGCTTTTTGAGACTTTCGAGGGACAATGAACTCCTCGGCTTGTTCTCGTGCGGCATCCCTCCCCTTTCGCTTATCAGGCCTGTCATACTGATAGGCCTTGCCGCCTCCGCTGCCACGCTGCTTGTTGCTGCCGCTATTACACCTTCCAGCAAGACACATTACAGGCTCTTTCTGCAAGACGTGTCTGCCCGCGCCTTTACCCAGGGCATAGTGCCTGGTTCATTTCTGCCCTTTACAAAGGGTATAACCCTCTATGTTCAAGAAACCAGTCCTGATAAACACAATTTCAAAGGTGTGTTCATCAAGGATGACCGGAAAAAAGAGACTGCCAACCTTATTTTTGCCCAAACAGGCCAGCTTTACACAGGAACCAAAGGGCACAAGATAGCCCTAAAGCTCAATGACGGCCTTCTGAACCGGATCAACCCGGAATATACCACAACGGATACCTTTGAATTTCAAACTTATACTGTCCAACTCGGCATCGAGGGCAGAAAGAGCAGGAGGGGGCGGGGTGAGATGGGGCTGTTGGATCTCAAGCGCCGCGGCCGGAACCCCAACACTCCCCTGAAAAAGAGGCTCAGGTACATGGCTGAATTCCATAAAAGGCTCGCTCTGCCAGTGGGCGCCTTCATGCTTGCCATGATCGGGATACCCATCGGTGCACTTTCTGGGACCATGGGCACGTCTGGGGGCATTGCCTCTGGCATAGCCACATTCCTTGGATACTATCTTTTAAGTGCCTTTGCCTTCAATATGGCCGAGGCAGGATCGATTCCTCCATGGCTGGGAGTATGGATGCCCAATGTCATCCTTGGATCAGCAGCCTTTATTCTGCTTCAAAAATTTTTCCGGCACGGTATAAGCCAGCAGGATTAGAGGAGCCATGACACTCTTAACGAGATATCTGCTGCGTCACTTCCTCACATTAATGGCCGTGGTGGGCCTTGGCCTGCTGGGGCTTTTCTTGCTGGTTGAGATCTTTGAACGCCTGGACGACTTCGTCGAGGCCCATGCCAAAACTGGCGACATACTTCTCTATTTTCTTTTCCGACTCCCAGGGCTCCTTGATTCCATAGCTCCATTGATAATCCTCATGGCGGGCCTTGTCAGCATATCCATCCTGGCGCGCCAAAACGAGCTTATGATCCTGAAGACCTCTGGCATTTCACCCTGGCAGATAGCAAGACCCCATCTTGCAGCAGTCGGGCTCATATCTGCACTACTGCTATTTCTTAGCGGTTTCATCGCTCCGCAGACAGAAAGCATGGCCAGCGCTGTCAGGGAAAACAAGCCCAGGCACGGCATGGTGCGGGGCGATAGACTTTTCTACCACGGAGAGAGAAACATATGGAGTGCCCTGGTAGAACGCCCGGATGCCTCTGTTCTGAGCAGCCTGCACTGGATGCGCTACGACGAGAATTATCACATAATGGACATAATTCATGCCAAACATGCAGAATATGCCGGTAAAGGCAGGTGGAACCTGTTTAACGGCGTCCATCAAACAAGGGAGATCACGGCACAGCCGCTCAGGGACATATCCTTCAAAAGCATGAGCCTTGAAAGCGGGCAGACTCCCAGGGATTTCATGGCAGTGGAAACCCCTCCGCATAACATGAAGATCACGGCCCTCTATACCGCCATAAGGCGCATGAAGCAGGCTGGGCTTTCAACCGCTGCCCTTGAAAGCGTCTTCTGGTCTCGTCTAACCTATCCGCTGCTCGGCCTTGCCATGCTATTTGCAGGCCTTCCCATTGTATTGGCAGTTGGGAGGGGCGGCATTCCCTTTGGCATCTCCTTTGGAATAGCGTTGGGTTTTCTGGTATGGATAGCATGGAATTTTCTTTTCACCTTGGAGGGTTCTGGAAGGCTTCACCCCGGCCTTGGTCCTGCCATCGTGTTGAGTGCCCTGCTTATCATGGGAACAGTCATGTTTAAACGCCTCAGGTTTTAGCACCTGATTCGTAAAATGAATGTGAGGACAAAATGGATAAAAAGGAAAAAGAACGAATCAACAAGATCCTAAAAATCTTAAAAGAGACTTATAAAGATGCACACATTGCCCTGCGCTACAAAGACCCGTTTCAGCTCCTTGTTGCTGTGATCTTGTCTGCACAATGTACAGACAAGCAGGTAAACAAGATCACCCCTCTTTTATTCGAACACTTCCCGACCCCGGA
Source organism: Deltaproteobacteria bacterium (assembly GCA_027031565.1). GTDB lineage: Bacteria > Desulfobacterota > Dissulfuribacteria > Dissulfuribacterales > JALVPX01 > JALVPX01. The sequence goes on along the minus strand of JALVPX010000150.1, from coordinate 3,609 downwards.
GGCAATGGCCAAGGCCCCGGTGGAAAAAATAGAAGAACTGATTCGCTCAACAGGTTTTTACAGGAACAAGGCCAAGAATATAAAGGAAGCAGCACGGATTATTACAGAAAAATTTGGAGGCAAAGTTCCAGACACCATGGAAGACCTGCTTACCCTGCCCGGAGTTGCCAGGAAGACCGCCAACATAGTCCTGTTCAATGCCTACGGCAAGATAGAAGGCATTGCAGTGGACACCCATGTAAAAAGGCTGGCCCAGCGCCTTGGCCTTACGAGGCAAAAAGATCCAGTGAAGATTGAAAAGGACCTGATGAAGCTCATACCCAAGAAGGATTGGGGAACTATTACCTATCTACTTATTGAACATGGCAGAAACATTTGCAAGGCAAGGAAGCCGCTGTGTGATAAATGTCCAATCAAGGATTTGTGTCCTTCTGCAAGGGATTTCTTGGGTGAATAGCCTTGCCAAGCTATTGCATTGTAAGCATGAATTTATAAATTACAAAGGCGGCCTTGAATTACGCACGCAAATTCATTATATAAGAAACCTTCCAAGCGCCCGTAGCTCAGCTGGATAGAGCGCCGGACTACGAATCCGTAGGTCGGGAGTTCGAATCTCTCCGGGCGCGCCAGGAAATTAAAGGGGTTGGGCCAAATTCCTAACCCCTTTTTGTTTGCCACCTCAGTACCATACGGCTTTAAGATGAGACAAGTGATGGTGGGGCCTCAAATCTACAGAGATTTTGCGGTAGACACCAGCATGGATATATTCATAAATCCGGCACGTTTTCGCCAGATGACAGGCGGCATGGAGTTTGTCGATCAAAATGGAGACGGGATCATCGATTACGCTCAAAATACGCCCTTCTTCCAACAACTCGGCATGGGACCCTTTAAAGACAGAAACGGAGACTCAATCCATGATGAATTCCAGACCTTTCAATTCTACAGAGCTCTGGGCATGGATAACTTCGTAGATGTGGATGGAGATGGCATATGCGATAACTATGAAGAAAATCCCTTCAACCATGGAACACCATAAATATTGCAAGGGGGCATAATGCCCCCTTTTTAGGTACACAGACCTTATTCGCTCCACATTCGCCTGATCACTCACCCGCTGAAAAATCAGCCTTTCCAATAGTTGATCACATTGGCTGCTACACGTTCCAGTGACGCATGCACGGCTTTCCTGTTTGCGGGTCTGCATCAGCCTGTCACTGCATGCCTAGTCCATATTCAGCCTTTTGCGAAAACCCTAACGAATTCCCTCAAGCAGTTCCAGAAAGGGATTGTTCAGCAGCTGCTCATTTTCTGCTTCAGCATCTTTGCTCAACAAAGGCACTGCATCTGCAGGATGTCCAAAGATGATTTCCCCCGGCATGTGCCATGCGCCATTGACTTTTCTTGTGTGGAACCTTCCGCATCCTTCCAATATGGCACGGCCATTTCCTACGGCAATCAGATCTATTCGAGAGCCAGCCATTTTCACCCTAATGGCACACCCCTCAATTCGGGCCAGACCCTTAAAACCCACATACAAAATCCGGCCATCTTCAAGATCCACCCTTTCACCCCTGCCCTGAATATCTATTCCCAGAGGACAGGCAGCCGATTCCCCTGGATCAACTAATAGAAAGCCGTCTCCTGCAACTCTTAGCTTCATGGTGCCTTTCAGCATGGCCACGCCATTACCCATTGCCTTCAACACCCCTTTGCCATGCACCTCTTGTGCTGCGTGAACACGTGAGACCAGAAACATCGCCACAAGCATTAAAATGAACATAAAAATGGTTAAATTCTGCTTTTTCATTGCTTTTTCTCCTTTTTTAATTTAGTTATTGCAAAAATTATCAACAGGCAAATAAGCTATCTAAAAGATGTCACCTCCTTTCAATGTAAATTTTCTATTGCGTTGAACACCAGGGGATCAAAAAGGTTTCGTTTTTTTTGGGATGACATGAATGATCACAAATTGGATATGAAATGCCTTCTGTTCAGGGCCTTGCGCATGCCGTTGTTATTTGTTGCTTTTGGAGCCTGTGCCTGCCTTTGCTTGCCTGTTCTGGCATACCCCTTTGACGTAAATTTCGAGGCTGCGCTTCTGGACCGCATAATTGTGGAACAAAATGGTTTTGAATCACAAACAAGGGCCTTTGAACATGACGAGATCAGAAACAGGCTCTTTCTTACCCCGCTTATTTCCTGCGCCCTGACAGATTCAGCCGAATTCCTTTTTACTGGCGACCTTGAATGGACCAGGTCCAACCAAGCACCAAAAGACAACTTGGAATTCACCTTTAGAAATGCGTTACTGGGCTGGAGCCATAAAGGGCTTAGAATCAAGGCTGGGCTGCAAACCTTTTCCATTGGCAGGGATCTAATACTTTATGATGATAAGCCGGGTGTAGATGCCCAATACAAGAAAAAGCACTTTGTAGCGGACGCCAAGGCTGCTTTCCTTGATGGCGCCTCCCCTTTGGTAGACCTTGGTATTGCATATCAGCCCACTTTTTTTGAACATGTAAGGTTTTTTGGAACCTGGTTTTCAGACAATGACAACAGCTTCGCCCAGGCCTTGCAAAACGGCCTGCACCCCAGCCCGTCCACCAGCCGCGGAGACATTTTCTGGTATGGTGTTGATTTTGGCTGGTTTCTTAAAAAGGCCTATTTGTCTGGCGTGCTCATCAGGCAGACCGGCAATTCTACCTTGGAATGGAGGCATAGAAGCAAGAGCCTCAACCTTTCGGCATATATGTTGGATCTCAGCCTGGAATACGGTCTTACAGACGAGATCACAGCTCAAATATTTCTGTTTGCTGCATCGGGGGACAAGAAGCCCCGCCAGGGCGATTTCGAGTCCTTTGTAGCCCTCAACCCGTACAATCAAAGGAGCGCCATCTTTTTCAATGGAGGAATAGATGAGCCCTTTTCAACAGACAAACTCTCACTAAGCGGAGTAACAATGGCCGGGGTTGTAGCACCCGGGATGAAACTGTCGTTTGATTCCGGCAACATATTTTCATCAGAACTTAGCATTGCTGCGCTTTTTCCAGAATCGAGGCCTAATAGCAAAAAGGATTTTTATGGCTTGGAGGCGGATGCCGTCTTGACATTTCATACGGGTTCCAAGGCAGACTTTATGATCGAGATCGACTATTTCAGCCTTGGTGATTTTTTTAAAAGACGCTGGCACCATGGGCCTTCTGCAGTACTCAATTTCATAATCGGGTTTGATATATATTTTTAACGAAACTTTATCCTGCTGCTTGTGTTTACCTTGGTAAAATGGAAGCTGATCCAGACGTAAAACTTATGCTCAAGTTTCAACAGGGCGATCGATCCGCCTTTGACGCCCTGTTTGAAAAATATAAAAAACCATTGGTAAATTTTACTTATCGCTTTTCTGGCAACAAGATGATTGCTGAAGAATTGACACAGGAAACCTTTCTCAGAGTATACAAGGCTGCCAAGAACTACAGCCCCACTGCCAAATTTTCAACTTGGCTATTTCGGATTGCCACCAACTTGTGTTTGAATGAAAGACGCAGGATTGAAAACAGGTTTTGGACAGATGGATATGATAAAGAATATCATGCCGGGCAGCCTGAA
>JALVPX010000149.1 GCA_027031565.1 Deltaproteobacteria bacterium | reverse complement strand
CTGCCAGGCTGCTCGATCTGAAGAGGCAGGAACAGCAGGCCCAGAGAAGTGAAGAAAGGCGCAGCATAGTGGGCTCTGGTGACAGAAGCGAACGGATCAGGACCTACAATTTCCCTCAGGGCAGGGTTACAGACCACCGGATAGGGCTGACTCTCTACAAGCTTGAAAATATCATGGATGGTGAACTGGACGAACTGATCGAACCCCTTGGGACCCACTATCAGGCCCAAGCACTGGCTGCCTCGTACCACGATGACAGTCAGACAGGCAATTAAAGAATTCAGCAAACTCCTCAAAGAGGCTGATATAGAAGGGCCTGAAATCGAAGCTGCCCTCATTCTTGCCTTCGCACTTAGAAAGGACAGATTCTGGCTCCACCTGAATCCGGACCACGAAATTGAACAGGCCGCTGCCCAAAATGCCTTGGAGATGGTGAAAAAAAGGGCAAGGGGAGAGCCTTTGGCCTACATTACAGGTGAAAAGGAGTTCTGGTCCCTGCCCTTTTACGTAACCAGTGACACCCTTATACCGAGGCCTGAAACAGAGCTCCTGATAGAAAGGGCGGTGGAACTGGCAGGACATTTTCCTGAACCGCACCTCCGCATTGCCGATCTTGGCACTGGATCCGGTATAATTGCGGTAACGCTTGCAAAGGAATTGGAAGATGTATTCATAGTTGCACTGGATATCTCCCTCAAGGCACTCAGGATTGCCAAAAAAAATAGTGAACGCCATGGGGTCGGGAAAAAGATCGCCTTTGTTGTATCAGACTGGTTTTCTGCCCTGAGGCCTTGTTCAGACTCAGGTGCCTGCCTTGATATCATTGTTGCAAATCCGCCCTACGTCGCTGCTTCACAGGCACAAACACTCCAAAAGGAAGTGAGAGACTTTGAGCCCCAAAAAGCACTTTTTGCCGGCATCAAAGGGACAGAGGCCCTTGAAAAGATCATAATGGATGCCCCAAAATACCTTGGATCCAACGGATGGCTCCTGTGTGAAATCGGATGGGACCAGGGCGAGGCAGTCAAGAAATTTGCTGCAAATCAAGGTTGTTATCAGCACATATCTGTAATCCAGGACCTGGCAGGCTTGGACAGGCTGATTGAAGCACAAAAAAAGGGCTGAGTCTTTCAGCCCTGTTATTATTACATGTTAAGGGATTTTTTGTTAGTGACGGCGCCTGCGCTTGGCCTTCCGTCTCCTGCGCTCAGCGTCCTGCATCTTTCTGCGGCGTTTTACACTGGGCTTTTCATAAAAGCGCCTGTGCTTCAGTTCACGCTGCAGGCCGTCGAGCTGGATCTTCTTTTTCAGGGTCTTGATGGCCTTTTCCAGGCTGTCACCGACCTCTACGACTATTGCCAAGGGTATCCCCCCTTCCTTTTTAAAATGACTGCGCCACCATAGCGCTAGCATCAGGCTGTGTCAACAGCCACATAAAACTTGTGTTATGAGCAAATAACCTGTCCTCTGATATTGGCGATGACAAGAGAAGGAACAGGCTGGCCAGGAGCTTGCTCGATTTTGGAACACGGGTTCAATATAGTGTTTTTGAAGCTGAATTGGATCAGAAGCTCTTTGAAAACTTAATAAGGAAGATAAAGAACATCATCGATGAACAAAAAGATAGCATTCGCATCTATCAATTGTGTGCTTCGTGTAAAAAAGAAATAAACATACTTGGACAGGGTACACTGATCGAAGAAGTAGATGTATATAATATTTTCTAAAAAATATTTAATTTCAATTAGTTACTGGTTTTTTTGTGACAGGCAGAAAATGTCCCACCTTATTATTTCTAAGCAACCACTTGAAATTACACAATAATTTTTCAAATATGCGTCCGTTATTCTAAATAGATAAGCCGCTACCAAGATTGATTTTAATAGGTTATGCAAAAGTGCTTTCTAATAGCCTGATTTTGTGGTAAAAAAGCAAACAGCTCTTGGAAAACTAGACCTGACGAATAAGGGATCGAGAGGAGAAGTTGGAAAAAAGAAAGGGAAAGCAGATTTACTGGGTGTTGCCAATACGCAAAAGCTTGCTGGTGACAAGATAACAATGCTTTGTATGGATATTATTACAGAGGCTTGAGAAATAGTTCGGTACCCTTAACGATAGCTCAAAAGCGTAAACGTAACCTTACTATGGTATTTCATACTGCGTTGGAATTTATTTTAGATTATCCCTAATTTCCCCTTTCTTAGAGTGCACGACATGGATTTAACGCAAATGCGAAATGGGTTTAGTGGGTGGCTCCTGAAGAGTTTTCATCGTGAGATACTGCACGAGGTGAGAGAAACTGCACGAAAAGAACCATGAAAACTCGAAAGGAGACACACACTAAACCTTTGTAAACAAGAAGGAAATAATGTCTTGTTGCTGAGTCCTGCTCTCCCACCCCGACCGTCAATTCAGGAGGTTAAATGAGATAATCGGCAAAAACTAGTTACCAAGCTTTCTTTTACCCACCAGACCTGCAATACCCAAGGTTAAAAGCCATACTGTGGCAGGAACTGGAACTGGCGAGGCATAAGGGCTGTTTAATGCAATTGCTATTTGGTCATCATTTAACCTTTCTCCACTGCCGCTATAGTTCATCAAGTTGTCACTTTCATCTATGTGATCCAGGCCTAAATTGTGACCAATTTCATGGGCAACCACACTAGCTATCACCTCCCTTCCCTCTGGCCAGGAAAGCAGGTTTTCGCCTACATATTGAGATATGCCGTTTCCTCCAAGTATAGCCAAGCCCGCTGCCGTATTTTCGCTAAGCAGTGCATAACCAGCCGGAATGTTGCTGAAGTACATATTTAAAATATTTTGATCACTATTACTTACTCCAGCATTGCGGCCATTATTTACAATGGTCCATAGATCATCTGTAGGCCGGGTATTTCCGTTATTATTAGGAGGACCACCTGAACCCCAATTGGCAAAGGTGTTATTCCAGCTATTTGGAGATAAGAAATCAACATCGATCCCTGCCTGGGCCCAGATGACATCCACAAAACCTTCTATGTCATCTCTTTGACTTTGATCGCCAAAAAATGTAGCCGTGTTGCTACCGTCATTGTCTGAAATAATAATGGGCTGGACAGTCACAAGGTGCGTTATTGGCCTTGCGTCATTTACTATCAGGCTTGCAAAGGTCTGCGAGCAAATGCAACATCCTAGAATTATTGGAATTAACAGAAACTTAAACACAAAACCCTTCACGTTACACCTCCATCTCATTTTTTTTATATCTAATCAGCTTTCTGATTTGCACACACTGTGCCTCGATATTTTATTTCAATAGTGACTATATCTTTAGCCGCCTTTAAAACCACCTCGCCAAAATAAATCTTCCAGCAATATGGATCTGTTTCTAATACCTTAGAGGTTATAGCCTGTATGACCACAGGCCTGTTAGGCACAAATTCAAGCATCCATTCGGAACTTGGTTTTTTTGAACTCAGAAGTTCATGTTCCTTACCACGATCTCCAACATATCGCCACATAACCTTATTTACGGCAAAGGGCTGGTTTTCTTCGTCTACTATTTTTACCAACATGGTTGCTTTCTTTGAGCCTGGAATTTCCCCATCTTGGGCAATGGCAAGACATATATTTGCAATCAAATATATAATAGAAGTCAAGGCAAAAACTACCAGTTTGATCTTAGTTACACTAAAACAATATAAAAACTTGCTGAGATTGACTAAGGCCATACTATTTCCTGATCTGCTGAAAATAATCTTCATGTACAAATTCTTTCAGGCCCTTCCTCGCAGGGGCCTTGGGCGAGTGAGCCGGATATCCAACAGGTATCAAGGCAACAACCTCATAGCCTTCAGGCACACGAAGAATTTCCTTTGCCTTGTCATGGTCCAGGGCACCAGCTATCACACTTCCTAGACCCTGGTCATGGGCTGCAAGGGATAAATTCTGGGCAGCAAGGCCAAGATCAAACATGAACCAATCGCCATACTTACTTAGGGCCTTGCCTTTGTAATAACCGGAGATACCAAGCCTGGCGCACAATGCAATCACTACTGGAGCCTTTTCAACTGCAGGAATGGCAGGATTTTTAGGCGACAAGATGGATGACAGTTTCCTCTTAATTTCTTTCTGCCTTACCAATATTATTTCCCAACACTGGGTGTTAGCCCAGGATGGGGTCCATCGTACCGCCTCAAGCATCTTCTCGATTGCCTCACGCGGAACGTCCTTTTGCTTGAATTTTCTTATGCTACGCCTACCCAAAATAGCGTCAAAAAGCTGCATCATCTCCTCCTGCTTCTGAATGTTTTTCAACCGATGTTAATCAGCAGTCACACCATCTTCAATGGGCACGCGGCGGGATGAAGAGCGCCATGGAAAAATCATAAAAAAATATCTGAGAGGCCAATGAAAATATAGGCACATGCTGTTTTGCACCATTTTTCCAAATACACGCGTCGATTAAAGATATGGCCTTGACATCGACCATGATGTATGAAATGAGGTACAGATCGTTTTTTTTATTTTGATTGCCATTCCCTGTCGATCATACCTAATGAAAGGAGTCGAAGATGGCCAGAGAGCATTGGGGCACGCGCATAGGCCTTATATTAGCCATGGCAGGAAATGCAGTAGGGCTTGGAAATTTCCTGCGATTCCCAACCCAGGCAGCACAAAATGGGGGCGGGGTGTTTATGATCCCCTACATGATATCCATAGTGGTGATAGCCATACCGCTCATGTGGACAGAATGGGCCATAGGCCGCTACGGCGGCGTAAAAGGCCATGGCACCACACCAGCAATATTCAAATTGTTGTGGAAACATCCGATTGCCAAATATGTGGGCGTGCTTGGGCTCTTCGTGCCGTTCGTGGTGGCATGTTACTATGTTTACATAGAGTCATGGACCTTGGGGTATGCTGTCATGTCCATAGGGGGGATGCTGCCTACTGAGGCCGCCGCCTCGGCTGCCCCCGGCACTGCCCAATATCTGAAGCCGTTTCAGGATCTTCTTGCCACTTACACGGGCATGGGAAATGGCAATATCTATCAGCCCTCGATCATGGCATACCTCTTTTTCCTGGTTACCGTGGCGCTCAATGTGTGGATTTTGATAAAAGGCATATCAGGCGGTATAGAAAAGCTTGCCAAACTGGCCATGCCTTCTCTGTTTCTGATGGCACTGGTACTCATGGTAAGGGTGTTGACCCTGGAGACGCCCCAGGGAAGCGCAGTTGAGGGCCTTAACTTCTTGTGGACACCTGACTGGAGCCAGCTGTCCAACCCCAAGGTATGGCTCGCTGCTGCTGGCCAGGTATTTTTTACCCTGAGCCTCGGCTTTGGGGCAATAATCACCTATGCCTCTTATCTCGGCAAAAACGACGATCTGGTCCTCTCAGGCCTATCGGCAGCCTCTTTGAATGAATTGGCCGAAGTGGTGCTTGGAGGCTCTATTGCCATTCCTGCTGCTGCCGCATTCTTCGGGGTTATGGCAGCTCAGCAGATAGCTGCTTCCGGGGCATTTAACCTCGCCTTTGTAAGCCTGCCTGCCATCTTTGCCAACATACCCATGGGAAGCTTGTTCGGCTTTCTCTGGTTCACGCTCCTCTTCTTTGCAGGCCTTACATCTTCTGTGGCCATAACCCAACCGGTCATTGCCTTTCTTGAAGATGAGTTCCGACTAAAAAGACCCCATGCAGTCATTGCCACCATGACCTTCCTTTTCGGCATAGCCCATGTACCCATTTTTCTAGGCAAGGCCTTGGATGAAATGGACTTCTGGGCAGGAACCTTTTTCGTAGTGATCTTTGCATTGATAGAAGTGATAATCTTTTTCTGGATCTTCGAGAGTAAAAGAGCATGGGAGGAAATCAACAGGGGAGCCATAGTCAAGGCACCAACTATCTTTTTCCCGATCATAAAATATGTGACGCCCCTTTTCCTCATAGTGATACTTGGATGGTGGACCTTTGATGTATTGCCGGGCTATCTCAAAAATGGATCCTGGACTGCCTGGGTAACCAGGGAACTGCTGGTAGGAATAGGTTTTTTCCTCTGTTTCCTGGTCTTCTTGTCTGACCGCAGAAGGAGATCGAAATGAAAGGCACAGCGCTTCTATTTATGTTATTCTCATGGGGACTTGTGTTGAGCCTGTCAACTTACTGTTTCAGCAAGTTGTTCACGGTAGAGGCCCGTGTCAAAAAGAGAAAACAGGCCAAAAAAACTGAAAAACGATCAAAAAAGGCAGAAAAAAGAACAGACTAACATGCCAGGCATTCCTTTGGCAGAACGCATGCGCCCCAGAACCCTGGAAGAGATCGCAGGCCAGGAGGATCTGCTCGGCCCGGGCAAACCCCTGCAGGCCATAGCGGCCCGCGGCCAGCTGCCTTCTATAATATTCTGGGGACCTCCGGGATGCGGCAAGACCACCATTGCCAGGGTACTGGCAAGGCTGGTTGATGCCAATTTCATATCCTTTTCCGCAGTCCTCTCCGGGGTCAAGGAATTAAGGGCCATTATCGGCGAGGCACAGGAGGGAAAGCGCAGCGGCGGCCCAAAGACTGTGCTCTTCGTAGACGAGATACACCGCTTCAACAAGGCCCAGCAGGATGCCTTTCTGCCCCATGTGGAAAGTGGCTTGATCACCCTCATAGGCGCCACCACTGAAAATCCATCCTTTGAGATAATAAATCCCCTGCTCTCAAGATGCCATGTATTCACATTGAAGCCGCTTTCCAGGGACGACCTGAGGAAATTGCTTCACAGGGGCCTCAAAGATCGTGAACGGGGCCTTGGCAGCATGGAGCTGTCCATATCCAGGGAGGCCGAAGAGGCCATAATCGACTATGCCGATGGTGACGCCAGGAGCCTTTACAACCTTCTTGAATTCAGCGCTGAAATTGCAGTGGCCAAGAGGGCCGAAGGCAAAGGCGCAGCAATTACCCTGGACGATGTTGAGCAGGCAGCCCAGAAGCGTGTGCTGCGTTACGACAAGGCAGGCGAGGAACACTACAATCTCATATCTGCGTTTCACAAAAGTTTAAGGGGCAGCGATCCGGATGCGGCCCTGTACTGGATGGCGCGAATGCTTGAAGGCGGAGAAGATCCCCATTATGTGGCGAGGAGAATGATAAGGTTTGCCTCGGAAGATGTGGGAAATGCCGACCCACAGGCCCTGCAGGTCGCTATGGATGCCTTGAGGGCCTATGACTTCCTGGGAAGCCCGGAAGGCGAACTTGCCCTTGCCCAGGCAGCACTCTATTTGGCAACTGCGCCTAAAAGCAACGCCGTATATGAGGCTTATGGAAAGGCGCAGTCAGATGCACGAAAGTATGGCTCATTACCTGTGCCGCTCCACATAAGAAACGCACCAACAAAATTGATGAAAGAGCTCGGTTACGGAAAGGGCTACAAATATGCCCATGACTATCCAGACGGGCTGGCATATCAGGAATATTTCCCTACTGAATTGAAAAACAGGATCTATTATCAACCAACCAGCAGAGGCCACGAGCGTATCATAAAGGACAGGCTGGATAAGTGGCGCAAGATATTGGCAAAAAGGCGCAAGATAGGTCGATAGCAACCATTTCACAAGGCATGTTTTGTATCTTTGTATCTAGCAAGAATGGGGAAACCTCAATCCTGAAGCGTTAGGAGTGCAATTAAAAGAAGGGTTACTCACTGCCTGTTAATGGGGCGGCTGGTATGTCTCCTTTACCATTTTTAAAGGTCTGCCGTGCGCCTGCAAAGGCTCTTCATCTTCTTCACGTTAAAAATGGTTCAGGAGCCACTCCCAGCCGCCGCTCCCACGCTTGTACATTCTAAAAGCTTTTTATCTCAAAGAGTCTTTGATCCTCATGCTTTTAAAATCTACAATACTGTCTTTTAACACGCCTTGTTAAGAGAAAGGCCGTTGTCTTTGCAGGCAAGGCCGGATCAGGTCTAGTGAGTGGCTCTTGAAGAGACCTCTGAAAAACAACTATTTTGTTCAAGAGCAAGGCCTGAGGAGCGAAAAAAGCACAGCATACTTGGGGTATGTGAGCATTTTTTCGCGACGTGAACGCAGCTATTGGGCAAAAGAGGCAGTTTTTCAGAAGTCTCCTGAAGAGTTTTCGGCCCAAATGGGACCAGGATATGCAGTGATGCGTTCACCGACACACTCAAGGATACCGACATTCGTAGCTCCATGGCCGGCAAGGTCTCTCGCTCTGGCTTGATTATTAAAATTCCCAACGTCCCCATTCCAGCCTTGAGGGCAAGACCCCGGATGAAGCAAATTGGGATAAACCCTCCCCTGAATACACCAGGCCTGATTTGAAATTGGCGGCATGACTACGAACTGGTGCCACCTCTTAAATACTTACGCTCGCCGTTTTTGGTGTATCCAGGGCAGGTGATATCTAATTACCGGTTGGCACCTGTTCCGACTCCCGCATCTATCAGATCAAAAGACAATGTATAGGGGTTCCATTTGAAGGTTCCCCAGTATTTTTCCGTATATCCGGGAACCGTGACACCTTCAAGCACAAAAGTGTCACTTTCTGTAATTGACGCCCCCGTTATATTTTCGATGTTCACGGGAAGCGGAGTCCCGATTACACGCAGATATTTGATACCACCCATATCAACACTCTCGTATTTTCTACCTATATAGTTGCCAATTAAAAATGACAAATGGTAAAACCCCGGTTCCAGATAAATCGGGAACTTTTTTCATAAGTGCTTTTCCCCGGATTTTCACCTTCAGAAATTGTTGCCTTGATAGTCAGCCCAGAGCTACCGCACATTGCTTCTCCAGTAACGTAGTATACAGAGTAGGAGACATCGGCAACATCAACTTCATCCGAGTCCCTTGTGCCGGAAATTGTAACTTCCAATCTGCCGGCTCTAGCATAAATCGTACCTGTCTCCAAGTCCAAAGTGGAAGGCGATATGCTCAGATGAGCCTCAGCTGCATATGCAGAGACAGATATGAGAATGAACACAGCGCCGATTGCCAACATTCTGAAAAATACTTTGCAGTTCATAGTTTTTCCTCCTGTTATTGTACAATTACAGTTACAAAATCATAATAAAGTGGGTCATTCAAGATGCCGTCTCGGTCAAGGTCTACACCGAAATAGAAAGTATATGTACCCGGTGAAAGCGTGCCGGAGTAGATCGAATAATTGCCCAAATTACCCAATCTGCCCTGAAAAATAGGGGTAATATCTGCATGCCATCTTCCATTCAGATCACGACTGTACATAACTCCCGTAGCAGGAGCCCCGACTGTGTCACTCTTTCAACGAACAGCAAAGATTAACAGATAAAGTTTTCCATCCGTCCATCCTTCACGCACATGGCTAAGCCCTATCATGCAGCATGGCACAAAAAATCAATATTTTAAGGCTGTTTAGGCTTTTCCTACAGATTCAACCGTCCAGGGTCACTTGCAGCTATGGAGCGCAACGGAATTGCCAGCCTGAATTGATGCGGTCGTGTACGCCCGTCATGGGCATAAGCTTATGATTTGGTTATAAGTCCTCTGTAACTAAACCACCGATAGATACTATCTATCGTAGTGAACTTGCCCCCATTGTCAAGACAATTGTTACGAGCATGTTACGAGCAAATAAAATGTCCTCTTTATTAACACATAAACTGTCCGGTTTTATATGGGAGCTTAAGAGGTATCCATATAAGATAAGCCGTGCACGATATTTAGAGGAGGTCAAGAAGATGAGATATGAGGAGGCCATGTGAGGTGGTCCCCCTTTTTTTCGAAAAGCCTTTTTAAAAGAATGGCCGTTTTGTTTGTACGCAGGTGCGGATCAGGTCTAGTGTGTGGCTCCTGAAGAGTTTTCGGCGTGAATGGGGCTAAGATGTGGAGCAAGCGCACGAAAAGAACTCTGAAAACTCTGAAGGAGACACCACTAGACCTTGTAAAAAGTGTAATGGCATCACATTAATGCGTATTTTTGAATGGCAAGTTTCTTAACCGTCTTTGATGGGGTGGCTGGTGTGTCTCCTTTACCATTTTTAAAGGTCTGCCCTGCGCCAGCGAAGGCTCTTCATCCTCTTCACGTTAAAAATGGTTCAGGAGCCAACACCAGCCACCGCCCCCACGCTTCTACATTCTAAAAGCTTTTTATCTCGATGAGTCGTTGTTTCTCATGCTGTTAAAAATCGACGGCACTGCTTTTTAAAAATTGCTTTTGAAGGAAAGGCTGTTTTGTTTGTGCAGGTGCGGATAGGTCTAGTGAGTGGCTCTTGAAGAGACCTCTGAAAAACAACTATTTTGTTCAAGAGCAAGGCCTGAGGAGCGAAAAAGGCGCAGCATACTTGGGGTATGTGAGCATTTTTTTCGCGACGAAAACGCAGCTGTTGGGCAAAAGAGGCAGTTTTTCAGAGGTCTCTTGAAGAGTTTTCGGCCCAAATGGGGCTAAGATGTGAAACAGACGCACGAAAAGAGCTCTGAAAACTCTGAAGAAGACACCACTAGGCCATGTAAAAAGAAATAATTTTTCCTGTCGATCTAGCCTGTTGATAGCACCTCCAGAAACAGGTATTTTGCCATACAATAGAGCTGTCGCCCAGAAACACACAAGCCACTGCCTTACGTTCAAATACGTTTGAAAATGGCCGGATCAAGTGCCTGAATAGCCAGTAAATTTCAACTGCAGACCTTTACTGAAACGAACTGCAGCTCAAAACTTCTCCTTAATTTATGAAAGTGATATCTCATGTGTCAAAACCTGCCGACAGGGCATAAAAACGACCAATTCACCAGACTGAAAATCTTAGTCACCAAACTTGACAAGATCCTACACCATTTTGTAAATATACGTGTCTGTACTGTGGGCCCATAGCTCAGCTGGCAGAGCCACCGGCTCATAACCGGTTGGTCCCAGGTTCGAATCCTGGTGGGCCCAATCCAATGCCAGGCGGGGCAGAAGTTTTGAAAAAAATTCAGCCGAAAAAACTATACACATACCAAATGCAACACAAAAAGGTGCAGCCATATGGATGCACCTTTTTTCATTAACAATTGAAAGACATTGATGCCAACAGTATCGGATATTGAAAACTTACTGGAAGAATGGGCTCCCAAAAGCCTTGCTGAAGAATGGGACAATGTCGGTCTTCAGATTGGGGATCCAGACACCAGGGTCTCAAGGGTATTGATAGCCTTGGACCCTACACAGTCCCTGTTGAAAAAGGCAAAGGAAACAGGGGCGGACCTTGTAATCACTCACCACCCGTTAATTTTCAAGCCTTTATATAACTTAAATCTATCTTACTGGATTCCCGCAGCTGCGGCCGATTTTCTGAAGGCCGGCCTGTGCCTTATAGCGGCACATACGAATCTCGATGCTGCCAAAGGCGGTGTTTCAGACCAGCTGGCAGGACCGTTGATGTTCAACCATGTTTCACCCCTGCTGGTCAGGGAACAGGACGTTCACGATACAGGCATCGGGAGGGTGGGTGAACTGGAACAACCCGTCACTCTGGAAGAGATCATAAATGCTTACAGCAGCTTTCTTAAGCCGGGCATCTTTTCCATTACAGGCATGCCTGAACAGACCATACACAGGGTTGCCATATGCGGGGGTTCGGGCTCAGATCTATGGCCCCAGGTATTGGCGGCAGGTGCCGATCTTTTCATAAGTGCCGAGATCAAGCACAGCGTGTTCCGTGAGGCAGAACAGCTTGGAAAGGCGGTAATCAGTGCAGGCCATTTTCAGAGCGAGTGGCCCATAGTGCCTGCGATAGCAAATTACCTCCTTACTGCCTCCGAAAAAAGCAGTTGGGATATTGATATATCGATTTTTGAAGATGAAACCGCCCCTGCCTGGACCAGGGAGACGTGATCAAAGAAATAACACAAGCACAAGGAGTTATAAATTGAGAATAGAACTGGAATCCCTCTTAAATCTGCAGGAAACAGACCTCAAGATCCGTAAGCTATTGGAAGAAAAGACAGAATGTCCAAAAAGGCTGGAGGCCTTGCAGGAACAGGTCGAAGAGGAGGAAGCCGGGCTGAAGGAGATGACGGAACGCCTCACCCAGCTGAATAAACACAAGATAGAGCTTGAAGATGAACTGGAACTTGAAAATGTCCGCTTGAACAAATCACAGCAGCGGCTTTCTACAATCAAAACAGACCGTGAATACCAGGCGGTTTTCAAAGAGATCGAGGATATAAAAAGGGCGAACAAGGAACGTGAAGAGGAAATCCTGGTTACTATGGAGCAGATCCAGGAGCTGGAAGAAGAGATAAAGAGCAGGAAAAAGGAGCTCTCTCAGCTCAAGAAAGAGATGGAAGCGGAACGGAAACAGGTTGAAAAAGTTGAAAAAGAATTGGCCAAAAAGATCTCTTCCCTGGAAAAAGAACGTGATAAGCTTGCTGCCAAGGTAAAGAAAGATTTACTCAGAAAATATGACTTCCTGAAAGACAAGAGGCAAGGAATCGTAGTCGCCACAGTAACTGCAGGGGTCTGCAGCGGCTGTCACATGAACATTCCACCACAATTGTTTAATGAGCTTCTGCGCGACGAAAAGATTCATGTATGTCCCACGTGCCAGCGTATCATCTACGCTGTTAAAGAAAAAGAGGGCGCTGAGGCATAACGCATCCGGCGCCTTCAGAGCCTACACGAAAAAACCTGTTAAGTGATAGACCAATAGCAGACCGTAACCGCATGCAATTGCATTCAACGCCTTTTGGGCGCTCTTCTTGAATGAAAAGAGCGTCAAGACAGCCAGGCTGAGAGTTGTAAGGCTCAACTTTATGATGAATGCCTCGGCAAACCGACCGGAATTGAATAAGAGGGCAAACAGCGGATTGAGTTCTGTTGCACCGCATTGGAGATGGCGGCATGTGAAGACAAAATCAAGAATAGATGCCAGCCACACAAACAGCAGGGCCTTCTTAAAAGATCCGTTGACCCGCCTTTTCCGCAACCATTCATGCCGCATACCAGCACTAAGGGTCATATTCTCTCCTCCTACTCGCTAATAGACATATTAGCTCAATTCCAATCATGTTCCAATTTTTTTTATTTCTTGGGCAAATTTGCCGATAAGGCTTAGCCTGTAGGCACGATTTTGGTTCATCATGTGCCTTGCTTCTGCTGGAAAGATTACTTATGGTATCTTTGCCTCAGGGAGGCAGCGGGTGATCGCTGTTCCGTCATCCGCGGAACAGAGGAAAGTCCGGGCTCCAT
>JALVPX010000148.1:2534-4584 GCA_027031565.1 Deltaproteobacteria bacterium | reverse complement strand
TGAGTTCGCTGTCGATTTCCATTGCCGTCTTGAACGACCTTATTGCCTTAGCTTCCTTCTTGGAAAGGGCAAAAAGCCTGCCTTGAATCATGTGCAGCATGGGATTCTTGGGATCTTTTTGAAGCAGCCTTTCGCACAGTGCAATGGCATCGTCCATCCTGTTGCCCGCCATATATGCAGCAGCCAGGGTCCTTACTGCAGGTAAATGGCCAGGTTCCTTGTCAAGGATTTCCAGCAAGGCCTTCTCCGCCTTTCCAAATTTTTTTTGCGCAAGCCAGATCCGGGCCAGGATGTACTTTGCAGACCCAGCCTGGGAATCAACCTCCAAGGCTCGAAGCAGATCCTTTTCTGCCTGATCAAAGTGCTTCAGCATGGCCCTGGCAGCCCCTTGCAAGGTCAGGGCCTCCACGTTTTTGGGACTTCGTTTTAAAATGAATTGGGTATGCTCGATCACCTCGTCCGGATTCCTTTGCTTTAAAAAAATGTCGGCCAGGAGCAGCCTTGCTTTCAAAAAACCCGGAGCACGCATCAGCAGGCTTTGAAGGTCATTCTGGGCAGACCCTAGCCTTCCTTCCTGCAATTGAGCCAGGGCCCGCAGGTAGAGCACCTCAAGATTGCCTGTATACGCCTTGTTCAATCCTTCAAGGATGGAAACGGCCTCCCCGCCCTTTCCCCGGGCAATCAACAACTTGGCCTTTACCTTGAGGGCAGTTGGTTCATATGGATAGGCATTGAGTGCCTTTTCCATCAATTTTTCAGCACTGTCTGTATCACCAGTCTCGAATTTCAAGTCTGCCATTTTACCCAAGAGTTTTGGTTGATCCGGCAGGTACTCCAGGCCATGGTCCAATATGTCCATGGCTTCTTTTGTTTTTCCCTCACTTACAAACAGCTCGGCCATCAGGAGATATGGACCAGCCTTTTTGGGAAATTTGTTTATTGCAAGGGCCAGCACCTCCTTTGCCTTGTCCATACGGCTGTTCCTTGCATAAAATGAGGCCAGGGCAAGAATCGCCTCCACCTGATCGGGATTCTCTTCGATCACAAGGCGGATCTCTTTTTCTGCCTTGCCCATCTGTTGGGAGTGCTCATAGAGGGACGCCAGGGCAAGCATTGACTTTGTTTTGGCAATGCCTTTGCTGCTGAAGGAGATTGCCTTTCGAAGCATTTTTTCGGCCTGGGCGGCGTCTCCCATCTGGCTGTAAACCGATGCAAGAGCCAGATAGGGCCGATGATTGTCCGGCGCAATCTCAACCGCCTTTTTAAAGACGCTCAAAGCACCCTGAACATCTCCCTTTTCAAGCAGAAAGCCCCCTTGAAGAAGTCTCACCTCCATATCGTGGGGGGCCTGGGAGAGCAGCTGCTTCAAGTGCTTTTCCACCTGGTCAAGCTGTTTTGCCAGTAGCAGCATCTGTGCAAGCTTCAACCTTGCCTGCGTGTTGTTTGGATCAGCATCCACGGCCTTTTGGAAATTGGAAAACGCCGCTCTTCCATCGCCAAGCTCAAGATAGGCCATGGCCATCTTGTAATAGCCTGGAGCAAACTGGGGATCTGCCTGAACCACATTTTTGAACTCTATGACTGCCTCCCGGTACTTTTCCTGTTCCATGTACCTGGCGGCTCTCTGCAAATGTTTATCTCGCTTTTCCTCTGGGGAACTGCAGCCATTCAGACATAAAAGTGCGATAAGCAGCATGACCACCCCACTCATGCCCATGGACCTGTTCATAACCATCTCCTTTTGATGAATTCGTTGTTTCCTGGCTAAGAGGGATTTTTCAGGGACGACTGCCCGGTGGATTCGAGTACACTTTGCCACAATCCAGATTTTATATTCACTTGTTTCCTGCGTTTCACAGCAGCCTTAATGGGAACATGCACGTATCTCCCATTCCACCTGCTGACCATCATGGCAGTCCTTCCTGTTAAAGCAGCATGTACGGCATTTTGACCAAGTGTTGCGCAATAAAGCCTGTCATCGACATTTGCAGGCACGCTGCGCACTATGTAACTTGGGTCAATATAGCGTAAGAACAGCTGCATGTTTTGT
>JALVPX010000148.1:0-2524 GCA_027031565.1 Deltaproteobacteria bacterium | reverse complement strand
CTTTTCAGGAGCTACATAGCGCTGGCCAGCCCCTTCAGCGGCAACAATTACGGCATGCCCCCTGCATTGAAGCCTTTCTTTCAAGGATTCCAAGAGCCCCTTGGGGCCTTCCAGATCGAAGTCTGCCTCTGGTATGAGGCAGAAATTCACCTCGCGCAGGGCACTGGTGGCTGCTGCTGCAATAAAGCCTGAGTAACGCCCCATGACCTTGACCAGCCCTATTCCATTAGGAACTCCGATAGCTTCCGTGTGGGCGCACCGTATGGCCTGGCAGGCCATTTCCACGGCCGTATCGAAGCCAAAGGTCTTGGAGACCAGGTAGATATCGTTGTCAATGGTCTTTGGTATGGCCACCACGGCAATTTTTAGGCCCCGTTTCTTGATCTCCTTCCATATTTTCAAGCCAGCCTTAAACGTACCATCTCCGCCTATTATAAAGAGCATGGAGATGTTCATTCTGTCCAAGGCATCCACGATTTCATCAATAGGCTGAGGCCCCCTGGACGAGCCGAGTATGGTACCGCCTGATTCGTGTATATGGGCCACGTTCTCCGGGGTGAGTTCCATTACAGGAAGCCCGTATTTCGGTATAAAACCGCGCAGGCCGTAACGGATGCCTGAAACGTGTCTTACCCCGTATCCATAGTAGAGGGACAGGACAATGGCCCTTATGACATCATTGACGCCGGGGCACAGCCCCCCGCAGGTAACCAAGGCAGCCCTTGCCTTGGAAGGATCAAAATATATGGTCTCTCTTGGTCCAGCCAGCTCAAAGGAGGGAGGAACGCGCCCGTTTTCAACACACTTTATCAGGCTCCTATGGCATACGCGCAGAAGAACACGATCTTCATCCCTGGCAAAGCATTCATATTCCTTTTTCAGCAAGGGAGAGGCAAGCTTTCTGGGCCCCAGGGTTTCTATTTCAGTTTCAACCTCTTCCTCAGGCCCGATTTCATCAATAAGTTCACATATGGTTTTCGTGCTGCTTTCTTCGGCCAATGACATGCTTCTCCTTTGACAAACAACCAGCTACGACACGGTCTTCCTGGCGCCGGAGGCCAAACTGCTGCTGTATTTCCTGGCAGGTATCTTTAGCACCTGTCCCACCTTAAGATGGGAGGAACGCAGGCCATTGTAGCGCATTATTGCCTTTGCGGTTGTATTGAATTTTCTGGCAATCATCCAGAGGGAATCACCCCTTTTGACAACATATCTGATTACCCTCTTCCTGGGTTTATAGCTGGAATAAAGGGACCTGGACCTGCCTTTTCCCAATGGAATTTTCAACCGCTTGCCCACCCTGAGCCGCTTGGCGCTCCTGATCCTGTTCGCCCTCATGATTGCCGAAACAGAGGTATGATATTTCATGGCAATAAGGGAAAGGGTTTCACCGCGCTTTACCCGGTGATAGACAAAAACCCTCTTCGGCGGGCACCACGTTGGAATTGAAGCCACAGCTGCCATTAGAACAGGCCCCAATCCTTCAGGGACCTTCAGGTCGTATGACTTATTCGGGGTAACTTTGTACCGCAACTCGGGGTTCAGTTCCACCAATGTCTCAACAGGAATGTCGATTGCCTTGGCAATGGCCCTGAGACTCATCTGCTTGTCCACTGTCACTGTCTCAAAGGAGAACGGCTGATCCGGCTCGGGAAGATCAATACCATATTGTTCGGGATTTTTTATAATATGCAGAGTTGCCAGAAATCTCGGCACGTAGCGGGCCGTTTCCCTGGGAAGCATCTCATACAAATCCCAGAAGTTGTCCAGATAATTTATTTTCTGCCTCCTTATGAGGCGCAAAACAGTTCCTTCACCACAGTTATATGCAGCCAGCACAGTGGTCCAGTCGCCGAATATATCGTGGAGTTCCTTGAGATAGGCTATAGCTGCCTGGGTCGACTTTTTTGGGTCCAAGCGTTCGTCTATCCAGGAGTCCCTGTTAAGGCCGAATTTGTACCCAGTCGAGGGTATGAACTGCCACAGGCCCAAGGCCCTTGCCCTGGACAAGGCCCTGCATCTAAAGCCGCTTTCGATCAAAGGCAGCCACGACAACTCTTCAGGCAGACCTGCTGCCCTCAGCGCCTCGACTATTGCATCCCTGTATCGGCCTGAGCGTCTATAGGCATTTACGAAAAAATCCCTTTCAACACCTTGAAAACGCCTGATCTCGTCTTCTACGTGACGGTTGAGCGTCATTGGAATGGCATTGTGATTTCCCTTGGCAGCCGTATGAAGTGAGGCATAGATTTCGGTTATCCTTTTTGCTATCAGGACCCGAAGATCTTCCTTCTGCTGTATTAGTTCGGGACTCTTGTCTTCGTCTACCTTCAATATGTAGCTGTATGCCAGATCCAAAGCATCCAGGGCCTTGTCCGTCTCGCCCTCGTTCCAAAGGGAATTCGCCTCTTTGCAATATTCCAGGGCGGCGTCTATATACTCCTGGGCATTCTGGAACTGCCTTTTTTCAGGGGCTGCTGCATGCCCCGGACGTACCGGCTCATAGGCCTCGGAAGGTTCGGCG
>JALVPX010000147.1 GCA_027031565.1 Deltaproteobacteria bacterium | reverse complement strand
GTGCGGGCTGCCGCTTCGACGCCATAAGAGCCTTCTCCAAGAAAGATTTGATTGAGATAAAGGGTTATGATCTCATCCTTGGAAAGAACCGAGTCGATTTGATACGCCAGGATGGCCTCTTTTATCTTGCGCATGAATGTGCGTTCCCTTGAAAGAAGGAGGGAGCGTGTGACCTGCTGGGTTATGGTGCTTGCACCCTGGACTATCTGCCCTGCTTCTATGTTTTTGACCATTGCCCTGATCACGCCCACCAGGTCCACACCTGGATGTTCATAAAATCTGGCATCCTCGGCTGCCAAAAAGGCATAAAGAAGCCTGTCCGGAATGCGGGAACGAGGGACCACCCATCTGCGCTCCATGTACCAGTAGGCAATCGGATTGAGATCGGAATCGAACACCTGGGTTACTGTTGGTGGCGAATATGAGCGAAGCGACGAGATGTCTGGCAGCCCAAGAATGGTATAGGCAGCAGCCAGCAAGGCTACACAAATAGTGATAAGCAGGGCGCTCACCAGTTCCACCGCAAAAAGAGTGAGCCAGCTCCTCTTTTTGCGACGCGTCTGTCTCGTCTTTTTTTTCTTTCTCAACATAAAGGGATGTTTATACCCGGATGCATGATGCGCGCCAAGATGAATTTTAAGAAAAGAGGCCCCTGACCCATAGTTGCCTCGCTGGAATAACCTTACTAATATAATAAAAATTACTGAATTGGCTACTTATGACCTCATTTCAAGGATATATTCAGGTTTATACAGGGGATGGTAAAGGAAAGACCACGGCTGCCCTTGGCTTGGCATTAAGATGCCTGGGCGCTGGATGCAGGGTGCTCATATGCCAGTTTCTGAAAAAGGGCGATTTTAATGAAGTCAAGGCCATCAAGGCGTGTTTTGGTGATAAGGCCACGATACTCCAGTTTGGATCCGGCCGTTTTATAAGGGGAAGGCCTGGACGTGAAGACAGGCAAAGGGTTCTGGAAGGACTGGATACGGTAAAGGAATTGGCTGCGCAGGGCGTTTATCGTCTTGTAGTGATGGATGAAATAAACGTGGTGCTGAGCCTTGGCCTCGCCACTGTGCAGGAAATCCTGGACCTAATAGAGTCATGTGGAACAGATAAAGAATGGGTGTTAACAGGTAGGGGTGCTCCGCCGGAACTAGTAGAGGCAGCAGATCTCGTTACTGAGATGCGAAATATCAAGCACTATTATGAAAAGGGCGTAAAGGCGCGTTCAGGAATTGAAAAATGAAGGACTTGGAAGAAATTGCCATGCCATACAAGGGGCTCAGCGGTTTAGAGATAGAGAAAAAGAGCTTTGAAATCATAAGGTCTGAGATGGGAGAAATTGCATTTGCAGACCATCATATTCCTGTTGTTGTCAGAGTCATACACGCCACAGCAGACTTTGATTTTTCCAGGAACTTGGTTTTTCATCCAGATGCAGTTAAAGCTGGCCTGGCAGCCATCAGGAGAGGCCGGCCCATCTTGACTGATGTAAACATGGTGGCCTCGGGAATAAATAAATCGCTATGTAAAAATTTTGGAATAGAAGTCCTGACTCCCATAGGCAGCGTACAATGTTCTGAACTAGCATCAGAAAAGGGGTGCACCAGGGCGGCTGCGGCCATGGAACTGGGTATCAAGCAGGGCGATGTCGGCATAGTGGCGATCGGCAATGCGCCAACAGCCTTGATCCACCTGCTCGAGTTGATCGATAAGGGCGCTGTGAGGCCTGAGCTTGTGATCGGGGTTCCAGTGGGCTTTGTCAACGCGGTGGAATCAAAGGAGATGCTGGCATCGCAGGGAATGGTACCTTTCATCACGTCCAAGGGCAGGAAAGGCGGAAGTCCGGTAGCGGCAGCGATTTTAAATGCCATCCTGAAAATGGCAGTCAATAGTTGATGCCGGAGGCCTGTGCTGAAATAAATCCATGCATAATTCGTTCACCCCTTGACATTAAAACCTTCCTGAAATAAACCCTGCTTTAAAATCAAATTTTAAGTAGCGCAAGGGAATCGGGAGGGTTTTTAAGATGTGGAATCGAATCGAAGGGGCCCCGCGGGAAGAGATAGAGGCCCTGCAGTTGAAACGTTTGAGAGATACGGCAGAAAGGGTTTACCACCTGGTCCCGTTTTACAAGAAAAAATTTGACGAACAGGGCATCCATCCATCACAGATAAAGAGCCTGGCCGATCTTGCCAGACTCCCCTTCACTACAAAGCAGGACCTGAGAGACCACTATCCTTTCGGCCTTTTTACCGTGCCTATGGATCAGGTGGTTCGCATACATTCCTCATCTGGCACCACTGGCAAACCAACTGTGGTAGGCTATACACAACATGACATGGGCGTGTGGACCGAAGTAATGGCACGCACTTATGCAATGGCAGGAGTGGGGGCGCAGGATGTGGTTCACAATGCCTATGGTTACGGCCTCTTTACCGGCGGGCTGGGCTTTCATTATGGGGCTGAGAAGGTAGGAGCCGCGGTTGTACCTTCGAGCGGAGGATTTACAAAGCGTCAGCTCCTGCTGATGAAGGACTTTGGGGCAACCATACTGGCATGTACCCCATCCTTTGCTCTTCACATGTCTGAAGTGGCCCTGGAGGAAGGGTATGACATCAAAAGAGATTTCAAGTTGAGGGCAGGTTTTTTCGGAGCCGAACCTGCTTCACAAGGGCTCAGGCAGGCACTCAAAGATGCATGGGGAATAATCTACATAGAAGCTTATGGCCTTTCGGAAATAATCGGCCCTGGTGTTGCTGCAGGGTGCCCTCACGGTTCCTTGCACGTGTTTGAGGATCACTTTATTCCCGAGGTGATCGATCCTGAAACCGGAGAGGTGCTGCCGGATGGAGAGGAGGGGGAGCTGGTATTTACTACGGTCACCAAGCAGGCCTTGCCAATAATCAGATACAGGACCAAGGATATCACCACGTTGCACAGGCGCCCGTGCAAATGCGGTCGTACCCTCGTAACTATGGATTCTGTGGTAGGCCGCAGTGACGATATGCTCATTGTAAATGGCGTCAACGTCTTCCCTTCACAGGTTGAGCACGTACTCACAAAGGTGGAAGGCACAACCCCAAACTATGTCATTGTAGTGGATAAGAAAGGCGTCTTGGACAAGCTTGAAGTGTGGGTCGAAGTGGACGAAACGACCTTCGCCGACGGTATAGGTGCATTGGAAGCCCTCAAGAAGCGGCTTGAGGCTGAGATGTTGAATGAGCTTTACATAAACGCAAAGGTAAAGCTGGTTGAACCCAAGACATTGGAACGTAGTATGGGGAAGGCACAAAGGATCATAGACAAGAGGCAGGTCGAAGGGGGTAAGAAATGAGAAGCAAATACAGTGTCAAACAGCTTTCCATCTTTTTGGAGAACCGGAAGGGACGTCTCCTTGAAGTTACCAAGGTCCTCAGTGACGCCGGCATAAACATCAGGGCTCTTGCCATGGCCGAATCCGCAGAATTTGGTATCCTTAGGCTGGTGGTGAACAACCCGGAAAAGGCCAAAACAGCCCTTTCATCAGCTGGTTTTACTGTTAAAGAGCAAGATGTCTTTGCCGTAGAGGTGGAGGATGCGCCAGGCAGTTTTTATAAGGTGGTCAAGATCCTGGCTGAAGCAGACATAAATATAGATTATACTTATGCCTTTGTTGGAGGGACCCAAAAAGCGGTGCTGATATTCAAGGTGCCGGAAGAGATGCTGGATAACGCATTGAAGGCATTGTCCACTGGCGGAATCACTCTCGTGGAGCCGCTTTTCTTTTATGATTAGACATACATTGGGATTTTTTTTGATGAAAGGGGCGTGGAAATGAAAACCAAGTATATCTTTATTACCGGGGGTGTGCTCTCTTCCCTTGGCAAAGGCCTGGCAGCGGCTGCCATAGGCTCCCTGCTTGAGGCACGGGGCCTGAGGGTAACTTTTCAAAAGCTGGATCCATACATAAACGTGGATCCTGGAACCATGAACCCCTTTCAGCATGGTGAAGTCTTTGTGACTGATGATGGGGCTGAAACAGATCTCGATCTGGGCCATTATGAGCGTTTCACCCACGCAAAGCTTGGGCAGCGCCACAATTACACCTCCGGCAGGATTTACCATTCCGTTATTTCAAAGGAAAGAAGAGGTGACTACCTTGGGGGAACCGTCCAGGTAATTCCCCACGTTACGGATGAAATAAAGCAGGCTGTGACACAGCTCAACGGAGAGGCCGACATTGCCATTGTGGAGATAGGCGGAACAGTCGGAGATATAGAAGGTCTTCCGTTTCTTGAGGCCATACGACAGCTAAGGGGAGATCTTGGAAAGGAGAATTCCCTCTATATCCATGTTACATATGTTCCTTACATAAAGGCAGCTGGCGAGCTCAAGACGAAACCCACGCAGCACAGCGTGAAGGAATTGCGTTCCATAGGCATCCAGCCCGACATCCTGCTGTGCCGGTCGGAAATGCCCCTTTCTTCTAGTATAAAGGCCAAAATAGCGCTCTTTTGTGATGTGAAAAATGAACGGGTCATTACCGCAAAGGACGTAGACTGCATATACAAAGTTCCCCTGAGATTCAGGGATGAAGGTCTTG
>JALVPX010000146.1 GCA_027031565.1 Deltaproteobacteria bacterium | reverse complement strand
CCAGGAAACATATCAATATGGCACTGGCAGCAATCACAATTACGTCCTGGCTTCTCAATAGGACAGGCAGGGTATCGGTGTAATAGACCTCGCTTGGTATCTTGATGAACTTGTAGCGGCTGAGGAGTTTGCAGAGGATGGTGCCTCCTGCCACGCCGAAACCTGTGCCTATCAGCCCAATAAGAAGGCCGCTGTAAACGAATATGCGCAGGATTACCCTGTCTGTAGCGCCTATTGCCTTTAATATTGCTATATCCTGCTTCTTTTCCATTACCAGCATTGTCAAGGTGCTGACTATGTTGAATGCGGCAACTAGCACTATGAGGGTGAGTACAATAAACATGGCTAGCTTTTCAAGCTTCAGTGCTGAAAAGAGGTTCCTGCTCATCTGCTGCCAATCCATGGTCCAGAAGGGGAAACCTAGCTCCCTGGCTATGGCCCGTGAAAGCCTGTCTGCCCGGTAAAGGTCTGAAGATTTGAGCTCAAGGGCATGCACCTTTTGCCCTATACCAGCAAGTTTCTGCGCTGCCTTGAGGGATATGAAGGCAAGGGAGCTGTCATATTCATATACGCCTGTGGATGTGATGCCTGCCACATGGAAGGTCCTGATTTTCGGAAGCATTCCAACCGGGCTCAGAGTGCCCCTAGGAAGCACGATCTGGATGGCCTGGCCCACCCCTACGCCAAGATTCCTTGCCAGTTCCCTGCCGATTATTATTGAAGGCGCTGCATGGTCAGCTCCCAGGGATTCTATCCCAGCCCCCTGCACCACCTTACCAATGTTGACAACACTCTTTACGGTGGCAGGATCCACCCCCCTTATAGCAGCCCCGCTTACTGCCTTTCCAGACATAAGCAGGGCCTGTATGTAGACTACCGGGGTTGCGGCAACCACCTTTACGCTTCCATGCCCCCTTTCCAGCAAGCTGGTGAATTTATGCCAAAGATCTTTTTCAGACGCCTCAATTTTCAAGACCTTGTCCATGACCCCTTGAACATCTCCAAAGGGCCCCTGATAGCTGCGCACGAGTATGTCTGAATTGATGCCGAGGATCTTGGTGCGAAGATGGGTCTCAAAACCGCTCATCACGGAAATGACCACTATCAAGGCCATTACTCCCACTGCAACACCCACGATGGAAATCAGGGTTATCAGCGAAATAAAGGCCTCCTGGCGCTTGGCCTTCAAATAGCGTAGGGCAATGAACCACTCAAAGGACATGTTTGTTCCTATGATTTGCGCTCTGGCCTCAACTGCGGAAACAGGATCACATCCCTTATAGAGGGGGCATCCGTAAAGAGCATCACCATCCTGTCCACCCCGATACCCTCGCCGGCGGCAGGCGGCATGCCATGCTCAAGGGCCATGACATAATCGTAATCCACCACAGGGGGAATTTCTTCGTCATCTCCCCTCTTTGCCACTTGTTCCTCAAACCGGGCCAACTGATCCCTTGGATCATTCAGTTCGGAAAAGGCATTGGCTATTTCCCTTCCTGCAATGAACAGCTCAAAACGGTCCGTCACATCGGGGTTCTCCTCGTTGCGCCTTGCCAGCGGGGAAACATCAGTGGGGTATTGAACAATAAAAGTGGGCTGAATCAGCTTGGGCTCTACGAGCAGGTCAAAGAGTTTTGTCCACAGCTTGCCCAGGACCTCCCTGCCCTTGACTGGAGCGCCCAGTTCCTTCAGCATGGCAACAAGCTTATCCCTGTCCCGCAAGTCCTGGGATGCCACTCCGCCGACCTGCACCAGGGACTCTTCGAGGGTCATCTTCTTCCACGGAGGCGAGTAATCTATTTCGTGGCCCTGATACTTTACCACACTGCCCCCGCTCACATCCCTGGCTATCTGATAAAACAACTCCTCGGTCCTCACCATGAGGTCTTCATAGGTTGCGTATGCCTCGTAAAATTCGAGCATGGTGAACTCAGGGTTGTGCTGAAGATCGATTCCCTCGTTCCTGAAGTTCCGGTTAAGCTCAAAAACCCGGTCATAACCGCCTACAAGGAGCCTCTTAAGATACAATTCAGGTGCTATGCGCATGAAGAGATCCACGTTGAGGGCATTGTGGTGGGTCTTGAACGGCCTGGCCGTGGCTCCGCCCACGATGGGCTGCATCATCGGAGTCTCCACTTCCAGGAATCCATTGGAGGTAAAATATTGGCGCAGCATTGCGATTATCCTCGAACGCACCCTGAACCTTTCCCGAACATGGGGATTCATGATGAGATCGAGATAACGGCGCCTCTGCCTTATCTCCTTGTCTTTGAGCCCGTGGTACTTTTCAGGAAGCGGCCTGAAGGACTTGGTAACCAGCCTTATATCCTGGGCCTCTACGGTGAGTTCGCCGGTCCTGGTCCTGAACAGAGGGCCAGAGACCTCGACAATGTCGCCGATGTCGAACTTCTTGAACAGGGTATATTTCTCCTTGCCGATCTGGTCCCTGCCAATGTGTACCTGGATCTTTCCCGAGGGATCTTCTATATGGAAAAAGGCTGCCTTTCCGAAACGCCGCAGAGACATGATCCTTCCTGCAAGGGTGAAGGTATGTTTCACCTTATCAAGAGCCTCCTCGTCGTACGGGCCGTAGATCTCCTTCAAGGCCCCTGCCCTTTCCGGACGCGGTATATCATTCGGGAAAAGCCTTATGCCCTGCTTTTCAAGCTCTTCTGCTTTTTGACGCCGCTGACGCAGCACCTGGCTTTCTTCACTGCTCACTTCTCGTGCTCCTAAGTTTCTTTGCAGATATCTGGGCAGATGTCTGGATCCATTTGTTTTTGCCCATCCCCTTTTAGTGTAAGCTTGGTCAGCAGTCAAGGAAGCAGTGAAGCTGTCTATTCTTAACAATGTGAGAAGGTTGAAAAAACACATGATCCGTAAAGAATTGATACATGCTGCCTATGATCTACAATTCCTGTTGAACCGTGCTTATCCCAAGGCCTCTTCCCTGGAATTTGTGGGGAACAGATACCAGCTTAAAAAAAGGGAACGCATGATATTGTTCAGGGCCCTTTTCCCTAAGGCAGCAGTGCTGGCTCGCAGGGCCAAGGTGGCCAGGCTGAAGGATTTCAAGGGTAACAGGCTTGTAATCGACGGCTACAATGTCACCATTACCCTGGAAAATGCCATAAAAGGCAGGCTCCTGATAACATGCATCGATTCCTTTGTAAGGGACGTAAGCGGGGTATTCCGCAAGTACAGACCGTCGCATCTGACCAGGCAGGCATGGGGCCTTGTCACTGCACTGCTCAAAGGGTACCGGCCTGCTGAAGCCGTGGTGATCCTGGACAGGCCCATGTCCCAAAGCGGGCAGCTTGCAGGCATGATCAGGACATGGCTTGCTGAGATACAACTTGAGGCAGAGGTGAGGTTGTCCAAGACCCCTGAAAGGACCATGCTGGCCATGGAAGGCATCCATTGCAGCGCAGATTCATTCATTCTGGACAAGGCTGGAAGCATCTTCGATCTGGCAGGCCATATCATAAGGAGGCGCATGAAGAACGTCCGTTTGATCCATGCCGGTACCTTGACCAGGCGCCTTCAACCAGAGTAACAATAGCGCCATGAGAGGTCTTTTTGCATCTGCAGTCATAGTCGGAAGCTTCTTTGTCCTGGCTCTCGTTGCCGTGATCATTGGTCTGTTCACCCGCTCTGGCAGCGCGCCCCGCAAAATTGAAAAATTTTGGATGTGGCTTGTGGTAAAAAGCGGCGGGTTGAAGATCAACACGGTGGGAGCTGAAAACATTCCGCTGGACAAGGCAGTGGTCTTTGCGAGCAACCACACAAGCCAGCTTGACATTCCCGTGCTTTACTTTGCCCTTCCTGTCCCCTTCTGTTTCCTGGTCAAGAAGGAGCTTTTGCACATTCCCTTGTTTGGAACGATAATGAGAAAGATGGGTCACATCCCCGTGGACAGGTCAGGAGGAAAGGCTGCCATGAAGAGTCTCAAAGAGGCAGCAAGGAGTGTGAAGCAGGGCACATCCATTGTGGTATTCCCCGAGGGAACACGCAGCCCGGACGGCAAACTCCTTGGATTCAAACCCGGCGTGATCATGATAGCCCTCTTTGCTGGCAGCCCAGTGATTCCGGTCGCGATCAGCGGCACCCACACGGCCCTGCCAAAGGGCAGGCTGCTCATTAGGCCTGCAGAAATTGAGATCAAAATAGGTAAACCCATTGACACGGTCATCGATGGAAGGCGAAGGGACAAGCAGGAATTGACAAGGGAGGTAGAAGAAAAAGTTGCAGAACTCCTTGGCCGGGGCGGCCCCTGAACTGCATCTACCAGAGTATTTTGGGGACAGCCCCGTTGATGGCTATATTTCTATTTCATGCCACTTGACCTTGACCTTTTTGAGAAGTTCAGCACCTTCCAGGAGCAGCTTGCCGGCAGTGGTAACCTTTTCCGCCTTTACATAGAAAAAGGTCCTCAGCATATTAAGGCTTTCATTGAAGAGCTCTGCATCCAGCATGCACTCCCGTTCCGCTGCCTTCCAGTCGATCCGATTTTTCTCTGTGTTTTTCAGGGCAGCCTCCAACACCCTCAGCATGTAAGGCGTGACATGAAATTTTGCCCCTGGCGG
>JALVPX010000145.1 GCA_027031565.1 Deltaproteobacteria bacterium | reverse complement strand
TGGGAGATGTGTTCGAGCATTTTGCCCAACCAGTAAAAGTTATGGAAAGACTTGATGATCTGGTCAGGCCAGGGGGAGTGGTGGCAATTACCACAGTTGATTTTTCTTCTTGGGCTGCCAGGCTGCTTAAAAAGAAATGGCGCCTGATGACACCGCCCGAACACCTTCTTTTCTGGACTCCTGCCGCTCTTAAAAAATTGTTTATCAGCATGGGATGGTATGGAATAGTGTCGGGCTACACCCTTTACTACCCGAAACATTATGTAAAGAAGGTCTTTGAAAAACAGTTTGGCCTTTATCCTTTTTTTCTTGATCCCGTTCCACTTGATACCCTTCCCATACCAAGCTACGATGTAAAGTTAGCCACATTCTGGAAACGGGCATGATTTCACTTGTAATTCCACTCCACAACGAATCTCGTTTTTTTGACACATTAATCAAGGACATCAAAGAGGCCCTGGGGGAACAGCAGGACGAATTGGAAATAGTAGTTGTTGACGACGGTTCCAAAGATGATACGTGGGAAGCAGTGCAGCAAGCAGATATTGGAGCCATCCGGCTAAAGGGCGTAAGATTTTCGAGGAATTTTGGGAAAGAGGCAGCTATCTATGCTGGACTTAGCGAGGCAAACGGAAATCCCGTAATTGTCATGGATGGAGATGGTCAGCATCCTCCTTCTCTCCTGCCTGAAATGCTCAGAAAATGGCAGTCTGGGGCATTGGTGGTGGAGGCGGTCAAAAGCAGGCGCCCCCTTGAACCCTTGTGGAAAAAGATCTGCACGGCGTTTTTCTATTTCATTTTTAGATATGCCACTGGCCTGGACTTGCGAGCCTCCACTGACTTCAAGCTCCTGGACAGGAGGGTTGTAGATGCATATCTTGAGTTGCCGGAGCGGAATCGTTTCTTTCGCGGTCTCACGAAATGGTTCAATTTCCCTTCTGCTGCCATATTATTTGAACCAGCCCAAAGGACAACAGGGGAAACATCATGGTCCTTGAGGCACCTGGTGTCTTTTGCCTGGAACTCCATCGTATCCTTCAGTGTGTGGCCGCTTCGCATGTTGATGGCCGGGGGCCTGGCGGGTATCGGGGCCTCCCTTCTCCTACTGCTTCAAACCCTGTACTG
Source organism: Deltaproteobacteria bacterium (assembly GCA_027031565.1). Lineage (GTDB taxonomy): Bacteria > Desulfobacterota > Dissulfuribacteria > Dissulfuribacterales > JALVPX01 > JALVPX01. Next base: position 3,480 of record JALVPX010000145.1, on the reverse strand, counting down.
CAAATTTTCGGGGAGGGCTGAGCCTGGATTTTCCACGGTCATTATTTTGCAGCTCTTGCTCGGAAGTGCTATCCTGTTCGGCCTGGGCGTTGTTGGTGAATACATTTCCAAAATATATGAAGAAGTCAAAATGCGGCCGCTCTATGTTGTGCTGGAACGTTTTGAAAAACAGGCACGCTGACCATTGTCTTGCCCTGGGCATCCCCCTGCTGGTTGCTGCTGTTTTGTACATTCCGTTCCTGAAACATGGATGGTGGACCGGGGATGACACCGCATTGCTCAATGCTACCATTGAACATGGATGGCTCCCTTTTTTTTACCGGCCTGAAATCTGGCAAAAAATCTCAGCAACAAATCTAACACCCTGGGTAAATCTCTCATATGCAATCGACTGGCACCTCTTCGGCTTCAGCCCCCGGGGCTTTTTTATTCACCATTATCTCTCGCTCCAAATTGCCATATTATGTTGCGGCCTGCTGTTCAGGGAAACGATTAAGGCATTGCCGGCTGCCGGCGCCCTTCTACTCTTTGTGACCTCGATGCCTGCCATGGCCCTGGCTCAACATTTGTGGCTGCGCCACTATGTGGAAGGCCTGGCGCTGGCGTCCTTTGCCTTTTTCCTGTTCATCAAGGGCAAAAAGACACTAAATTTCAGGTATGTCCTTGCCGGAGCGCTCTTTTATCTCTTGTCGGTCACGGCAAAGGAGATATATGTCCCGCTTGTATGCCTTGTGATTTTGTATCCCGGCTCCTTTTCTAAAAAAATCACAGTTTACAAGCTGCCCTTTGTAGTGGTTGCCCTTTTCTATGTGATCTGGCGTTCATACATGCTTGGGATAAGCAATGTGTTTGATCCCAACATAGCCGCAGCCTCCGGCTCCCTGCCCCGACTTGACAAAGTTTGTTATCTGGCCTCAAAAGGGATGTTTTTCAACAAGCACTTGGCAGAGTTCGCTATTTTTTGCGCTCTTGCCGCTGCCTTGTATCTTTTGTTTAAAAAAAGCAGGTACTTCATCTTTTATTTAATTGTTATTGTCTTCGCAACGCTCATGCCTGTCGCTCCAGTGGCCTCGCAGCTTGAGCACGTAGCAGCCTCAAACATAGACCCCTTGAGGATCTTGACCTTGATCTCTCTCAGCTTTTATACCTTGCTGCTCTATGCCGTTTTCGAATTGAACCAGAAAATAGGCCTTGGGGTAGTGGTGTTGATACTGGGCATAAATGCCTTCACCATTACCCAGCAAAATGCCGTTGCAAACGGACTGGCAAAATATGGGTTTTATAGAAAGATGACACAATTTCTGCTGAATGGAGACCGGAACATGGTGCTGGTCCAGGCTGATGGTGCCCCATGGTTTTATACGGAGCTGCTGGAAATCGCCAAAAAAACGGGCCTGGTGTCAGGCGATGATTCCCCAAGATTTTGTACAGACGGCTGTCTTTGTAGGCAGATTCTGGGCAGTAACGGCACTGCCTTTTACTGCTTCGACGGCGCAGACGTGGTCAGGAAAGAGGTGTGGAGATGTAATATCAATTCCAAAGCAAGACCTTACGGCCGTTTCAAATACAGCCGCGGGCTGCTGACCTGGGACTTCGGCCCCTTCCAGGAGGGCCAATATTGTGCCCTTCCAATGCAAAAGGGCCTGCCTGCTGGTATCTACTGCCTGCCCAGGAAGGGTAAAATAAAAGTCCATTTAGATAAGGACATCCAGGTGATTTTGCGTTATACATCGCCATCCGGCTGGAACGCATATTCCAATGCAATAGAGATCAAAGCGGGTGTTGATGAGAACTGAACTGGTCCAGAACACATCAAAGGGCAGATTTGTTATAAGACCGGCAGAACCAGGTGATGAGAACAAGATATTCATTTCATGGGAACAGGCCTTTAACAAAAAGATAGACCGGGAAACGTGGCGCTGGAAATACCATACCAATCCGCAAGGATGCAGGACCATGCTCTGCCTTGCTGAAAATGGCGAGGTTGCAGTTCACTATGCTGCCCAGGTCTACAAGATAAACTTCGGCGGCACAGAAAAACTGGCCCTCCATCTCACTGACAATTTTTCCCACCCCAAATACCGCTGGGCACTTGGCGGAAAAACCGGTCTATTTGTAAAGACGTCCTGGGCCTTTTTGAAGACCTATCTTGAAGACATTCCGATAGAAAGCGGCTTCGAGCTCTATTCATCACTGCCCAAGGCGCATTTTCACTACGGGTTTCCAGGAATCAGGCACTACCGCCTGGGTGCCAAACTGATGTATTACAGGCGCTTCAACCCAGGCACATTGTATGTAAAATTTCAAGGGGAACTCCGTGCCGAGCGCAAAAAAAAATTTACCCTGTACAGGTGCAAGGCAGCCGAACCCATCCCAGCAGGAAAAATTGACAAATTGTGGCGCAAAGTAGCAAATAAATGTAGTCCCTTTTCGGTCATAAGGGATTACAGCTTTCTGAAATGGCGCTATTTCAGCAAACCAGGGCATGATTATACCCTCTACTGCCTGGAAAAAAGGCTCTTTGGCAGTATCGCAGCCTGGCTCATATTTACCTGGAAGGCCGGGGAAGACAGGAGCCTTTGCATTGTAGATTTTTTGGCAGAAACTGACAGCGCCTTGAAAATGCTTCTTCAAGGCCTTACGGCATTCAGCAATGCCGAAACCATTGAATGCTGGTGTTCAGCCAATCACCCGCAGCGACACATATTTGCACAGGCAGGTTTCATGCAGGAAGAGGAGCCGCTTGGCATCGTCCCATGCACCCGATGTGATCAAACCGGCGTGTCACCAGACAAGGCAGATGAATTTATTTGGACAATGGGCGATGCAGACCTTTTTTAATTTAAAAACCCATAAGGCTTCACGCTACTCAACCTACGTGAATCTCCTGCTGCAATTTGTAAAGCGGGACATTAACAGCCAATATGCCGGCTCCATCGGGGGGCTGCTGTGGACCATCATAACCCCTCTGAGCCAGCTCCTGGTCTATTCTTTTCTCTTCAGCATGGTTTTCAAGATCCGCATGTCCAGACTCGATGCGGGAACGGACAGCTTCATTGTCTTTTTCTTGAGCGGCCTGCTGCCCTGGACAGCCTTTTCAGACGCCCTTTCAAAATCAACCGGCGTAGTGATACAAAACGCCAATTTGATAACAAAGGTAGCCTTCCCTGTAGGGCTCCTGCCAGTAAGCACCGTGTGCAGCTCCTTTGTCCTGGCCGGAAGCGGCTGGGCCCTTTTCCTGCTGTGGCTGATCTGGAACGGCGATCCTTCCATCTACTGGCTCCTGCTCCCTCTGCCCGTAATTTTTTTCTTCATGTTCACATTGGGGCTGGCCTGGATATTGTCCTCTATTTGTGTATATCTTAGGGATATACAGCAAATTCTGAGCATAGTTCTCAATCTTTGGTTCTATTTCACTCCTATTCTCTATCCAATATCAATGGTTCCATCTTCCATGCAGTGGGCTATAAAACTTAATCC
>JALVPX010000144.1 GCA_027031565.1 Deltaproteobacteria bacterium | reverse complement strand
CTTCAAGGTTCTTCCAATAGAAGGGGAGCGCCCGGGTCCTTCATATTCAGTTGATACATTGTCCACTCTGGCAGCAGGCAGCAGCAGTGAGCGGGATTTCTATTTTGTCTTGGGAAGCGACGCCTTTAACGAGCTTTCCACATGGAAAAGACCCAGGGATCTGGTCGATTACGCCAATCTGGTAGTTATCAACAGGGACGACAGTCAGTGGGTCAAGGTGCACAGAACAATGGCAGAACTCTTTCCGGAATATGAGCCGGATACAAATAAAAAGACCTTTGCAATACCAGGCAAAAAAAGGATAATCCTGCACAAGGTCACCAATCTGGCCGTGTCAGCAACGGAAATTAGAAAAAGGCGCAGAAGCGGCATGTCCGTCCGCTTTCTGGTGCCTGAGGAAGTCCTAAAATATATGGAGGAACATGATTTGTACGTAAAGCATCCTGTTTCCAATCCCGATTCCGCTGCCAAGTGGAAGGGCGTCAGCTCGGAACTGGCGGCTCTCATTAGTGACGAAGTATTGAAGAACAAGGGTGAGAGGGTGATCATCCTGGATGTGAGGGGGCTTTCTTCAGTTACAGACTATATAATCATAGCCCACGGCTACTCGGTGCGTCATGTCCAGGGGATGGCAGAAAATATTCAACGCGATTTGAAAAAAATGGGCTTAATTCCTTATGGTGTTGAAGGGGAAAGGGAAGGAAATTGGATCCTTCTTGATTATGGAGATGTTATATTGCATCTCTTCTTGGAACCTCTGCGGGAGTTCTACGATCTTGAAGGCCTGTGGAGCGAGGCACCCAGGCGCATTGTGGAGGACAAGACATAATGGAGAATCCTGTACGCCCTGTCATGCTGGTCATAATGGATGGATGGGGCTGGCGTGAAGAGACGGAAGGCAATGCCATCCGCATGGCAAAAACGCCTAATCTGGACTGCTTTTACAATAAATATCCCTTTACTCTTCTGGAGGCCTCTGGTGAAGCAGTTGGCCTTCCACCAGGCCAGATGGGCAATTCCGAGGTAGGGCACTTGAATCTTGGTGCCGGCAGGATCGTGTACCAGGACCTGACTCGTATCAACATGGCCATTGAAGATGGTTCCTTCTTCAGGAACGAGGTGCTCGTTTCCTTGATGAAAGAGGTAAAGAAACGAAACAGCGTCCTTCATCTGTTTGGGCTGGTTTCAGATGGAGGGGTGCACAGCCAGATGGAGCACTTGTTTGCCCTTCTGAAGCTCGCACGGATGATCGGCTTGAAGAAGCTGTGTGTTCACGCCTTCTTGGACGGCAGGGATACAGATCCCCATAGCGGCATCGATCACCTGAAGCGTCTTGAACGGGAAATGGATGAGTTGGAAGTGGGATGCATCTGCTCGCTGATCGGGCGCTATTATGCAATGGACCGGGACAAACGCTGGGAGCGGGTGGAAAAGGCATACAGGGCCCTTGTATATGGTGAAGGGCGCAAGGCCCGGGATCCGCTGCAGGCCCTGCAGGAATCTTATGATGCCGGTGAAACAGACGAGTTCGTCAAGCCGGTGGTGATCACTGGACCAGACGGGGAGCAGAAGCCCAGGGTGTCAGATGGGGATGGCGTCATATTTTTCAATTTCAGGGCTGACAGGGCGCGGGAATTGACCAGGGCCTTTACTGAAAACGATTTTTCAGAGTTTGACGTGTCCGGCCGTCCCAAGCTTGCAGGCTATGTTACCATGACCCAGTATGATGAAACTTTTGATCTGCCTGTGGCCTTTTTGCCGCAGCACCTCGACCATATTCTGGGCGAAGAGGTGAGCAATGCCGGTCTCTTCCAGTTTCGAATTGCTGAAACCGAAAAATATGCCCATGTGACCTATTTTTTCAATGGCGGCGAGGAGACCCCGTTTAAGGGAGAAGATCGGCTTTTGATCCCCTCGCCCAGGGATGTTGCCACTTATGATCAGAAACCGGAGATGAGCGCCTATGAGGTTGCTGAGGCCCTGGTTGAACGTATCAAGGAAGACAAGTACCAGTTGATCGTGGTCAATTTCGCCAACGGAGACATGGTTGGTCATACTGGTGTACTGGAGGCAGCAATCAAGGCATGCGAGGCGGTGGATGAATGTGTTGGGAAGATCACTGAGGCGTGGCTCTCCCTTGGATATGCCGCTCTAGTGACCTCGGACCACGGCAATGCCGAGAAGATGATCAGCCCGGATCATGGCCCATTTACAGCCCATACCAATTCACCTGTTCCTTTCTACCTGCTGGACGATGCCAGGAAGGATGCAGTGCTGAACAGGGGCATATTGGCAGATGTAGCTCCAACCATTCTGCACATAATGGGCCTTCCCATTCCGCCGGAAATGAGCGGCAAGGTCTTGATCAAGGGCGAGTAGCGCTTATGGGATATACAATCTTTATAAAAGAAATCATCATATCCATGGACGTTGGACCAGATATAAGGGACATAACCCATGAGGTGCACATGGCCGTCAAGGAAAGCAGGGTCCGCACGGGTATTGCATCCTTAATGGTAGTAGGTTCCACTGGTTCGGTAACGACCATTGAATATGAGCCTGGGGTTATCGAGGATTTGAAAGACGCGGTAAACCGCCTGGCACCGCCAGGGATGGAATATAAGCACGAACTGGCCTGGCACGACGGCAACGGCCACAGCCACGTTCAGGCAGCCCTGCTCGGCCCTTCCCTCACCGTTCCTGTGCGCAGGGGAGGCCTGGTACTGGGCACCTGGCAGCAGATAGTTGTGTGCAACCATGACAACAAGGCAAGGCAGAGAAGGGTAGAGGTCACTATAATAGGAGAATGACTGCCAAGGGAATAGGATGAAATAGTGCTGGAAAACAAGCCGGAAAGGCATTTTTTAGTCGTTTGCAGTCAGCTGTAGAGGCCCTGTGCAACCACTTTTAAACGTAGAGAACGTATCAAAGAGATACCTGGTCCGGGCAGGATTTTTTGACCCGGGCAGAAAGGCCGTGTGGGCACTGGACAATGTTTCGTTGCAGGTGCGCCCCAAGGAAACCCTCGGACTTGTGGGAGAAAGCGGATGCGGCAAATCCACACTGGCGCGAGTGGCCCTTGCCCTGGAACCGCCTTCGTCAGGCAGGGTGGAATTTGAACAAAAAGAGCTTGCCAGGCTCGATAAGAAGTCTATCAAGGCATTCCGTCAAAAGGCACAGATGGTCTTTCAGGATCCGTACTCATCCTTGAACCCCAAAATGACCATCTTTCAGATATTGAGCGAGCCTTTGAAGATACACAAGTTGTGTCCAAGGTCTGAAATGCGCCACAGGGTCGAAGCCTTGCTGGAAAGCGTTGGCCTTGAACCAAGAAGCTGCGAACGCTATCCCCATGAATTCAGCGGCGGGCAACGCCAGCGCATCGGGGTTGCCAGGGCACTTGCTACCAACCCGAAGCTGATTGTTGCAGACGAGCCCACCTCTGCACTGGACGTGTCGGTGCAGGCCCAGATCATTAACCTGCTGTTGGATTTAAAAGAGAAACGCGCCCTTTCCTTCCTCTTTATTTCCCACGATCTGCCTGTGGTGCAATTCGTGAGTGACAGAGTGGCAGTAATGTACAAAGGCCAGATAGTGGAACTTCTGCCCGCAGACAAATTCCTGTACAAAGGCAAGGTTGTGCATCATCCATACACAGAAGTGCTGCTCGAGGCAGTCCCGCTGCCTGATCCTTCAAGGCGCAGGAAGACTGCCGTGCCGGTGGAAGAAGCAGGGAAGGAGGCAGAGAATTCAGGCTGTAATTTTGCATCGCGCTGCCGAAACAGCAGCGCCATATGTTACAAAGAGCGGCCGCAGGCAGTAAAAATTGATCCGGATCATACGATTTGGTGCCATCATATACAATAAAAAAATAGAAGTTTCATGCCGAATGAAATATGCTCGGCAGGAGGGAGCAATAAACTTAAACCATGATAGACAGAGAAGACAGCATAGCACAATTCATAGATTTTGAAGACCAGGAATCCATAGAGATTCCAAATGTCCTGCCGCTCATGGCAGTAAGGGATGTCATTGTATTTCCAAGCATGATAGTCCCCCTGTTCGTTGGCAGGGAGTCATCGGTGAGCGCGGTCAATGAGGCCCTGGCCAAGGACCGGCTCCTGTTTCTTGTTACCCAGAAGGACCCCGCCCTTGAAAATCCAAAGGAGGAAGACCTGTATGGAATGGGGGTGGTGGCCATGATCATGCGCACGCTTCAGCTGCCAGACGGCAGGCTCAAGATCCTGGCGCAGGCACTCTTGAAGGCTCAGATAGAGGAATTCGTACAGAACAGGCCCTTTATGAAGGTGAAGATAGAGCCTGTGCGCGACCAGGAACCAGCAGAGATCTCTATCGATCTTGAGGCACTGATGCGGAACGTGCGTGAGCAGGCGGAAAAGCTCTTCACCTTGAAGGGGGGGTTTACTCCTGAACTGGGAGCAATCTTGAGCAGCGTCGAAGAGCCAGGCAGACTTGCAGACATGGTAGCATCCCACCTTGTATTGCGCGCCAATGATGCCCAGGCCCTTCTTGAGATGACAGATGCCAAGGCACGCCTTAACCGCATAAACGAATTACTGGCAAGGGAACTGGAGGTGTCAACGGTACAGGCTAAAATCCAGTCCGAGGCCAAGGAAGAGATGT
>JALVPX010000143.1 GCA_027031565.1 Deltaproteobacteria bacterium | reverse complement strand
GGGATACCTGATGTTTGAAAATGATGAGAAAACCGCCTCGAAATTACTGAAAGAGATACCCAGGCAGGTCTTTAAGCGCGGGGAACTCAGGGAAATTACAGGGCAAATGGAAGAACTAATGCCTGCAGGTTAAAAGTTCACCGAAACAGCCCTTTATTCCCTTGACAAAGTGCTCTCTGGTAATAATAATTGCCAGACTTACACACCGATGCCGAGGTAGCTCAGTCGGTAGAGCAGGGGACTGAAAATCCCCGTGTCGGTGGTTCGATTCCGCCCCTCGGCACCAGTAATTTCAAAAGGTTGCAGAAAACCATTCTGTAACCTTTTTTATTTTGCCTGTATCTTTATGGGGCAGCCTCCAGAGGGGCATCCGTGTTTTTTCTCCGCCCAATGGCGGGACTGGAGGGTGTCTTTTGTCGTATCACGATCAAATGGCATGATCTTTATTAAGGAGACATAAAGGATCTGCCTCTTTCAGCATGTCCGGCAGAGAGACGGCCTCATCAGGGATACTCCGGCCTTGAGTTCACTTGGCAACTCTTCCATGTCCTGATACTTGTGCGCTGTCTTTTCGGCTATGCCGCTAGGTGACGCTGCGACCTCCAACGTCTTCCTCACCTGATTGCCTGTGACTACTTCTAACCGCCTTGGGAACTAGAAGTAATCTGTTTCCATCATTCGGGAAAAATAATTGTCGTCAGGAGGGAATTACAATTGTCGCTGATCATCCTTGACCATGAGGTATATTATTCACCGCTAAGATGCGTGTCCATAGCCTCTCTTAAAGTAAAGATCTCACAACTCCGATAGCTTTTAACAGACGGAACAATAAAAAAGGAGGCTTCTAAAATGAATGCCAGAACAATCGAAAAATTTTCATCCATCAGGACAGGTAGTTGGCTTGCGATATTAATCTTTCTTGTTGTAGTCCCATTTTCCCTGGTCCATGCTTCGCAGGGTGTAACATCTGACTCCATCTTGCTTTGTGCCTCAAATGCTCAGAGTGGCCCTGCCAAGTTTCTCGGAAAAGAATACACAAAGGGTTTTAAGGCGGTATTTTCCCAGGTCAACAAAAACGGGGGCATTAACGGCAGAAAAATAGAACTGAATGTGCTGGATGATGGTTATGAGCCTGACAGGGCCATTGAAAACACCAAGAAGTTTGTGAACTCTGGCTGCTTTTTACTTACAGGTTACGTGGGGACTCCAACCTCCAAGGCGGCTCTCCCGGTAGCGGAAAAGGCTGGTCTGCCCTACTTCTTTCCCTTTACCGGTGCAGAATTTCTAAGAAATCCGGTTCGGCCCTTGGTCTTTAACCTCAGGGCCTCATACTTCATGGAGACAGAAGAGATGGTCCATTACCTTGCAGATGTGAAGGGGCTGAAGAAGATAGCCATCTTCTATCAGGATGATTCATATGGCCGTGCAGGGCTTAAGGGCTTTAAAAAGGCCATGGAACAGAGGAGACTCAAAATAGCGGGTGAGGCCACGTATCCCAGAAACACTGTTGCTGTGAGCAAGGCCGTTATAACCATGCGCACAATAAGGCCTGATGCAGTGGTAATGATCGGGGCATATAAGCCATGTGCTGCCTTTATCAAGAAGGCAAAAAAGGTGGGACTGACTAATACCCGCTTCATAAATATATCCTTTGTGGGAAGCAAGGCGCTCCTCAAGGAACTCGGACCAGATGGCGAGGGTGTACTGGTAACACAGGTGGTTCCCCTTCCCTGGGATAACTCTCTTCCAGGTGTAAAAGATTATGCACAGACTATGAAGGCAGCCTATCCGGGCTTCGAACCCGGTTTTGTCAGTCTTGAGGGTTACCTTGCTGCAAAGACCCTGGTTCAGGTTTTGAAGAATGCAGCCAAGGAGCCTACAAGGAAATCAGTTTTAGCCGCGGCTGATAACCTTCGGAATTTCGACCTTGGTATAAATGAGCCCATCTCCTTTTCACCAACAGACCACCAGGGCATGGAAAAGGTCTATCTCACTGTGATAAAGGATGGAAAATTCCAGCAGGTCAACTATTGAACAGGAGCATAAAAATGGGACAGATATTTAGCCGAATAAAGATATCATGGCTTGTAGCAGCCACCTTCGTATTCGGGATAACGGCTCTCGCCATTATTTGCCTGTTGTCCTACCTGAACATGAAAGATGGACTTAAGGGCTTTGACCAGGTGGCATCTCTCGTGGTTTCGCAAAATCAGGACGCGGGCCAGGACACGGACACTTCTGCCATCCTTGCTCTTGAACGTGTCAAGGCAGATATCTTCTCACTCTATGGTGCCAACAAACCTCAACTTATAACAAAGTATAAAGAAAAGGCAGGGAACGATCTTGATACCATAGAACCCATTCCCGGGGCAAAATCAGTTATACCTGGCATACGACAGTTTATAGAGAAGGCCTCCGAGGTGAACATTGGAATACTTGATGACAGAAAAAGATGGAAGGTAAAGACGAAAGACATCCTTCAACAATATGCGCAGGTACGTAAAAACATACTGGAGACAGTGGATGAGGCCGAACTCAATCTTATAATGGATGGAGATGCCATTACCAGCTCGTCCACCCCTGAAGATGTAAAGAAAAAGACAGACAAGCTCATTAACGTGGATTACAGGGTCGTTTCCACCCTCAAGGATATTCTTGGCCATTTCCAGGATTTTCTTCTCATAAGGGCGGAGCTTGGTTCTGTTGACGAGGCGGAATACATGGAGCCCTTGAAGGAGCAGTTCAAGGCCACCTCGTACAAGATTGCCCAGCTTGCTGGAAGCCTTAAGGGCTTACCTATTGAAAATAAAACTCAAACGTCCATAAAACAGGCCCTGGATTCCATGAAACAGGGTGTTTCCACCATGTTCAGCCTGAGACAGGACATACTGGCTAAAAAGGCCGAGAAGAACAAACTGGTGAATCAATTGGCTGGCTTGTCCCACCAACTCGATAAGATTGCTGTTGATCTTTCTGGAGCAATCACGTCAGAGATTTCTGCCATAGCAAAACAACAGAAGGACCGGCTCGACAGCAGGCTTAAAATCATGGGAATAATACTGGCTGTTAGCGTATTTTTGTGCCTGTTCATTGGAGTATCTCTGACACGCTTCCTTGCAAAGCGGTTTGAAGCGGTTGCACATCTCCTTAACAGCCTCTTTGACAGGATCTCCAGCGGAAATTTCAACTTCAGTGACCTTGAAAGGCTCAAGGGAAACGATGAGCTTGCGCATATCCAAAACCTCCTTTTTGAGACAGTGGTCAAGGTTGGAAAAATCCTGAAGGAGGTTTCCAAGAGTTCCAGACAGGTCTTTGATAAGACCACCAAACTGGATAAGGCTGCCAACAGCATGGCCATCTCAGCCGGCAAGGCAGAAGAGGTTGCAGTGGACATCCAGTCCCTTGCCGAGGTGGCAAACGAGTATGTCACAAGGGTGACTTCCTCTATAGAAGAGGTTAACAGTGCCATTGACCAGGTAGTTAATCACGTCAGCTCCTCCAGTGCGGATGCAGCAGAAGCCGAGGCAAACTTAGCGGACGTAAAGAGTGCGGTAAACGAGCTTGTGACATCTTCCCAGAAGATTGGAGAGATTACCAGTCTTATCGGTTCCATTGCCGAACAGACCAACCTCTTGGCCCTTAACGCAACCATAGAGGCCGCCAGGGCTGGAGAGGCCGGTAAGGGTTTCGCTGTTGTGGCCAACGAGGTCAAGGAACTTGCAAAAGAAACAGGTGGCTCAGTGGAGGAAATTGAGAAGATAGTATCTGAAATCCAGGACGGTGTTAGTCGGGTAAGCACCACTATAGACCATGCATCCACCACAATTGCCACTATTTCGCAGGAATCCGCCAAGGTAGAAAATAGCATAGAAGAAGAAAGAAATGCTATTCATGAAATCACAACCCAGGCAGAAGAGACCAAGCACGAAACAGAGGCTATTGTGGAAAAGATAAAGGAAATCGTAGATGCCTCACAGACCACCTCCACCCTTGCAAAAGAGGTAAAGAGTGTATCTGAAAATCTACAGAGTGTAGGGGCAAGGCTGAGAGAAGCTCTGTCGCGATTCAGACTTGGTGTAAAAAGAGATGCCGATATAGCGGCATAGTCAGAAGAATTGAAAAGACCTGATATTCCATTAGTCCTGGAAGCCGGGTCACGAGCCCAGGGAAGATGATCAGGAGGAGTATGCAGGTCACAAAGGCGGGGATAAAGTAATTCACAGCCTTAAAGATACTGTCTCCAGGGGGATATCCCTTGCTGTTTCCGCAACTACAAAGGTGTTTATCCCCACTGGAGGCGTTATGGCCTCATGGGCACAGCTGGTTGGCAGCCATTATGCATAGAATCAACCTGTAATGGTCAAGTAAAAATGGACACCTTTTTTCAAGCAGCTTGTTTCATGTGTTCACGTTCAAAATCCATAGGGCTCATGTAATCAATGGTCGAATGTCTGCGATATGCATTGTAAAAGGTGATGTAATCCAACACCTCCGACCTCGCAGCGCCTCTGGTTCTAAACAGGGTGTCCATTTCAATTAAACCACAACACTTTTTTTATGGTGGCCATTTTGAGCAAGTCCAATACCTGAAGAGCAAATGACCGAGCATATGAATGTTTGCCCAGCATGAAAGAAAGCTGAGGCCACCAGATA
>JALVPX010000142.1:15749-36070 GCA_027031565.1 Deltaproteobacteria bacterium | reverse complement strand
GTTAAATAGGATGTCCCATGTGGTCCGGGGCGTAGCGCAGCCTGGTAGCGCATCTGCTTTGGGAGCAGAGGGCCGGGGGTTCAAATCCCTCCGCCCCGACCAGCCATCATCATCCACCATGTTTTGTGTCTCCTCGATTCCAAAATCAGGGTTCAATGAACCGTGATGCTGCTGATGCCTTCCTGTATAGCCGCTTTTTCCATGAAATCCCTCTGGCGTGCCACAAATGCCTTGGCCCTTTGAAGCACCGCTGCCAGATCTATAATCAAGGCTATAGAACCGTCGCCCAATACTGAAGCCCCTGCAAAACCAGGCTGGTCTGTAAGGTAGTCTGCCAGGGGTTTGATAACCACCTCCTGCTGGCCTGCCAGCCTGTCAACCACAAGCCCTGCCTCCAACTCTCCATGCTTGACCACTACGACAAAGGTCTTGCCCTTCCCGCCTGAAGCGTATGCCCCCCTGAAAACCTTTGATAAGCGGATAAGAGGCAGGGTATTCTGCCTCAGGGAGATGATCTCGAAGCCTTCTACAGAGCTGATATCCGACTCCTTGACCCTGATGGCCTCTTGAACCGAACTTAAAGGAATAGCAAGCTTTTGGGCGCCAACTTGGACCAGCAAGGCCTTGATAATGGCCAGTGTCAGCGGAATCCTCAGTTCTATTTTAGTCCCCATGCCTGGAGCTGATTGTACGTTTATGCTGCCTCCTATCTTTTCAATGTTGTGGCGGACAACATCCATACCAACACCCCGGCCAGAGGTCTCGGAAACCTCGTTGGCGGTGCTGACACCAGGAAGAAAAATCAACTCCCATACCCTCTCATCAGGCAGTGTCCGGGCATATTCTTTGTCCATCAGGCCCTGCAGGACCGCCTTGCTAATCAGGCCTTCCCTGTCAAGTCCCTGGCCATCATCTCTCACGGAAATGACCACGAAGTTCCCATCCTGAAAGGCACTCAGATCAATGGTGCCCGTTTCTGGCTTGCCCGATTTCTTTCTTTTTTCAGGAGATTCGATTCCATGATCCATGGCGTTCCTGATAATGTGCATCAAGGGATCGGCTATTTCCTCTATCAGGCGCTTATCCAAACGCGTTTCCCTGCCGAAGATGTTGAGTTGAACATTTTTCCCGAGTTTTTTTGACAAATCCCTGACCATGCGGGGATACCGGTCAAAAAGATGACGCACCGGAAGCATGCGCATGGACATCACGTTTTCCTGGAGCTTGTTAACAGCCCTGTCAAGGCCGCTCATTTGCTCGCCTATCCTGAGCATCAGGTACTTGAACGGCTTCAGCTCCTTGTGATTCAGCAGCTTTTTGTCCTGGAGCTGCCTGTAAAGGGTCTTGATATCCTCAGATACCTGGGCAAGGCCTGAACGCAGCACCACCAGTTCGCCTACATTTCCCAAAAGTTCTTCAACCTTGTTGAGATCCATCCGCACTGTGGAAACACCGGCGCTTGATTTGCTCTTTTCAGGCGCTGACAAGGCATGGCTGGTCATCCGCGTGGCGTCTGCCATCCGGGCCTGGCTGGATTCCTTTTTCTCGTCACCTGCTAGAGCGCTGGTTTGGCCATGGCCAGGTTCTTCAAACATGTGTTCAAATGCGCTATCAAGCCCTTGGGCGATCTCCTCGGCTGATATCCTGGCATCCTGAACAGGCTCACTAGGTTCGGCCTTCTGCCCTGCCTTTTCCATTCCCGGCAGCAATTCTGTTAATCGCTGCCAAAGGCCCTGAAATCTTTTGGGATCGTAGTTCTGCTCAACATCCTTAATCGACAGGAGTTCCACTAGTCTCTCTCCCCACTCATCAAGAATGGACACGACGTCTCCGTAATCCATATACCTAGCCGAAGTTCGCAATTTTTCCAGGGCATTCTGGCAATCGGTGGCCCATTGAGAAGAAAAGGCATTGGGCACGCAGGCTAAAGGTCCTGCAACTTCCGCGGCATAATCGAGGAAGATCTGATAGAGTTCTTCATCTTCTTCACTGCATGAGTCTTCCTGGCCCATTGTCTCGTTTTTTATAAGGTCTCTGCAAGTTATTCCCAACAAATTCTCAAGGGCATCTCCCAGGAATTCAACAATCTTGTGTCCCTCTGCCCATGATTCTGCATCAGGCTTGTCCGCGCCTTTCACGATCTCAAGGGCCTCGCTTATATGCGGCTTCATTTGATCATGCCCCACATAGTGAGTAACCCTTTCCATGTCCTTCAATATCTTTTTTATTTCCTCAAATGAACAGCCCGTTTTTGTTGTTTCTTCTGCAAGCCTAGCAAAGAGCCCTTTCATTTCATCTGCGTAGATTTCCATCAACTCCGAATCGTCATCGGCAGAGGCTCTGTGGGCTTGTTCAGGCATATCGGAGGGTGCTGCCTTTGTCCTGCCGGTATCATTCAACATCTCTTCAGATCTCGAAATTAAGCCGTGGACATCACTCTTCTCCTGCCCACTTTTTCCTATCTCCATGGCCAATTTTTTTATTAAATCCACACCATCAAAAACAAGGTCCAGGGATTCTTCCTGGAAAGACATGCTGCCCTGACGAACTTTATCAAAGAGATTCTCAAGGCAGTGGGCTGCTTCGCACATCTTCTTGAAGCCCATGTATCCTGAAGCGCCTTTGATCGAGTGCAGATTCCTGAAACAGTCATTCAGCAGCGTTTGATTGTCGCAATCCTTTTCCAGAAGCAGCAGATTTGGTTCCAATTCCTGGAGATTTTCTTCAACCTCTACCAAAAATTCTTGCAGAAGCTCCTTATCTATCTTTTCCATTGTTCTGTTCCTTTTTTCCACACATCAGGGATATCAACTGGTCATTTTGATCCTTGCCCACAAACCCAAGTGCACCAAGGGCCAGGGCCCTGTCTCTGACTGCCGGATCGCTCACGAGGCTCATGAATATGATGCGGGCCTCGGGGTCATATTCTTTGATCATGGCCGCTCCTTCTATTCCATCCGTACCTCTCATGGTTATGTCCATCACAACGAAATCTGGATGGACATCCTTGTACAATCTGAAACCCTCTGCCCCATCAGAAGCATGACCTGTTATTTCGAATCCAGCCTCTTCAAGGCTTTTGGCTATGCGTTTTCTCATAAAGCTCGAATCATCCACTATGATAACCCCAGCCATTGACGCCTCCCTTTTCTAAGCATGAAACATCTCTTCGCAGAAGGAGCAGACCTCCTCGCACGAAATAACCTTGGCGGATTGTCCAAATTTCCTTTCAAGGCTTTCCAACGGGGCCGGATGAAGGGCAGTTGCAGGGTCTTGAATCATCACTGTTGCACCTGCTGCCTTCAGGGCGTCTACCGCCTGTGCATCCAGTTCCTCGGCTCCACTGACAAAGAGCACAGAAAGTTCCTTGCCATATACTTCCAATGCTGAAGCCACCATCCGGCTGAACCCTTGTTTCTGTCCCCCTCTCATTAATCGCACTGCCCTGCCATCGGCATCCCCGATTATCTCGAGTGGTTCACCCTTGCGGCTGATCCATAGCTGCGATTCCAAAAGGGGACCGCCCGCCAATAAAGGCGCAACAGTGTGCATGGAATAGGCATCCAGATATTTTGCCACGGGTTCAAGGAGTTGAGGATACAGATCCAGAGTTATAATGGCTGAGAAAGCAGGGGCCTTGGTTAGAGAAGGCACTATTTTGAGTACCTCTAGCAGGCCGCCCCATCCGCCATTCATGATCAGCAGCTTTTCTGCCGGCAGCCCGGGCCGGGCCTTTAAAATGGGGGGTTTGGGTGCCCGTGAACGTCTCAACCTCTCAACATGAAACTCGTCAAAGTGGCTGATACAGGAACGCAGCCTCGCAACGAACAGTTCCCTTTCTTCTTGATTTTCAGGCTTGGGCAGAAAATCGATGGCTCCAAGCCTTATGAAATCCATGAGGTTGCCAAAGGAGTGAGCGCTCAGGCCGCTTACGAGAAGTACCGGGGCAGGAGATTTCACCATGATGTGTTTCAATGCCAGGTCTCCTCCCATCACAGGCATATTTGCATCAAGGGTTATAAGATCCGGTTGCTCTTTCTCCAGGCTGTGCAGCGCATCCTTCCCATTGGATGCCGTGGCAATCACGTCGACGTTTCCAAGGTCTGAAAAAATCTTTTCTAGCTCCCTGCGAAAAAGCTCAGAATCATCGACGATCAAGACCTTGCAAGACTGAGGCACTGCCTCTGGCTCAGCTGTCGATGCATGATTTTCAACATGGCTCCCCTCTTCATCCATTCTCTTGGCTGCTTCCATTACGAGGAAGCTCCAAGGCAGATCGATTGTCTTTTGAGGCGATGAATTGTGACTAAGGATCAGGCTTCCAGACTGCCACGAAAGAATTTTAAAAAAGGCCTCTTCGCCTTCCAACCCACCTACGCAGGCATGCACGATTTCCCCGTTCTCAAAATAGATCGAGCCTTCTTCCTGCCCTCTTTTGACCTTCAATTCACGCGCTTTCCGCTCAAGACAGATGAACTGAATGAGCTCAGGCAAAGACACGTCATGCAAATGTGCATCAAATCCCTTTGCCGGCTGATTTGTTACACCATCAATTGTGTCAAACACAGCTCCTGTTTCCATCTGCCTTTCGCCTGCTGCCTGCATTTTATGACCAGGACGAAGCCTTTTTAGCCAGTTCCAGTAAGGTCGCAGATCCTGCCTTTTTGTGCTCCAAGACCGCCTCGGGAAGCTCCGGCCTCAAGCATGTCTCAAGCCGTTGCACCATTACGCTGCCGTTTGATCGCAGCAATTCCTCAGCCCCCGCAACACCCTGGTTGTTCTCTCCAGACAAGAAGATTGCCAATGCCTTCCTTCCGAAATGTTCTGCTGCTGAAAACAGGAGCAGGTCAATCCCTCCTTCTTTGTCATTCAAATCGGGCCTCGGCGCGGTTTCTAGGACCAGTTTTCCTTTCTTGTAATCAAAGGTGCCGGCCTGATCCTTTGACATGAAATATATGGAACCAGGTCTTATTTCCTGGGTGCCGGCAGCACAATTCATGTCATAGGGGATGTAACTTTGAAGATATTTTACAAAGGCCTTGAGGTGTTCTTGATCAACGGACACAGAAACAATCATTGGGCTTGCCGGTATCTTTTCCATGATAGGCATGAGGTTCAAAAGCGACGCATATGATCCTGTGGCGCCATGTATAATTACCATGGAATCAGTTTTTTTCTTTCTGGAGGCTTTAACAGGCTGCCTGCTTGGATTCCTGAGGCGAAGGTATTGAACTGCATCCAACTGCACCTTGGCAGCGTCCTTTGCCTTTTTCCGAAGCAGGTCGCCCTGCTCAGACATGCTTTTACCATTATCCCTTGACGGCTTGTGGAAAAAGTCCACTGCTCCATAACGAAGGGCGTCAAAGGTTATCTTTGAGCCATCCGCAGTAAATGCACTCACCATCAGGGTAGGAGTGGGATAACGGATCATGATGTGCTTCAACACAGTCAACCCATTCATACCCGGCATATGGACGTCCAGAGTGCAAAGATCACATGGCATGGAATCGAGCATGCGAAGTGCCTCTTGGCCATTAAGCGCCTGTCCTATGACCTCAAATCCGCCATCTTCGTCCAAAATCTCAGAGACCACCTTGCACATGAGCGGTGAATCGTCCACTACCAGGGTCTTGATCCTTGATCCATTATTTTTTGGATTTTTAATTTGAGCCTTGGAATGCATGATTATTCTCATTCAACCTCATTAAAAAGCGTTACCTCATTAGCTGTTGCTCAAGGCTGATGCCCGTTCCCAAAGAAGTGCTTCAGAAAGAGATGGGCCAAGCCCTTCCTTGACAGCGGTTTCGCATACATGGTCAGATACAGATTTTTTTGGATCCAAAATTGCTATTTGAACCCCGGTTTTTTGAATTGATTTCAAGATCTTGATGTCATCCGGCCTGCCTGACAGCAAAAAACAGCGGCAGTTGCTGCCAAAACTTTCTGCCACTTTTCTAAGCAGTAAATCCCTTTTAGTAGGAGTTGCCTTTTCTTCCGCGAGTTGCATGCTGTTTTTACTTTTACGGATATTGTAGTTGAGTCTTGACAGAAGCAGACATTCCCCTCCCTTGAAAGAGCCTTCTGGGGTCGTTTTTACCCGCCATTCCACGTGGTTATTCAATTCCTTACAAAAAGATGGCAAGGCCTGACCCTGAACATCCTGGAGAATGATCACAGCGACGTCCGGCGCGGCAGAAACATTTCCCAAGAATCGTATATAAGATGTGCATCCGCCGCCGGTGGCCCAGAGAAAAAGCACCTTTGAGGGTGCTCTAGCATCTTTTTCAGCCAGTTTTTTATTTTTCGGACTTTTCCAACGTGCCCTGATAATAGCCTTTCTGTTTATCTGTGAGGCCCTCTTTACGATGGTGCCGATCTCTGCCCCCTTGTGCTCCATGTCGGTTGAGATGGTGCCTGAAGGTTTGGGAAAAAAATCTACTGCACCAAGCCGCAAGGCCTCAAGGGCGATACGGCCATTGTCTGCCAGGGCGCTCACCATTATCACCGGTCTCGGCTGCCTGACCATGATGTGTCTTATGGTGGTAATACCATCCATTACCGGCATATCCACATCCAGTGTCACAACATCCGGATCAAGTGCGTCTATGGCCTCCAGGGCATCCTTTCCATGTTTCGCCACCCCAACGATCTCAATGTCCTTTTCTCTGCTTAGGATGGTGACAAGGGCCCTGCGCATGAAGGCTGCGTCATCCACTATTAGAGTGCGGACCTTGCCGGTGCTTTTTACGGAATGCTCCATTGCTCCAGACATCTAATCGATAAGACTGCCCCACCCGTGCTCTATTTCTTCCTTAGAGGCCTTCAGTTCCAGGGCAACCTCCTTTACTGCCTCAGGAGATATGCCTATGGCCTTGGGTACCAAAATTTTCTCATTCTTGCTCTGCCCTATGTCACCCCATCCAAGCTGAAGCTTGTGGCATAACATGTCTGCCAGGAAAACAATGTAAGCTAAACGGGCGTCAGACCCCGCGCTTTTGGGAAAATGGTGATATCTTGCAATGCTTATGATCTGTTCGCTCAATCCCCAGCGGGTTGCCAAATACGCGCCAATTTCGCTGTGTGAAAGGCCATATTCCAGTTCTGCCTTGGCCAGTGGACAATTGCGTTTCTTGCAGATCTCTATGAGTTCTTTTGTCTCCTCTGGAAAGTGGAGGCACATTACGAACCTGCCGATATCGTGGATTAAGCCCGCAGTAAAAAGCTCTTCCGGATCAACCCCGTCAACCCGGCTGCCCAGCATTTTAGCAGCTGTTCCCACACCAATTGCATGTATCCACAAGGCCCTGGCCTCGAGACCTTCAACGCCTAGGTTCCCGGAGAAACTGCTCGTCAAGGAAAGCCCGATCACCAAGTTTTTCACTTCTTCAAAACCAAGCAGGACCACGGCCCTGTCTATACTGTTAACTTCTCCGGATGCGCCGTACAGCGGAGAATTGGCGAGCCTCAATACCTTTGCTGCCAGAATGGGATCGGTCCTGATTATTTCCTCCAATGTCCTGGCAGAGGTGCTTACCTCATCCAAGGAGCTCAATACCTTTTGCAAAGTATGCGGAATCGTTGGAAGATCTTCAATTTTCTCGAGACGCTGGTCTATCTGCAATGTCATAGCTACCCCTACAGGCCAGTAGCAGGCCTTTTTTAGAATTTTCATCGTCACCTTGATACAAGAACTTGATTTTTCAAAGATTGGTTAAACTTCCAGCAGCTTCAGACGATAAGAAACATAGAATTTTCAAAAAACAATGATAGGCAGCGGCCTAGAGCAGAAGTCTCAACAATTATAATAAGAGGATGATTCCATGAATGACCTTGTGCTCACTGCTCCAGTCCTGGAAGAGGCAAGGCAGCAGATTGAAAATGCCCTTATAAAGGCTGGCGTGCATACTGTTTTGTTGATAGATGATGCAGGCAACGTGGTGGCGAACTGCGGCCAGGACGCCCGCCGTTTTGACACTACTGCCTTGGCCGCTTTGGCAGCGGCCAACTTCGGCGCTACTTCAGAGATTGCCCGCCTCATCGGAGAAGACGATTTCTCTTTGCTGTTTCATAAAGGTAAAAAAGATAGTATTCATTTTGCAAGGGTGGGGCCAAGGCTGATCCTGGTTACCATTTTCGGTGACGAGGTAGCTCTTGGACTTGTCAGATTGCGGGTTTCTCAATTGACCAAGGCAATAGAAAAAATTTTCGGATTGGACAGCTGATATGGCCTTAATTGATCTTAGTAGAAAAGAGGTCCACTGCAAGATTGTATATTATGGACCAGGACGTGGCGGAAAGACCACAAACCTCCTCTACATATACAACGCCATGAACAATGGTGTGCGTGGCAAAATGCTCACCATCGAGACAAAAGGGGACCGGACCCTGTTTTTTGATCTGTTGCCACTTAATCTGGGCAAGGTCAATGGATTCGATGTACGCATTCAGTTGTACACAGTTCCAGGTCAGACTATTTATGAGGCTACACGCAAGCTGGTATTGAAAGGCGTTGACGGGGTTGTCTTCGTTGCTGATTCGCTAAGGGTGAGGCGAGAGAAAAACATAGAGAGCTTCAATGATCTTAAAAAGAACTTAACGGAATATGGCCTGAGCATCGAGGAAATACCTTTGGTGCTTCAATACAACAAGAGGGATCTGGCAAATTCTGCTATTCCAACACTGAGTGTCGATGAACTTGAGTCGGATCTCAACAATGAGCTCAAGGCCATCACCTTTGAAGCCACTGCCACAAAAGGGATAGGTGTCTTTGAGACCTTGAAGGAAATCAGCAAAAATACAATTAGATACGTTGTCAAAAAGCATCTGCTTGCAGACATATAACTCAAATTACTAGGAGAAGCCCTCCATGGACCAAAAGGAAAAATTAAACGAAATTAGGGTGTTTACTGAAGAGGTAGAGGGAACTATCGATTCCTTGTTCAACCCGGCAAAAAAGATAGAAATAGATCCTGTTACCAATGAGGTTAGGGAGGTGATGCCGGAACCAGTCGATGAAGAGGCCGTGGAATTTGAATTGGAGTCTGCACCAAGTGTCTCCGATGCGCCTTCGGCCGAAGAGTCTGACTCAGTGGAACTGGATCTCACCCTTGAGCTGGAATCTGAAGTGGACAGCAGCACAGAAACTACCGCTCCCCCTGAAGAGTGGCTGCGCAAGATACAAGAGCACATGATGACATTAGAATGGGAGGTTACGCCTGAGATCATAGAAAATTTCAGCCACACACTCAAGGAACCGATCACAGGCCTGCCAGAGGATATTGCCGTGCTGCCCGATCTCATGGTCCAGGCACTCTCCATCCTCCGGTCGGAAACGGATAACTCGGCAGGCTCTGTTCTGCCTGCCTTAAAGCTCGGTTTACAGGCGCTGGAAAAATACATAAGCGACACGGACCATGAAACAAAGGCTGCCCATGCAACTGAAGCAGCCGTCAAGGCGTTGAAGAAAATCGTATCAGGCGGCCAGGATTCCCGCGAATCAGAATCGGAAACAACACAGGCTCAAGAAACGGTTCAAACAGCGGGGGCTCCATCGGCTTCTGACATACAAGATCATACAGCCGATTTAGTTGCCGGTGATACGCCTTCACTAGATCTGGATGAGGCATCGCTCGGCCTTACACCGGCAAGTGAAGGCATGGGAGCCGGGACCACCTTGGCAGAAGATATCATGGAACACTTGGAGGTCTTGCGCAAATCCACCGAAAAGATAGCCCCTGTCGAGGCCTTATTGGCAGGAAGAGAGGGCCTTGAAAAGCTCTACAAACTGCTGCACGGGCTGCGAACTGACCTCGAATCTGAACGTAAAAAATTGTGCCAAGCAGTAGGGGTGGATTTCGTCCCTGTGCAAGTCGAAAAATCGGCTGTTCATCCTCAGCAGTCAGCGCCTGCCAAAGCCGCTGGGCATGAATCTCACGTCCCAGTCAATGAAGGGCCAGAGCAGCTCTTCATTACCCATTGCGATGGCGTCAAGGTAGCCTTTTTGCCGCAAGAAGTATGCTGCCATTTCAAGGCCTCTTCGAAGATGATAAAGAAGAGCTTGAAAAATGGCTCCTTTGCACTTGCCCAGCTCAAAAAATGGCCATGGTCAAAGATATCAAAGCTGGTATCGGGCGAACTGGCCAGCCTGGATGACAAGGCACTGCAGAAGCTGACACTGCCTGTAAAAGGGTTCCAGGGCAGTGAGAAAGCATCCTCTGGCGAAAAAAGGTGGGGCATCGCCCTGTTCAAGAATAATCGAGGGGCCGTGCTCTTCGTGGATGACGAACCGCAGCTTGTCGCCCCTTCCAAAGACTCAGAGTCTGAACTGATCACCTTGGAAAGCTTGAGCCGCTCGGCAGCGTAGGAGTTCGCCATGAACCCTGTAAATGCAGCAATTAATCTTGACTTGCAAGAAGTGGAAACCAGGCTCCAAGAGGCGGAACTCTATTACAGCCAGGGGTTAATTGAGGAAGCTGCTGGCATCTACACCTCGGTGTTGGAACAGGATCTGCTGGATCCAGACCTGAGAACCAAAATAGAAAAGAGGCTGGCTGCCATTCAAGGAGCTGAAAAAAATGGCGGGCAATCTGTCCATCAAACAGGCTCGTCTTCGGCAAAAGATCCTGAAAGCCTGTACCACAACAGCCTTGGTCTTATTGAAGCAGGATTTCACAAAGAAGCGCTAGAGGAATTAAAAGACCTTGCCGAACAGAAATGGAAGCCAGGCAAAGTGCATACGAAAATCGCAGAATGTTATCTGGCGTTGGATACACCCTTTGAGGCAGCTGATCATTTCAAGGCAGCCCTTGATGATCCTTCACTTGAAGACTCGGAGCGCCTGGACATCTTGTATCAGCTTGCCTTGACCCAGGAACAGATAGGGGCCATACCTGATGCCATAGATGCATTGGAGCAGATAGCAACCATTGACCCAAATTTCCGCAACGCCTCTGCCCGCCTGGAGGAGCTTTCCCAGTCAGCCCAGCGCTACGGCAGGTTTTATTATCTCATAAGGACCGAAAAACTGACTGAAAACCAGCTGGATGAGGCCCGGGAGCTGGCGAAGCGGGACAAAAAGACCATTGAATCTATCCTGCTCAACCATTTCGGCATCAAAAAGCCGGATCTCGGCAGATCCCTCAGCGAATACTACCGATGCCCATTCGTTGAATTCAACGAACTCGAAGCAGGAACTACCCCTTCCTGCATCCAGGGCATAAAGGAACATTTTTTCAGAAACACGGTGTGTGCCCCGATCAGGGAACACGCAGGCACTATCATAGTTGCACTGGACAACCCGAACGACCTCAGAAAGATCGACGACATACGCCGGGTTCTCAAGGCCAACTCCTTTGAGTTCGCTGTCGCCTTGAAAGAGGATATAGAGAAATTCATTGATTATTTCTATGGCAAGTATTCGCTTGGTGACAGTGATGAAGATGTCTTTGATCAATTGGAACTTGTGGACGATGAAGATATGGATGAGGAAGAGGAAGGCCTTGCCTCTGACGCAGACAATATAGTCGTTCAAATTGCAAACAAAATAATCGATGATGCCTACAGGAAAAACGCCTCTGATATACATCTGGAATCGCTCACCGGCAAACGGGGTGTACAGGTGCGCTACCGCATAGATGGCGACTGCCTCCGCTACCAGACCATACCTTACAATTACAAAAAGGCTCTTGTATCAAGAATAAAGATCATGGCCAACCTGGATATAGCAGAAAAGAGGCTGCCCCAGGACGGAAAAATCAAGTTCAGGATGCGTTCAGGCAAAACTATTGAACTGCGTGTGGCAACCCTTCCTACCACGGAAAACAATGAAGACGTGGTGCTCCGTATTCTTGCCTCCTCAGAGGCCATGCCACTGGACAAGATAGGCCTCCTGGATCACAACCTGAGCACTTTCAAGCAGCTCCTGGAAATGCCCTACGGGCTGATACTGGTGGTCGGGCCTACTGGATCTGGTAAAACCACTTCTCTTCATGCTGCCCTGGGATACATAAACAGGCCGGAAAAGAAGATATGGACTGCTGAAGACCCAGTGGAAATCGTTCAGGACGGCTTGCGGCAGGTGCAGGTCAGGCCCGGCATAGGTCTCACCTTTGCAAAGGTATTGAGGGCCTTCTTGAGAGCCGACCCGGACGTGATAATGGTCGGTGAAACAAGGGATGAGGAAACTGCGGAAACGGTCATAGAGGCCTCGCTCACCGGCCACCTTGTCTTTTCCACCTTGCACACAAACTCAGCACCTGAAACGGTCACCAGGCTCCTTGGCATTGGCATGGATCCCTTTAACTTTGCAGATGCATTGCTGGGGGTACTGGCACAGCGCCTGGTTAAGAGACTGTGCCCCAACTGCAAGGAGCAATATGAGCCGGATGACGAAGAAAAGGAGCAATTAATCAAGGAGTTTGGTGAACACCCTGCAAGACCGTTGACAATGGAAGACATTGAAAAGGGAACCTTTTTCAAGCCAAAGGGGTGCCTGGCATGCAACGAGACCGGCTACAAAGGTAGAATGGCCATACACGAACTGTTGACCTCGGATGACAACATGAGAAAACTGATCCAACACAAGAGCCCGGTAGGCGATATAAGGGAACATGCCATGAGGGCCGGCATGCTGACCCTGAAACAGGATGGCATATTAAAGGTCTTGAAGGGCGAAACTGACCTGAAGCAGGTCAGGGCTGCGTGCATCAAATAAGCAAAACCGATTAACAAAATATTCTGTCTGAGGGGGCTTGGCCCCCTCTTCCATTTTCGGCTATTCCCAAAAGGCCTCAAACCGTATAACTTCTATGATAGAGATCTGAAACATGGAGAATGGCATGAAAATAGTGGCCTTTCACGGTTCACCACGGATTGGGGGCAATACGGATATATTGCTGGATGCCTTTCTAAAAGGCGCAGAAACGAGCGGTGCTTCGGTGGAAAAAATCACTCTCATGAGCAAACGGATCACCCCTTGTATCGAGTGCGGGCAATGCGACACTACGGGTGTGTGTGTTCTGGAAGACGATATGACACCCATTTATGACAAGATACGGGAAGCTGACACAGTTGTCGTGGCCTCACCTATCTTTTTTTACAACATCACTTCCTACACCCAGGCACTGGTGGAACGCTCGCAGGCATGCTGGATAGGAAAATATGTCCTTAAAACAGGACCATATGGCGGCAAGGAACGCAAGGGGATCTTCTTAAGCCTGGGTGCCACCAAGGGTAAAATGCTCTTTGACGGAGTCTTGAGAGTGATGAAATATTTCTTTGATGCCATAAGCGCCAGCTTTGCCGGTGCGCTTCTATATCGCGGCATTGAAAAGAAGGGGGATGTGAAGAAACACCCCACGGCACTGACGGAGGCAGAAGAACTTGGCTCTCTCGTGGCCACAGGAGCGGACCTTGACTCCTTCGCCCCCTTGTATATTCCAGGAAGTAAATAAATTGCAGGTCAAGATGGATTTTAAACCGGAATGGAAGTTTTCCGTAGACGAACTTCTTCAATCGTCATTAAACAGCGCCCTTGAATCCTTTAAGCAAACAATGCACGATTCCAGTTCGGCAATCCTGCACGCTGCTTCCTGGATGGTGAAAGCCCTTTCCAACAATAACAAGGTGATATTTTTTGGAAATGGCGGAAGTGCCGCAGACTCCCAGCACCTTGCTGCGGAGTTCGTGAACCGCTTCAGGCTCGACCGCCAACCCCTGCCAGCTATTGCCCTTACAACCGATTCGTCCATATTGACCTCCATTTCCAACGACTATGGCTACGAGCACATATTCTCGAAACAGATAGAAGCCCTGTGCGACAAGGGGGATGTTGCCGTGGGAATAAGCACCAGCGGCGCCTCAGAGAATGTGGTTCGCGGCCTTGAAGCCGCATTGAGAAAGGGGGCTTGTACCGTTGCCCTTACGGGCAGACGAAAAGGACCCGTCTCCAAGGCCTCCGATATTTCAATAATGGCTGCCAGCAGTGACACACCACGGATACAGGAGGTCCATATATTCATTGGTCATTTGCTCTGTGACATAGTGGAGAAGGAACTATTTGGAGAATAAAAATCAACTACTGCCTTATCTCCTTGACCAAATTGTGCTAAACTCCTACTTTCTAAGTGTTCATTTTGTGAAAAACATCTTCTGCAGGAGAAAATCTATGCCGATCTATGAATTTGTGTGTTCCAAATGTGGCGAAGAATTTGAGGAACTGGTGCTTGGTTCCAATAAAAGCGTAATATGTAAAAAATGCGGCTCCCCAGAGGTGGAAAAAAAGATGTCTGCTTTTGCCTTTAAGGCTGGAACCAAGTTCGTAGGCACGGGCAAAAAAGCGACTTCAGCGTGTTCCGGCTGCACCAGCACCAGCTGCAGTTCATGCGGAGGATAGCTGAAACCGTGAGTAAATTGATAAAAATCGGAACAAGGAAGAGCAAGCTTGCCCTTGCACAGTCCACTTGGGTAAAAACACAAATCGAAAAGAAAAATCCAGATTGTGCAGTTGAACTTGTGAAAATTACCACCAAGGGCGACAAGATCCTCGATGTGCCGCTTGCAAAGGTTGGCGGCAAAGGCCTGTTCGTCAAGGAAATCGAAGAGGCATTGTTGAGAAAAGATGTGGATATTGCGGTCCACAGCCTCAAAGACGTTCCAACAGAAATCCCCCAGGGTCTGGAAGTTTCCGTATTCCCAGAACGGGAAGACCCCAGGGATGCCTTTTTATCAAAAAGGTTTACTTCCTTGGACAATATGCCCGCAGGCTCAAAAATAGGTACAAGCAGCCTGAGGCGAATGGCGCAGATCAAAAAGGGCTGGCCACGCATGGAATGCATCTCTCTCAGGGGCAATCTCGACACGAGGATAAGAAAACTTGAAGAAGGTGAATTTGACGCCATAATTCTCGCTGTCTCAGGCCTTAAAAGATTGGGCCTTCAAGACAAGATCACGGAAATAATCCCTGAGGAAATGATGGTGCCGGCGGTGGGTCAGGGAGCGCTGGGCATAGAATTCAGGAGTGCTGATCACTTCGTCAGGAAAATATTAGCTGCCATACACCATGAACCAACTGCCATTTGCGTAAATGCAGAACGTGCGTTTCTTGAAACCCTGGAAGGCGGCTGCCAGGTACCCATTGGTGCCCGTGCCAGGCTGCAGGACGATGGTTCATTGAGCCTTGAGGGGCTTGTGGCCGATGAACCGGGTGAACGGATCATCAGGCAGCAGATGAGCGGTTCCGCAAGTGCGCCAGAAGAACTGGGGAAAAGGCTTGGGCAGTCGATCCTTGATGCAGGCGGCAGGGAAATCCTAATGGAAGTCTATGGCCAGGCTTGAGACTCCTTTCCAGGCCTTTATGCCATTTCTCCCCAAAAAAACTATTTGAAGACAAACCAGGAATAATATGGCTCAAAAGAGTGACAAAAGCGATATCCATGTTGGAAAGGTCTATCTCATAGGCGCCGGGCCCGGGGATCCAGGCCTGTTTACACTGAAGGGGAAAGAAATCCTGAGCAAGGCGGAAGTGGTCATATATGACCGTTTGGCAAGTTCACGGGTTCTTGCCTTTGCGCCCGAATCCGCAGAAAAAATATACGTGGGCAAGCGTTCAGGACAACATGCCGCTGATCAGGCCGCCATTAACGAACTCATCGTGAAAAAGGCCAAGGAGGGCAAGCTTGTTGCGCGGCTTAAGGGCGGCGACCCTTTCATTTTCGGCAGAGGCGGAGAAGAGGCCCAAATCCTGTTCAAAGCAGGCATACCCTTTGAAATTGTTCCAGGCATCAGTTCTGCTATTGCTGTTCCCGCATATGCCGGCATTCCGCTAACCCACCGCGCCTATACTGCTTCTGTTGCCTTGATTACAGGGCACCGCAAGTTTGAACATGATGAGCGGGCCGATATCGACTGGAAGAATCTGGCCAAGGGCGTGGGAACCCTGGTCTTTTTAATGGGCGTAACCAATCTACCGAATATCACCGAAAATCTGCAGAAATTTGGCCGCAGCCCAGACACACCGGCGGCAGTGATAAGGTGGGGCACGACCCCACGGCATAAATCGGTCACAGGCACATTAAAAAATATCGTCCAGAAGGTGAAAGAAGCAGACATAAGGCCGCCAGCCATAATAGTTGTAGGCGAGGTGGTCAGGCTGAAAGAGGAAATCAACTGGTTTGAAAAGCAGCCCTTGCTGGGAAGGCGCATAGTAATCACGAGAACCAGGTCCCAGGCCAGCGCCCTGGTCAACAGCCTGGAGGCACTCGGAGCCGAATGCATAGAGCTGCCAACCATTGACATCAAGCCTCCTGATGACATGGAGGCCTTGGACACTGCGATAAGGCGCTCAGCATCTTATGAATGGATTGTTTTCAGCAGTACCAATGCAGTTGAATGCTTCTGCAGCAGAATGTTTGAGATCGGGTTGGATGCAAGGCACCTTGGCCGATGCGGCATAGCAGCAGTCGGTACATCCACGGCTGAAGCATTGATGAAATATCATTTGAAGCCAGATCTGATACCCGAAGATTTCAGGGCGGAGGGGCTCCTGAAGGCCTTTCAAAAAATGGAAACAGCGATACACAGGGTCCTTATCCCCCGGGCAGAAAAGGCTAGGGAACTTCTGCCCGAAGGGCTCCGAAGGCTTGGAGCACATGTTGATGTGGTGGCTGCCTACAAGACAGTTCCTGCTATGATAACAGGGGAACAGATAGAGGAGCTTGAAGAAAGGCCCGTTGACATCGTTACATTCACCAGTTCTTCAACAGTAAAAAACTTTTGCACTGTTGTTCCCGAAGGCGTGAGGGAAAAGATATTTGAAAGCGCAAAAATTGCTTCAATTGGGCCGATTACATCCAAGACATGCCGAGACCTCGGCCTCCGTGTAGCCATTGAACCGGCCAGATCCACCATAAACGATTTGGTAAACGCCATAAAAAAGTATTATAGTAACATACAGGATGAACCCGATATGCCCCTCTAACACCCCTGAGCAAGCCTCGGTCATTGCCAGAATAAGGCAGAAAAAAGAGGATTATGAGCGTTACAATTTCACAAAAATGCAGGGCCGCACCCTGCGCGCCTTTTTTGACCTTGCCCAGGAGTATGAGACCTTGGAAAACTTTTATCGTATCTGTGTCTTTGTGCCAAAGGAGTTCCTGGGCTTTGACTCATGCCTCTATCTGATCGACGAAGATACAGAGCAGCTCCGCATAGCCTGTGATTCGCTGAACGGTCTCGGCATGTGCGGCATGAGCCCTCCAGAAGGCATAGAAATAATGGAGGAGCCATATGAAAAAGATGATTCCTTTATTGCTCCGATCAGGGGCAACAAGCGCTTAATAGGCAGGAAGCCAATATCCATGGCCGAAGACATAATAGGCATGTTCGAGGTATTTCCCGCCTCGCTGTTCGGCCACCAGGACAAGCTTTTTTTTGAAAAATATGCCAACAGGATCGGCTACAACCTGCATTACAAGCTGATTGCAATACAAAACGAAGAGCATCTCAAATTCATTACAAACCTGGTGAGCGACATAGAACACAATGTGATTGTGCCCAATATGCGTTACAATCTTTTTCTCAGAAACCTGAAGAAGGAGATCGAGCACTTGGGTGAGCTCTCAAAACAAATAGAACTGATTCTGAAAAAGGCGAGCCAGGAAAAATGCTCCCACTTGGATGCGATTCAAGGAATCAGCACTTCAATGCATGAGCTTTACTCTCACCTCATGGCACAGCATGAGGATGTGGCAAAACATTACCGCAATACCAGCCTTTTCCTAGAAAGCCTTCTCAGGCGTGATCACTTTGAGAAAGGGCAGCTTGTCTTGAAGAGGCGGCTGTGCAGGTTCAAGCAGGAGATTATTGATCCGCAGCTTGAGCGTTACAGGGAAAGACTGCTCAGGCAGGGCTGCCTCATTGATGAAGAATCTGGCGGAATACCGGAAGAAGAGGATATTCCCCTTGCGGTGGATGTCGGCCTTATTTCCCAGGTATATGCCAACCTTTTTTCCAATGCAGAGAAATATTGCCGCGAAGTCACAGACAGCAACGGCAACAAGGTTAAATTTCTCACGTACGGCAGAGAAATCTTGAAAGACTATTTCGGTCCGGGCCAGGATGGTATCAAGTTCAATGTCTTCACCACCGGGCCGAATCTGAGCCCGGAAGAGGCAAAACATGTCTTCGAGGAAGGCTACAGGGCAGACAGGGACCGCAACCTGCCTGGAACAGGCCACGGCCTTCACTTTGTAAAAAAGATCATAGAGGTGCATGGTGGAGTGGTTGGCTGTGAGCCAACACCCCTTGGCAACAATTTCTATTTTATCCTTCCGCTAAAGGCCCCCATAAATGGCGAGGAGCATCCAGGGGCAAATTAAATGACAGCAGAAATCGATTTCTCGCATCACCTGAATCCCGAACAGCTGGAAGCGGTGGAAACCGTTGAAGGTCCTGTACTCGTAATTGCCGGGGCAGGCAGTGGCAAGACCAGGACACTGGTATTCAGGGTTGCAAAATTGATACATGCCGGCATTCCTGCTGATCAGATATTGCTGCTCACCTTCACAAGAAAGGCGGCTCAAACCATGTTGGAACGGGCTGCGGAGCTGGTTGGACACGAATGCAGAAACGTTGCCGGAGGCACTTTTCACGGCTTTTCCCACAGAATGCTCAGACGTTATGCGCACCTTGCAGGCCTTCCAAACAATTTCACCATAATGGATCGGGGAGACGTTCAAGATCTTTTCCATCTGCTTTCACGCCAGCTCGATCTTACCGGTTCAGGCAGCCGTTTCCCCAAAAAGGGCACCCTGGCTTCAATTTACAGTAAGGCAATCAATATGGACCTGGATGTCACTCAGATTCTGGAAAGGGCCTATCCACACCTGTTGATCCACAGGGACGGCATACTGGCAGTAATGGATGCATACAAAAACTACAAGAAACAGCACGGCCTGGTGGATTACGATGATTTGCTCCTGCTATGGAAAAATATACTGGAAGATAATTCCCATGTGCGGGCATCGGTTGGTGACCAGTTCAAGTATATAATGGTAGACGAATATCAAGATACCAACAGATTCCAGGCGGAGATAACCAGGCTGATGGCCTGCGGCCACGACAACGTGATGGCCGTGGGAGATGATGCACAATCCATCTATTCCTTCAGGGGCGCAAACTTTAAAAATATCATGGACTTTCCCAGGCTCTTTCCAGGCTGCCGTATCATAAAATTGGAACGGAATTATCGAACTACCCAGCCTAATCTGGACTGTACCAATGCCATAATTGCAAGTGCGAAGGAAAAGTTCACAAAACGGCTGGTGGCCATCAGAAAAGGAGGTAAGCCGCCTCTGCTTTTTCTTGCAAAGGATGAGGAAGATCAAGCCAGATTCGTGGCCTCACGCATAGTTGAACTCAAGGACAAAGGTCTTGACCTGCACGAGATGGCCGTGCTGTTCAGGGCTGCATTCCATTCCTTCCGCCTGGAAGCAGAACTTGCCAAGAGGGGCATACCATTTGTAAAACGAGGTGGGTTGAAACTCGTGGAATCGGCCCACATAAAGGACTTCCTGGCCCTGATAAAGGTGATGATCAATCCAATGGACAGGCTCAGCCTGAACAGATCCCTTTTGCTCATTGATGGGCTGGGGCCAAAGGGCATAGACAAGATCTTTGGGGCCTTGATCAAGGCAGAAGAGCCGCTGTCTGCATTGGCGGATTATCAAACCAGGGCAAAGTGGGGACCCACAGTAAGAGAATTGGGAAGAATCCTGGTAAAAATCCAAAACGCACCCTTAGGCCTGGAGGATTTGCTGAAGGTGCTGGGAGCTTGGTACAGGCCTTATTTGGAAAAGGTATACCCAGACGATTATCCAAAGAGACAGCAAGAATTGGACCAGCTTCTGGCCCTTGCCTCAGGATATGAAGATGCCGTCACTTTTTTGTCAGACATCGCCCTTGATCCTCCAGAACAAGAAGAAGAGAAAAAAGGCGGAAAGCTCGTTCTTTCGACGATCCATTCTGCAAAAGGCCTGGAGTGGGATACTGTATTTGTCATATCCCTTGCCGAAGGGCGCTTCCCCTCCCCCCAATCCGCACACAGCAGTGATGAACTTGAAGAAGAACGAAGGCTGTTTTATGTGGCTGCTACCAGGGCCAAAAACAACCTCTTTTTCACCAGTCCTGGATTCATAAATGTTTCGGGAGCGGGAATAATGCCCGCAAAACCATCGCGATTCCTGGATGACATTCCCGGTGAGCTGATCAAAAAATGGCGTTACGTTGGTGGTGAACGTGAGGCTACAGGAAACCGCTTCCATTAT
>JALVPX010000142.1:0-15739 GCA_027031565.1 Deltaproteobacteria bacterium | reverse complement strand
CACCGGAAGAGGAGCAAGGCCGGGTGCTGCTCAGGAAGACGGTCAAACACCTCGTATTTTAAAAGATGATGGCAGACAGGTCTTTGAAACAGGAACCAGAGTCAGGCACCCGGTTTTTGGCCCTGGAACCGTGGTAAAGACCATGGGGTCCAGCAAAATAGTGGTCAGCTTTCCTGCAGTTGGTGAAAAGACCCTGCATCTTGAATTTGCCAAGTTGAGTATTTTGTGAAACCAGGAAATATGGAATGAAAACATTATAGATTATTGATTCTGCTGGGAGGCTGCCATGACCAACGAATGCATTTTTTGCAAGATCATCCAGGGCAAGATACCAACTGATTTCCTTTACAAGGATGATGACCTGGTAGCGTTCAGGGATATCAATCCCCAGGCACCTGTGCATGTACTGGTAGTGCCTGTAAAGCACATTCCAACAATCAATGTGCTGGCAGAAGATGATCTGCCGCTGATCGGCAAAATGGTTGCCGCGGCCAGGGACATAGCAAAAAATGAAAAAATTTCAAAAAGCGGCTATAAACTGATCTTCAATGTGGAAAAGGGTGGAGGGCAGGAGATCTTCCACATTCACCTCCATCTCGTAGGCGGATGGAAATAGAGCCGGTCTCAAATGCAAAAGGGCGCCTTCTTTTGGAAGACGCCCTGTATTGAAACAGCGTTGTAACACCGTTGAATGGCTCTTTTACTCCTTTGTTGCCTCGAAACGGGTGGTTCCGGTACATACTCCATTTGCCGTGGAATAGGTCCACCTGCCAGTACCATATATCTTACTTCCTCCAGTCATCAAGGTAGCTGAAGCCCTTATCGTGAGGTTGCCAGAGTTGTATGGGAGGGATCCGGCAAGCAGCAAGGAATTATTATCAATGGTACCAGTTAAATCCCCCTGATCAAGTTTAACAGTAAGCTGGCTGCCGTTTTGGGAGATCGAACCCTTTCCTGAAAACAGGTCTGGCAGCGGACAGCAGCAAGATGTCTCATTTGAGGTAAAGTGCCAGTTGCCGCCTACAGGATCTGATACAGGGAAAAGTGAAGCAGCAGTCTTCTTCCTGCCTGTGAATACAAATACCTTGTCAGGTTCGCCTGAATAGCTCCATTCGCCCACCATCATTGAGTCGTTAAGGCCCCTAACAATATAAGAATACTGGTAATGGCCGTCATCAAAACCAATGCGGTAATAGCCGTCATGGGTATATTCGGCGCTGAAGGG
This sequence comes from Deltaproteobacteria bacterium, assembly GCA_027031565.1. GTDB lineage: Bacteria > Desulfobacterota > Dissulfuribacteria > Dissulfuribacterales > JALVPX01 > JALVPX01. The sequence continues at coordinate 14,514 of JALVPX010000142.1, read as the reverse complement.
ATGTCCATCCCAGCTGCCATTGAAGAGGCCGAAACCTTCATGGATCTGTACGGAATACTTTGATTCCGTTCCCTTATAGGTATCTGTAATTTCCCAGTCACCGCTCAAAGAATTGATATTGTAAAACACCTCATATGCAGTAGTCATGCTGGCAGACGTGCTTTTGCTCACCCTGGCTATAAGGCTGCCTTCCAGGCCTGCCATGGGAATCTCTCCCAGGTTTGCAGACACTATATCAACGCCATCTGCATAGTATAGGTCTTCGGCATTACCGACAGGGAAGCCGTAGTTTGAAAAGAGCGTGAGTTTTCCCTCCCGGGTATACGCATATTTCTGGCCGGGAAGGAGCTGGGGATGCTCAAAAAAAACATAATATTTACCTGCGTCTCCAGTATTCACATAGAGATTGATGGGCAGCATGGCCGCTGTATTGGTGTTTATGACCATGCGGGTTGCAAGTGTCTTGTCCTGCCCATTGTCGAACAGTGCCTTTACAGAGGCGCTCCAGATGTTTCCACTGTCCAGGTTTTGCAGAATCAATGAGTCGCTGTCTGTAACCAGGACCGGAGACTGTTCCTCTCCCTGGTCACTGGTGCCGTTCTGCTGGATTATGGAATCATCCAGCTTAACATACATCTGTGATATGGCCGGCAGCATGGGCATGGTCTTGGTGACTGCGCCGTTGGTCTGCTGGCCGTAAACTACGTAATATACGCCATTGACAAACACCGTTTCCACATCCACTGGCTCAGGAGAAATCTTGAGCCATGCCGGCTTATGGAGAATAAGCCAGCCCCTGGCATTCGCTGTCAGCGGTATCTGGTACGTATCAACGGTGTTCGTGATCAAAAATTCGGCATTGGTGCCTATGATGGCAGCTCCCCACAGGGATGACGCCCACATGGTGCATGCCAAGGCTAAAGCCCATATTGTGCTCAATTTTCCAAGGTTATTTTTCATATTCCCTCCTACCAGATCCAGGTGATCCAGTCATAAGCTGCATAGATCTTGTTTGGGGATATGACCCCGAAGAACAGATAATATTGGCCAGGGCCTTTTAGATTGCCAGGCACCAGGGCCTCCACAGAAGACACGGTATATGTGTATGATCGCATGGACCAGTCCGGGGCCTCTGGAACAAGCCCTGGCACAAAGCTGCCGCTGGCGTTTTTTGAATAGATCATCAAAGAACCTGTCCAGGGATCCACCCACGGGGTGACAAGCACCACATACCTATCTGCCTTCGAGTTCTGAAGATCATTGGGATCAAAGCTCCAGTGCACGCTACCGTCGGCCTGCTGCCACACCACCACTTCAGGTTTCACCGTCTGCGGGTCAGCCCACTGTTCTGAACCGGTATCCCCAGCCTGGTTGCCACCGCCGTTACTGCCCTGCCCTTGGCTGTTCTGGTACTCCTGTTCGCTTATTCCCTTACCGTCAAGGGTCACCTCAATAGGGCTAATCTGGTGCGCAAAGAAGAGCTGCAGGGTCCCTGTGTGATCCGAAACGTCTTTAGGGGAAAATTCTATTATGGCGTGAACTGTTTCCCCGGCCTTGATCTCCAGGTTGGACCTGAGTTGGGTGGCGACTTCAAAGCCGCTTCCTATCAGCGTGGAATAGAGCAAGACCGCGGTTCCCGTGCCCGTATTGCTGATGGTCAGGTGTTTCGCACTGGTCGAGCCTGTCGGAGTATCTGGAAAACTCAAGCGGCTCGAAGACAAGCTTATGCTTGGCGGCCCCGATGACTCGATACCGTTGCCGGACAACTCGATTATCACTGGATTGGTCTCCTGGAAAAGGAGAACCGCCCTTGAAATATATTGTCCGCCTGAAGTAGGGGCAAACTTGAGAACTATACTCTTTGACTCACCGGGATGAATAACGCTCGGCATAGTGCTTAGCCTCTTGAACGGCTGTACCGGATCGTCAGGGGTTGTGGGATGAATATCTGTATTGCCGTTGTTCTGCAGGACTAAGGTTTCATAGGCTGCTTCTCCCACTGCCACAGATCCAAATTCGATATTGGACGGCGTCACGGATATGGACGAGGTGGCCGGTACCTGGCTGATGCCTATACCCTGAAGCCGTATGATTACGCTTCCTGAATCAGAGTTTACTGCAAGATCTTCATGATATGAATTCTGGCCTGTGGGTGCGAATTGCACGTTCACCTGTATCTGCCCCGAGGGCACCAGGGTCATGCCGTCGCCGTTTGTCAGCTTGGATGGCAGCCCTATATAGGTGAAGGGTGCGTCCAGTGAAGACAGGGACTTAATCTCCAAGGTGGTATCACCAGTATTCTTGATTATGAACTGCTTGGTTGTGTGCTCGCCTACCACAAGGCTTCCGAAATCGAGCAGTGCAGGGGATAGAGGCAGCTGGTTGTCGGCATTCAGTATGGTCAATTGGGGCTGCCCTATCGTGAAGCGCTGTCCGTAAATATCTGACAAGGTATTTGCGTAATTCCTTGCATCCTTCCAAACCGCGAGAAAACGGTGGCTTGCCACGTTGAAGGCGATGGCTGGTGCATACTGGCTGCCTTCGGCAGGCTTGTTATCCGATGACACGCTCAGCAGATAGTTGCTTCCCCTAAGAGAGCCTTCTGCATCTACGTACTGGCCGTAAATATCAAGGTTTTCCAGGGACACGGAGCCATTTCTGCCGTCTTGCCATGCCACGAAGAAACGCTGGTTTGTGAAGTCATAACCAACATCAGGATTGGTCTGGCGGCTTGATGCTACCAGAGGGTCATTCTGACCGTCCTCATTGGTATCCTGAAAGCCTATGATGAAGTTGTTGTTATACAATCCACCGCCCGAGTAAATGAGCTGTCCATATATCTTTGGATTGTTTCCGCTTTTAAGACTTTCCCATGCCACGAGGAACCTGCCTGACACAGGGTCGGCAATCGTGGATGGGCTGTAACCAGTATCTGCACTGACACTCAAAGAAGGCAGATTGTGCCACCTTATATTCTTTTCAAATATGGCATGGATCTTGACGGTTGTATCTGATGGGTCCGCAGCAGCTTCAGCAACCGAAGAATAATCCACGCACTGATTGCAGAATTCTTTTTTCTCGTTGTTGGTGACCTTCAGGGTTCGCCTTATGCCTTCCCATGTCAAAAGGACGTTTCCAGAAGATGGATCAACCGCTATATCGGGATTATTTACATTATCAAAATATTCGTATGTCAAGACCTCTATATCACATGCATAAGAACTGCTGATCCAGCGGACGTTTTCATAATACTCAGAGCCGTCTGACGATGGCGTCGTCCTGATAACATCTGGTCTCTTGTAAAATCTGTCCATATCTGCCGTTCCGGCATTTAGCAGATCTGATGCATTGAGGGCTGCATAACCCGCAAAACTCGTATCTCCCACAGTCCAGTTGAAGCTCCCGCATCCTCCAAATGCGGGACCATATACGTGCTTTCTTGAGCTGCGAAGCTCCACCCATGTCACCCAAAACTTGTCCAAAGCAGGATCATAGGCCAAAGATGGTGCTGAACGGCCAAGGATTTCAAAATCTGACGGCGGAGAATCAAAATGCCAGGCTCCGCCGCTCCTGTAATAGTCAGAGGCTGGAAATTTGATAACCGGCGTAGAGAGCGATGAAGGCGAACTTGAACACGGATCGGATGGCACGGCAAAGGCACGGCCTTTCAAGAAGCCGTCGTAATGGGACGGTGAAGTGCCTGGATCAGAGTCCTGCCACACAATTAACAACACGTTTTGGGACTGGGAATAGGCCACCTGGGGATTGGTCTGATTGCCTGGTTCACCATAGATCAATATGGGAGCGCTGCACAAGGCGTTAGCACCATCTCCTTGGCTGGTTATAAAGCGTCCCCATATGTCTGCACCAGTACCAACACCGGTATTCCCATTTGGCCACTCCTCCCAGACAACAAACCACAAGTTTTTGTCTGGCAGCTCGATTACAGTAGGATTTTGTTGATCTTTGGGGACGCCGGCACCATCCACAAAGACTGAAACAGGGTCCCCCAAATTTATGGCATGGCCTGCAATGGGCCAAAGGATCGCCATAAAGGCCAAGATCAATATTTTGATATGAAAGTTCCTCATCATCCCTAAGGGCTCCTTACGCAATGTTATTCACCTGTCTTCTTGTAAAAATTTTATGAACCCCACTGTTCAGGCTTTTCCATCCCGGCGCCTTCACTTGCTGGTTCCATGTCCTCGATGATTGCCGGAGGCTGAGAAGCAGTAGGGCCGGAGACGCCAGCGCCTGCTGCTGCCAGGCAAGCCTTTTCGCGCTCAATGGAGGCCAACCTCTTGTACATGTCGTCGGTCAATGATTTCACCGCGGACTCAACAGCAGTATCCATGTGTTTTCTTACTGAGGGATCAGCCCATACGGATTCGGGCTGGACCACCTTCTCCACCCTGTTGGCCCAAACAATGGCTCCTGTATGGGCATCCTGCAGGGCAAGACTTATTTGAACCACCGCCTGATTGACCTGTCCGCCCTTTGAGGCGAGATAGGCGCTTCCGGCCACGGCCCCGCCCCAGAAGAGTGCATTGTAGGCTTCGGCCTTGTCATATCCTCCGCTGGTCGAGGTGGTGACCGAACCGAAACGTGGATGGCCTGATATCCTTGTCTTTCTTTCAGGTTCGTTGAAGGGGTGATTGGCTGAAGAACCCAGCATTGCACCCAGCGCACCACCTACTGCCATGTCGTGCCACAAATCATATTTTTCAGACTGGGGGAATCCAAAAAGGGTTTGAGAAGTGGTATTGAAGAAAAATGGCAGCATACCCTGCCTGAAGGGATTCAAGGTCTTGTCCTGGCGCACTTCATATTCAACAATCCTGCCCCGCAGGACATAGTCTGCCCCGAAACGCCTGCCTATCTCCTTTATATGATAGGGCTCAAGGCCTATCTTTGTTACCTCTAGTTTCTCAGAACCATCATCAAGGGATTGATTGGCCTCTATCACCTTGTCTATAGCCTGCTGCATGTCATCAGACCAACCGGTCCCAATCTCGGCCTTGAAGGCCTGATAAGAACGCTTGTGAACCGAAGACGGAGCCTTCACAACCTTTATGATTCCCATGTTTACAAGCGCCTGCACCACATCTTCTTCCATGGGAACATAAAAGCCGTAACCAGCAAGATGGTAGTTTAGGGCCTCATATATCTTCAGCTGGCGCCTCAAGGAATAATCGGGCCTCTTGCCTGTACTGTAATCGGCCAAGGGCAGCACCACTATGCCCGGTTTGGCATAGCCGGCCATTGATGTTTTCCCAGAATCTATTGGTGCCACCGATTCCTGAACTATTTGTCCGCAGCCGAACATCAAGGGAAACAAGGCTGCTGCCAAGACAAGCTTCATCCATTTGGTACTCATTTGTTCCTCCCAGGAAAAGTTCATTTTTGTGTTCAGTCTTTCTCATCGGAAACGAAACAAAATTAGCTAAATTTTTTTTGAAAAAGACGGAAAAAGAGGGGCCTGATCCTGGGCCGATACGGCAGTTACGCGGGAATAACGAGTGCCTGGCCTACAGGCCTGGACAATGATTGAAGCCTGCCACTCGATGATTGACCGAGAATATTAAGGCTACCTCTAAAAATTGTCTTTTTGCCCAATGGCTGCGTTGTACTCAAAAAATAATCCTCGAAATATCAATAAGATGTCTGCGGTTATTTTTTTCGCGCGTCTTGCCCTTGAATAAAAATCCTAATTTTTAGAGGTAGCCTTAAGACAGGAACGTGCTTCTGCAGCTACGAGATTTCATTGGGAGAGAGACAATATCTTAAGGATATTTTCCCGTGAATAGGGAGGATCCATGTTCCACACCGTGACCTGACGGGACGCATTATCCGCAATCCTTTGGTGATCTTTCTTGCTTATCCCCAACTCAGACAGGCTTGCAGGGCAGCCAATCCGCCTCAGCCAGCCGGTAAAGGCATTTATGGCTGAAGGTGCATTAACCGTTTTGCCCAGTTCGAAAACCCTGGCTCCAAACTGTGCGATCTTCCCTGCTTCCTTACCGGCCCGCCACTTCATCCAGCCTGGTAGAAGGGCTGCCAGTCCGGCGCCATGCGGAACCCCGAAGAGCGCACTTACTGCGTGTTCAATCACATGCACCGGGAAAAAATGGTCGCCAACGCCTGCCTTGGTGAGACCGCACAGTGCCAGCGTTGCCGCCCACATCATTGAGGCCCTGCTGTCGTAATCCCGAGGGGATTCTATAGCGCCTTGGGTGGTCTCCATTATCGTTTTTATCAAGCCCTCAGCAAGCCGGTCCTGCACTGGCGTATAGGGATATGGTCCATTGAAATATGGCTCCAACAGGTGGCATATGGCATCCACACCGCCATATGCAGTATAATCCCCTGGTACCGAAAAAGTGGTTTCAGGATCCAAAATTGAGATTGCTGGATAGAGGTGTGGTGAACCTGCCGCGAGTTTATGGCCTGTCTTTTCGTTGGTTATCACCATGTATCCGTTCATTTCAGAACCTGACGCAGCAAGTGTTGGAATGGCCACAACTGGAAGGGCCTGCGTAATTTGCTGTTTTCCTGAAAAAAAATCCCACACACTGCCGCCTTCCAAAAGAGCTCCGGCAGCAATGGCCTTGGCAGTATCCATGACGCTTCCCCCGCCAAGGGCGGCCACCAGGTCCAATCCCTCCCTGCGCACGATCTCAATCCCCTCCTCCACCTTGGATAAGATGGGATTTGATTGTACGCCTTCAAGGACTTCCACTCTTATTTCGTGCGCCTTTATGGAATCCATTACAATGTCAAAGATGCCATGCCTTTTTATGCTTCCACGGCCGATCACCAGCAGCACTTTCCTTGAAAGGCCCTCGATCCAGGCCCCGGCCTCCGCCAACCTGCCCTTTCCAAAGATGATCCTGGTGGGATTGTGAAATTCAAATCTCAACATGCTGTTTCCTGCTATTTATTATATCTATTTATTATATCCAAGATATCTCCCAGGGTGGTCCTGAGACAACATTTAACATCATGAATATGTATGGATTCGTAGCTCAATGACTCAATTTCAATATGGGTGTCTAGAGGCATTGCCTTTCCAAAAGAGATCCCGGCTTCCCTGGCCACTGCCCTTACAGCATCCTCGGCAAACTGAGGGCTTTGATGCGCCTGCAGCACCATTTCAGCCTCATCCGGCCTTTTGAGCAGATCCTGGGTGGCGTGCAGCCCTCTCTTGAGGCAGGCCACAATTTGCTCAAAGCTGACATTTTCATATGCCTCTATCCCAAGGCTCGTTCTTGACCTCTGGGAATGCGTAACAGTCGGCAGCATTCCGCTGCCGTCGTCAAACAAGTTATCTGCATAAACCTGGGTGCAGGGGCAAGCCGTGATATGGTAAATGGCCGCTCTACGCATCACCTTTGGATCGTGCTGCCCCTTGTCGAGAACCACCCTTGCTGCCATGTCGATCTTGTCGATTGAAACACGCTTGCTCACCCTGGTCACAGTCTCAACGGGTACGGCCCCTGAAATCTCGATCTGCACGCGAGTCCCATCCTGTTTGTCCAGCACCCGGCGTGCCAACTCCACGCCATATTCCGAAACATCACCGAACTCCCTGTGATGCAGTGCACTTATGGCTTCTTCCATGCGCGACATGTGTATGCCTCTCCGGCATGCCGGCAGGTCCACCACAATTGAGCAATCAAAGGTCAAATGACCTGATGGAACATGAATCCAAACCTGTTTGTTGGTTATACCGACCTGGTCCAGGCCTATCGGAAACAGCGGCTCCTGATTGGGGACATCGATACCCTTTTTCAAGGCCATCTCATGCTGTTCCAGTGTTATTAGGTGTCTTTTCAAACCAAACCCCTCTGCCTTGCAGCCACGTACCAATCTTGAATAGTACGCCAGCAGGCGCAATTTTCTTTGACCAGTTTCCTCATGCTGGTAACAATGCTCACTGTAGTCTCGTCAACCATGTGGCTTGACAATGCCAATTCTTCCACCTTGCGCACCAGATCAAGCAGCTCACTGCCCTTCCATGCCCGGCTGCAACTCAAGCTCTCTTCATGCAGCCTCCTGAAGGTGGTGACGCTGCTGCAAAAATAAAATTCGTAATGCATGGCAAGCCTCAAGAAAAAGAGCCAATCTTCGCCCACCAGACAGCCAGGAAACCCCCCGACCTGTTCAAATGCGAGCCTAGTGACTGCAAGCGAAGATGGAACCAGATGGCACCACCTTAAAAGCTCGTTCAAACACTTTCCTTCGATCTCGTAGCCAGGTTCAGGAATAAAAAACGTGCTTCCTGTAATTACGTCCCTTGTCTCAGTTCTTCCATAGGCCACATGAAAGCCTCTGGCAAAGGCTGACGACAACCTCAATGTGTGTTCTTGATGCCATTTATCATCAGAATCGAGAAAAAAGAGGATTTCAGCCGAGGCAGCCCCGGCTCCCAGGTTCCTGGCCTTGCCAGGGCCGGCACCCTTAGCCCACACGATCTTCACGAAAGGATATCTTTTTCGAAGAAACGCGGGGGTGCCGTCTGTGGAGCCGTCATCCACTACAACTATTTCATCCACCTTGAGCTTCTGGGAAAGCACGCTTTCAATTGCCTGGGACACGCATGCCTTCCGGTTCTTGGTGGGAATTATGCAGGCACTCTTCATTTAAGGGGCACCCCTGGGGGAAAACATTCGGCAGCACCTTTGATGTTCCTTCCAATCTTCATGGCCATATAACGCCGAACCACCGGAATCATATCATCCAGATAGGAACCGATTTCCTTCTCAGTGGCGCTGGTTTTTGTCTGGCAGAAAAGGCATTTTCTCTCACCGCCTCCTGTGGATGGCAGCCCAAACTCCTCCAAGAAGTGGCGCGCACTATCTTCATCTCCAAACTCGTCATAGAGCGGGAACATGGTCTTTATGCCGAAATGTTGAGAAAGCTCTACTAATTTATCCATAAAGGTTGGAGTCTGCTCTGGATAATGTCCTTGTTTGCGCGTATAGCCGACAAGAAGTAAAGGCACGTAGTGTTCCATGCAATAGAGTATCGCCTTTGCATGCATAGCGAGCTTGCATGCCACGCACACCAGGTTCTTACCCCCATATTTGGGCATCAGATCTTCATACCAGTCAAGCCAAAGGCCTTGAAAGAGGCGCCCCGTGTCGAGTTCAATGTAAGTGCTTTGCAGGGGATCATCATCAAGCGGAACCTGGCGCCGCAAGATCTTCGAGGCGATCTCGTAGCGTTTCCGCGGCCATTCAGGAAATCGCCCCATGCCGTTCAGCATGTGAAGCAGATGAACCTTCCGCGCCTTGGTTATCTCCGGATGGACACCAAAGGAGGCTACAGCATAAAGGGCCAATGAATCCTTCCCCCCGGAATAGAGTATTGCTACATCCTGTTTTTCCATGCCAGATTCTCCTGATGATTTATCACCCTGTAACGCAAGAAGAGCTCACTGCTGTCCTGGGGTTCGCACTCAACAAGCCTCAACTCCACAAAGGGGGCACCTGCAGGTTCGGTGCCGTCCACGAGGCTCGGCACACCAATCTCGCCATGTATCCTGGGGGCAATGGTTATCAAAAGCTCATCGACAACCCCCTGCCTCAAGGCAGAGTGGTTAAGCTTGCCGCCTCCTTCTATCAAGACGCTTTCTGCCCCCCTTTTTTCAAGATCTTCGAGGACATTTCCAAGGTCGATGCCACCAGATGGATGAAGCGAAACAGGAACAATATCAAATAGATTAGCTGCCTTGTGTGAAAGCCGTTCAAGGCCTTCCCTGCTGGTATATATTATGGGCCTAGGTCCATGCTTGAACATTTTTTTGTCAAGAGGAATCTTCCCGCTCTTGGTAACAATGGCCCGAAGCCTGTTATGCGGCAGGACCCTGCCCTCGATCCTCATTTCCGGCTCGCCTTCCCTGAGCGTCCCGGCACCAAGTATGGAGGCATCCGACGCGGCCCTGGCCTTTTCAAGTCTCAAACGGTCAAGCCTTGTTCCAAGGATTCCAGGGCCTATTCTGCCGCACAGGGTTACTATACATATGATTGTAACTTTCAAACTTATATCTTACTCTTTGCGAGGATCTATGCATTCTAATTTGAATCGCCAGCCATTACTGATCACTATAAATTCTTTGAAAGTTAAAGTAAATTGTAACTTGGATGCAGCAAAGTGTAACCCTCTCTTCGAGTAATATGGAACTGAGCGAACTTTGGACCGTTGCCAAAAAGGATATTTCGCTCCTGGTTTTGCTGGGATGCGCCAATTTCATGCCTATTGCAGCCCGCCATCTCTTGGGAAAGAAATTTGCCACGCCCGTTGACATGGGGAAATATTGGATTGATGGAAGGCCGCTGCTTGGGCCGCACAAGACGTGGCGGGGCCTGGCGGCTTCCATTGCCGGAACCACCATTTTGGCCCCTTTGCTTGGGGTGGAAGCCTTGAACGGAACGTTACTTGCTTTATGGTCGATGGGCGGAGACCTCCTTGCAAGTTTTCTTAAAAGGCGTATGAACAGGCCCAGCGGTGCAAAGGCAACAGGTCTCGACCAGGTCGTTGAATCGGCCATGCCCCTAATAATCATGAAAAAAAGGCTGGGTCTTGCCTGGTTTGATGTTTTTGTATTGGTAGCAACCTTTTCTTTGCTGGAAATATGGTTGTCTCCCATATTGTATAGACTTAAGATCAGGCGGAGGCCCTATTGAGAAAAAACCATGAACAAGTTAAAGGCTGATCTTCATATTCACACATCTGAAGACCCGGAAGATCTTATCAGATACAGCGCTACTCAGCTCATAGACATGGCAGCAGACCTTGGATATCAGGTCCTCTCCATAACGAATCATAATGCAGTAACGTGGAATACCTATTTGAGGGACTATGCCCTTGAAAGAGGCATCATTTTGATCCCCGGTACAGAGGCCACGATCCAGGGAAGGCATGTACTAATTTACAATGCGGATTTCACCAAAATAGACCGCAGCAGGGTAAGAAATCTGACCAAGGTAAAGGGTCCCAACAGCCTCATAGTGGCACCTCATCCCTTCTTCCCGAGCACTGTATCCTTGAGAAGGCTGTTTAAAAAGAATATCAAACTCTTTGACGCCGTGGAATTTTCCCATTTCTATACAAAAAATGTGGACTTCAATGATAAGGCAAAAAGGGTTGCCAGGCAGCACGGGCTTCCTGTAATCGGCACATCTGATGCCCATCAAAGAATCCAGTTTCATTCCACTTATTCCATGATCGAAGCAGAATTCCATCCCGAGGCTGTGGTAGAGGCCGTCAAGGATGACAAGGTAGAGATAGTCACCAATCCCCTCACCCTGCCCGCCCTGACCAAGATCCTCTGTACCATGGGCTGGCGCAACCAGGTAGTCAAAAGGTGCCTGGCCTGGAAGGAACACCGAAAGGGATCCATTCCTGTTAGAAAAAACATTTAGGCACTTCGATATTTTTTCCATGATCGATTGAAAGCGATAATGGCATGTGCTACTAAGCCCCTTATGGCTGTCCGCATTGCTTTTTTGATAATGAGCATCCTGGTTTTGCCTGTGTGGGCGCATCAGCTCTCTGCCTCTGAAACAAAGGGGCAGGGTCAGCTTCCTGAACCGTGGCATATCAGGGCAGACAAACTAACTTTTCTCCACAAGACAGACGTAATAGTGGCACAAGGTGGTGTGCAAGTCTGGAGAGGCAGCCTCAGACTCGAGGCGGATCAGGCCGTTTACCACCGCGGAAGGCAGAAGGTCCTTGCATCCGGAGGGGTGGTGATACACCTTGCCGAGGACGTCTTGAGCGGAGACGAGGGTGAACTCGATCTCACCACATTCACAGGCACCATCAAGAATGGGCATCTCTTTTTGAGGCGCAACAACATTCACCTCTTTGCCAAGCAGATGTGGAAGACCGGGCCAGAAGAGTACAAGGCTGTCGAGGCCTCTCTGAGCACGTGTCCGCTGCCGAAACAGGCCTGGAACTTCAAGTGCAAAGAGCTGAAGCTTACACTTCAGGGAAACGCCGTGGCAAAGCATGCCACCTTCAATATCCGCGGAATACCTATACTTTACAGCCCCTGGTTCCTGGTTCCGGTCAATCGTTACAGGAAAACAGGATTCCTGCTGCCATATTTTTCATCATCAGACAGGAATGGGTTCGGAGTGAATGTTCCCTTTTTCTGGGCCATAAACGACAGCATGGATGCCACCTTTTACCAACATCCCATAAGCAACCGTGGATGGATGGAAGGGGTTGAATTCAGGTACGTATTATCTGAATTCAACAAGGGCGTTTTCCGTTACAACGTGATGATAGACACCCTCACTGACAATGACTACAACAAGGACTCTATTGTGAGGGACAATGACAGGAGGTGGTGGCTGCGGGGAAAGGCAGACCAAAAGCTGCCCCTTGGTTTCGAGGCCAAGATCGACATGGATATCATAAGCGACAAGGATTACCTGCATGAGTTTGATGACGGCCCCATGGGCTATTCCAGGACAAACAAGATCTTCAAGAGGAAATTTGGCCGCTCCCTAGTGGACAGCACAGACGTCATCAGGCCTTCAACATTTCAGGCCACCCGGGAAGGCAAGGACGATTTTATTGCTGGAGAGATGAGATATAACGACAACCAGATACCGGGAGTACAGGATGAAACTGTCCAAACTCTGCCGCGGATCCTGCTCCATGCATTCAGGTCGCGCCTGTGGGAAACGCCCTTTTATTTCGATTATCAGGCCGATTATGTCCATTATTGGCGTGATTCAGGCTCCCGGTACAACAGGGTGCGCTTTACCCCCCGGCTGGCCCTGCCCTTTGACCGCTCCCGTTATGGGGACTTGCTCATAAGTGCAGGCATTGATGAATCCTTGTATCAAATATCAGACGGTTCGAGCCCGGAACCGCTGGACGATACCAAAAACAGGCTTTTGGCCAGTTTTGAGGCAGACTGGTCATCAACCTTTGCCAGGAGGTATGGCAGGGAATACAGGCATACCATAAGGCCTCGAGTCACGTACCAGTTGAGGCCGGACAAGGATCAATCAGGCATACCAGATTTTGATGAATATGACCGTCTCGAGGATTTAAACAGTGTAAAATGGTCTGTTCTCACCTTTTTGACAAGAAAATATCATTCTGCAGGCACCCTCCGGTATCTCGACGTAATAAGGTTAAAGATAGAACAAGACTACAATTTCAACCGGGACAAACAAAAATTGTCTGATATGTATGCAGAGCTTGAATTAAGGCCTCGCCCCAATCTCTTTCTAAGGTATGACACTACCTACAATTTCCATGGCCTAGGTTTTACCACCTACAATCTCATTGGACATGCAGCCCTCAAAAACGGCAGCAGATTGGACATGGATTATCGTTATAACCGTACAACCCACATAAACGAATTGAACCTTTCCGTGTGGGCCACAATCAACCGCCAATGGTATGCAAATTATTCATTGAGAAAATCCTTTGCCGAGGAAAGCGAACTCGAATCCAGATACGGCATAAGGTATCAGTCGAGCTGCTGGGCCATTGAGGCCGGGCTCAAACGGGATCAGGACGACACGAAATTTACCGTCCATCTGGAACTTCTGGGCATTGGCGGCTGGAGCACGCCCTCATTCTAAAGAGTCTTTAAAGTATATGTATATCCCTCGGGCTTAAAGTAAGCCTCTCGCATCCGCTGCCTGTAATCAAATAAGTGTCTTCAATTCCTATAAGACCCCTGTCAGGAATAAGCAGCTTAGGCTCAATGGCCACGACCATTCCTTGTTCCAAAATCATTTCGCTGCCTTTGGAGATGAAAGGATACTCGTCGATTTCGATCCCGAGACCATGACCTATGAATCTCACCTTATCCCCTCCGAACCCCATGAAGTAGCGGCCCAGGCCCAGGGATTCCGCCAGGTGGACAGCCCTTTCATAGATATCCCCGCACCGTACACCAGCCTTCAAAAGGTCGCGTATGAAATCATGAACTGAACAAATTTTTCCGAAATATTCCCTTATTTCTTCCCTTATCTCTCCGATGGCAAAAAGCCTGGTCTGATCACAAAGATAGCCGTTTGAAGAGCCGCCGATATCTATGGAAAGAGGCTCCCCGGGCTGCAGGTTCCGAAAACAAGAATTCATGCCGTACGCAGGGCACACCCCAGTTCCGCCTGCCGGTGTGTTCGTCCAAGAAGGCACTGCACCGTCAGGACCAGACAGGATCTGGCCCATGGTCAGCTCTTGATTGAAACCCCTTACCCGCAGGTAGCCGGGATGGCCAAGTTTGCGAAGTTCTGCCTCTATGGCTGCCGCCAAGTCGATTTCCTTCATTCCGGAGACAAACAGTGTGGGCACTTTTTGGACTACTGAATCCACTTGCCTGCACGCCTCCTTAATTCTTGATATCTCAAAATCAGACTTGACGGCCCTTGTTTGTCTGATCAAGGGAGATATGTCCTGGATGCAGCCATTCATTTCAAAGAGTCTTTCATAAAGATGAAACAGATTGGCCGGCAGCACATCCAATTCGAGCCCCAA
>JALVPX010000141.1 GCA_027031565.1 Deltaproteobacteria bacterium | reverse complement strand
TCAAGCTGAAACGTCCAGATAAAGCCGGAAAGATTTCCCTGCCCTTTACCGGCACTCGATCTATAAGAGCCATACGTCACTGCCCGAAACTATTTTTTTCGAAAATGTGGCCTGCACGTTTATCCGTTTGAAAGAGAAAGACCGCAGCACAGGGCACAAAACCATGCCAGGCCCATCCCAGGCCTGGATCATCATTGCAAAAATGACATTTTTGTAATCAATCAAAATAAAAAACTTCAATTTTGTAACAAGAATACATATCCCAAAAAGGGGGCTTTCACATTCTCTTGTAAAAACAGATGGTTTTTTGCATGCAGGAGATGGCATATCTATTGCTTTTTTCGTGCCCAGAAAAAGTTTGAAAAACAATACCAACGGGAAGCGAGGGAAAACTTATGAACAGTGGTGACACAGCATTTATGCTTGCGGCCTCGGCAATGGTCATGCTCATGACCCCGGGCCTTGCTCTTTTTTATGGCGGAATGGTGCGTTCCAAGAATGTGCTCGGGACCATTATGCAAAGTTTTATATGTTTGGGCCTGATCTCCATCGTATGGGTCTTTTACGGTTACTCATTGGCCTTCGGCCCTGATGTTTCAGGCTTTATAGGCAGCCTGAAATATGCTGGCCTGGCTGGAGTCGGGCTCACTCCTGGCCCGTACAGCGACACCATCCCCCACCTGCTATTTTGCAGCTTCCAACTCATGTTTGCAGTCATAACCCCTGCCTTGATCACAGGCGCATTTGCAGAACGGTTCAAGTTCACGGCCTTTCTTGTCTTTGCGGTTTTGTGGAGCACATTTGTCTATTTTCCCGTCTGCCACTGGGTGTGGGGAGGAGGCTGGATAAGTTCCCACGGCGGCCTCGACTTTGCGGGTGGAACAGTGATTCACATAAATTCCGGTGCTGCAGCACTTGTGGCGGCCCTGATGGTTGGGAAACGCAAGGGTTGGGGCAAGGAGGCGATCCATCCCCACAACCTCTCCATGACCATACTGGGTGCAGGCCTGCTCTGGTTCGGGTGGTTTGGGTTCAATGCAGGCAGTGCCCTTGCAGCAGACGGTATCGCAGCCAATGCCTTTTTCGTAACGCAGGTTGCAGCAGGGGCGGCAGCCCTTTCCTGGATCCTCACTGAGTGGATGGTGCAAGGCAAACCCACTACCCTCGGGGCTGCTTCCGGGGCCGTGGCAGGCCTGGTGGCCATTACCCCGGGCTCAGGCTTCGTAGGGCCTGTTTCCGCAATCATCATCGGGCTGGTGGCTGGCGCTCTATGCTATCTTGCAGTAGTGGCAAAGACCAGGCTTGGTTATGATGATTCCCTCGATGTTGTGGGTGTCCACGGCATAGGAGGCTTCTGGGGTGCAGTTGCAACCGGCCTGTTCGCCTCTACTGCCATAAACCCCGGCGGCGCCGACGGGCTCTTTTTCGGCAATCCCAAGCTCGTTGCCATTCAGGCCATGGATGCCGGCATAACCGTTGTCTATTCCATGGTGGTGACATTTTTAATATTGAAGGTAATCGACATAGCGATAGGACTCCGCGTCGACGTCGAGGACGAAGTGCAGGGGCTCGATATCACCCAGCACAGCGAGATCGGCTACACACTTTAAATTCAACTCCCTGCCCATTCAAAGAGGATGCCTGCTGCAGGCGTATCTTGCTGCAGCAGGCATATTTTCTTCACAGATACCGGCCTGGTTGACCTGGCACCATTTTATTCTTAACCTGTACAGGTACAAAAATAGCAAATGGCTACCTCTAAAAATTGTCTTTTTGCCCAATGGCTGCGTTGTACTCAAAAAATAATCCTCGAAATATCAACAACATGTCTGCGGTTATTTTTTTCGCGCACCATGCCCTTGAACAAAAACCCTGATTTTTAGAGGCAGCCAAATGTATGAAAAGAATGTGACACTTCAGGCAAGGCACCTTTACAGACCCTTCGGAAGCTGCATTTATTCCCTGGAGAAATTATGGATTTTGCATCTATTATTCAAAAGATATTGATCTTGACGCCGCCAATACTTTTTGCGGTGACCATTCATGAAATGGCCCATGGATGGGCTGCCTACCGTATGGGTGATTCCACTGCCAAAATGGCGGGCAGGCTCACCTTGAACCCGGTAAAACACCTGGATCCAGTGGGCACTTTTGTATTCTTCGTAACCCAGGCCATTGGGTGGGCAAAGCCTGTTCCAGTCAACCCATACAATTTCAAGAACCCGAGGCAGGGAATGATGTGGGTGTCTCTGGCAGGGCCTGGGGCAAATTTGATAGTGGCTGCGCTTAGCGCGTTTCTGCTCAGGACGTTTCTTGGAGCCGCCCATACCATGGGGCCGGCAGGCCACTTCTTTGCCCTGCCGTTGACGGCCATGGCCTATGTGAGCGTTCAGATCAACGTGGGCCTGGCGGTCTTCAACCTGCTGCCCATACCGCCCCTGGACGGATCCAAGGTTGTTGCAGCACTGCTTCCCCCTTCCATGCTTGGCTGGTACCACCAATTCGAAAGATATGGCTTTTTCATTATCCTCCTGCTCGTCTTTACAGGGGTAACAGGCCGGATTATAGTCCCGCTGATCTTTTCGATTAACAGATTTCTTCTGGGAATTTAGGCGGGTTCTACATGGCGGCACAAACAAAAAAGCGTGTTCTAAGCGGTATGCGTCCATCTGGAAAACTGCATCTTGGCCATCTCCACGGCGTTCTGGACAATTGGAAACGGCTACAGGATGAGTATGAATGTTTCTTTTTCGTTGCAGACTGGCATGCACTCACCACCAACTATGAACGGCCTTACGAGATCCCAGAAAACATAGAGGAGATGGTAATCGACTGGCTGGCAGTGGGCATTGACCCTGAAAAGGCGGTTCTCTTTGTCCAGTCTGACATCAAGGAGCATGCTGAACTTCACCTGCTCCTTTCAATGATAACCCCTGTTTCATGGCTGGAGCGTAATCCCACGTACAAGGAACAGCAGCAGCAGCTGAAGGAACGCGACCTTGCCACCTATGGCTTTCTCGGCTATCCGGTGCTGCAGGCAGCAGACATCATAATGTACAAGGCAAACAAGGTGCCCGTAGGGGTCGACCAGCTGCCCCACGTGGAGCTTACCAGGGAAATAACCAGGCGCTTCAACTACCTCTACAACCCTGTTTTCCCAATACCGGAGGCGATGCTTACCGAGGTTCCCAAGATGCCTGGCATAGACGGCAGAAAGATGAGCAAGAGCTATGGCAACTCCATATTTCTGTCTGATTCACCAGATGCGGTCAGGAAGAAGATCGCCTCATATGTGACTGACGTGGAACGCCCCAGGCGCTCAGACCCTGGTGATCCAGAGAATCGCTGCGTTGCCTTCAATCTCCACAAGTTGTACATGCCAGATGAACGGCTGGCTGAAATAGTCAAGGAGTGCAAGGCTGGCAGGCTTGGGTGTGTAGCCTGCAAAAGGGAGCTTGCCGAGGCAGTGGTGGAGTTCCTCATTCCGGTCTGGCAGAAAAGGGCAAGACTGGCCTCTGAGCCCGAAACAGTGCGGCAGGTGCTGGAAGATGGGGCGAAAAGGGCCAAGCAGGAAGCGGTCAAAACCATGGACGAGGTTCGGAGTGTCCTTTGGACACGGCATGCAAAGTCAGATTAGAGGCCTTTGAAGGCCCGTTGGATCTCCTGCTCCACCTGATCCAGAAGAACAAGCTCGACATAAAGGACATCCCTATTGCCCTTGTGACATCCCAATACCTGGAATACCTGGACTTCATGAAGGCACTAGATGTGGTAATTGCAGGCGAATACCTGGTGATGGCGGCCACGTTGATGCACATCAAATCGCGTATGCTGCTGCCCAGGCCAGCGCCTGACGATGAAGATTACGAAGACCCCCGCCTCGAGATCGTGCGCCCCCTCCAGGAATTGATCGAGATACGAAAAGGGGCGGAATTTCTTTCTAGGCAGCCTTTGCTGGAGGTGGACGTGTTTTTGCCAGAGCCTGACCCCGAGTTGGAAGCAGAGGATCAGGAAGACGGGACTAGGCCGCTTATCGACGTTTCGCTCCATGAACTTGTTTCTGCCTTCAAGGAAGTACTGGGCGGCACCGGGCTTCCAAGGGCATTGGAGATAGCAAAGGCAAAGGTCAGCCTGTCTGCCAGAATAGAAGAGATCACCGAACTGCTCGATGCTCGGGGCAGATTGAGCTTCTTTGAGCTTTTTTCACCCAACCAGGACCGTTTGTATCTCATTGTGACCTTCATGGCGTTGCTGGAGCTTGCCAAACTAGGCAAGGCAAGGCTCGTGCAGGAGGCTCCGGGCAAAGATATAATTCTTTTGTCCGTGTCATCCTAAGCTGATTGAAAACGGCTTTTTCTCTGTCTGGTTTTTCAAGAAAAGATTGAGAATTTTACTGTCAGCTTTAATGGGGCGGCTGGTGTGTCTCCTTCACCATTTTTAAAGGTCCGCCGTGCGTCTGCCAAGCTTCTTCATCCTCTTCACGTTAAAAATGGTTCAGGAGCAACCTCAGCCGCCGTTTCCACGCTTGTGCATTCAAGAAGCATTTTTTATCTCGAATAGTCTTTGATTCTCATGCCTTAAAATCGACGATACAGGTTTTTAAAAAGTCTTTTTGAAAGAAAAGCCGTTTTGTTTATACGCAGGTGCGGATCAGGTCTAGTGTGTGGCTCCTGAAGAGTTTTCGGCGTGAATAGGGCCAAGATGTGGTGTAGCCGCACGAAAAGAACTCTGAAAACTCTGAAGGAGACACCACTAGACCTTGTAAAA
>JALVPX010000140.1 GCA_027031565.1 Deltaproteobacteria bacterium | reverse complement strand
CACTCAGGACCGCACCCTATTGATCTACGAAATCCCATTTAACGAGATAATCCTGGACTTTTATGACCGTTTGAAATCCCTTACCCGGGGCTACGCATCCATAGATTATGAATTTATAGGGTACAGGCCTGCAAACCTGGTGAAACTTGAAATCTTGATAAACAAACAGCCTGTAGATGCCTTGTCAGTTATAGTTCACAAAGACTCGGCCTACTACCGGGGCCGCGACCTGGTGACTAGATTGCGAAAGGCGATACCGAGACAGCTTTACGAAGTGGTCATACAGGCGGCTGTGGGCAGCAGGGTCGTGGCCAGGGAACGCATACCCCCGCTCAGGAAAGATGTCACTGCCAAATGTTACGGCGGCGACATTACCAGAAAGCGTAAGCTTTTGGAGAAACAGAAGGCTGGCAAAAAGAAGATGAAACAGGTGGGACAGGTTGAAATCCCGCAGGAGGCCTTTTTGTCTGTATTGGAGGTATAAACAAGTAAAATTATGCAGGAGAAAAGGAGAGTTATTCTCCCCTTTCACCCTTGCACCATATATGTTCGAGGACTATTATTGCCAACCCATGAATCCAATGAAGAACAACCCTGTAAAAAATAAAGACAATCGTTCCTTCCAGTCTATATTCTGGGAGTATACCCAGGCGATCCTGATTGCCCTTGTGCTAGCCCTTTTCATAAGGACCTTCGTAGTACAGGCGTTCAAGATCCCCTCTGGTTCAATGATCAAGACACTCCTCATCGGTGACCATATTCTTGTGAACAAGCTGGCCTATGGGGTCAAAAACCCTGTAACACGCACAGCCTGGATCAAAAGCGGCCCGCCTGAACGGGGGGACGTAATAGTTTTCATTTATCCGGTTGACCGCAAAAAGGACTTTATAAAAAGGGTGATCGGGATTCCCGGAGACACGGTCCAGATCATCAACAAAAAGGTGTTTGTTAATGGCAAGCCTTTTCCTGAGCCCCCGGGTGTCCAGCACACTGACCCGCGCATAATTCCGGGTTCGGTCCAGCCAAGAGACAACTTTGGGCCTGTTACAGTACCCAAAGATATGCTGTTTGTAATGGGCGACAACAGGGATCAAAGTTATGATAGCCGTTTTTGGGGCTTTGTACCTATGAAAGATGTTAAAGGAAAGGCCTTTGTAATCTACTGGTCATGGGATTCTGAACACTTCAAGCCTAGGGTGGACAGGATAGGCGATATAATCCATTGAACAATGCCAAAAAACGTGCACTCTCTATCAAACAGTACACTCCGTTCATAATGATGCCAGAAATTCCCTGAGTCTCCTCTTCAACGCCTTAAGGGCTTCTGCCCTGTGGCTGATCCTGTTTTTTTCCTCAGGAGGCAGTTCCGCCATGGTCTTCCCATATTGTTCCATGTAAAATATGGGATCATAACCAAAACCGCCTGAACCAGCCGGTTTGAGGGCTATTCTTCCTTCGCATGTTCCTTCTGCAGAAATCCACTTGCCTGAGGGGTGATAAAGCACCATGACGCATTTAAAGCGGGCTGTGCGCTTTTCTTCTGGAACGCCTTCAAGCTCTTTCAGCAATTTGGCATTATTAGCGGCATCATCTCCCTCTTTTCCGCTGTAACGCGCCGAATAGACGCCGGGCCTTCCCCCCAAGGCATCCACCTCGAGGCCTGAATCATCGGAGAGGACCATCATGCCAGTTGCCTCAGACACCTCCTTGGCCTTTTTGTAGGCATTCTCAAAAAAAGTGGTGCCATCCTCCACAACTTCAGGTACGTCTGGAAAGTCTGCCAACGAGACCACATTTATGTCCAAGTCTCCTAGAATAGCCCCGATTTCCCTTACCTTTCCCGGATTTCTCGTGGCCAGAAGAATCTTTACTCTGCTACCCATACACTCTTTTCCTTTTGTAACCTAGTTATTCTGCAACGGCCTTCTTGCTCGGCCCCTTCAATGAAAACTCGACTGATACGCCGCCAGCAGGGCATATATGGCTGCATCTCAGGCAGCGAATACAGGCGCTGGAATTTATGTCATCTCTGCCGTTGTAAAAAGATACCCCGGTAGGGCAAATAGTATAACACGCCTTGCATTGTACGCAGGCATCCTCTTCAAAATGAAGTCTCATAAGGCTGAAACGGTTCATCAGCCCATAAATTGCCCCTAAAGGGCACATGGTGCGGCAAAAAGGCCTCGAAACAAAAACAGACCATGTCATAATTGCAACCAGAACCGCCATTTTCCAGTTAAAAAGCATGCCTGCCAGGGGTCTCAGTTCAGGTTGCAGGGCCAGTAAGGGCAGCCCAGCCTCAAAGGTGCCTGCAGGGCAGACATATTTGCAAAACCAGGTATAACCAAATCCAACTTGATCAGTAACAAGCAAAGGAAGGGTGATCACGAACAATATCAACATAAGATGGGGACCCCATCTTAACGGGCGCCATAGGGATATCTTGGGTAGCGGGATCTTGTAAAGCCACTCTTGGATCAGCCCAAAAGGACACATCCATCCACACGGCAGGCGGCCTACAAGGGCACCTACCATGCCCAGAAAACCTAAGACATAAAATCCAAACAGGAAGCTGCCTGCCTGAAGATTGAAGCGCAGGCCGGCCATAAAGTTCTGCAGGGCACCAATCGGGCAGGAAGCAACGGCAGCCGGGCAGGAATAACAGTTTAGGCCCACGAAACAGAGCTTCTTCAACCCGCCTTGATAAATAGGGCCATCCCATGGGAAGAACCAGTAGCTGTTTCCCAACAGGGTAAAAATATATTGTGAAACTCTGCGTTTTTTTTCCATCATCCAATGCCTATGCAGCTCATGCAGAGGGCTACGGCCTTTTGCCACAATGATGCTGGTTCACCAAGCAGGATTCCTGCTACGAAAAAGGCCGAAGAGATAAGAAACAAAAACAAGGGGATTATTCTCATTGCATCCTCTTTTTAAGTGAATCGATTTTTTGGCCAAGGTGCATCACCCGGTCTCGTCTATCATCAATCTTTATTACTGTATATGCGCGCATGATACCTTTTGAAAAAACGCTTTCGTGCATCTTCTGGGCAATGGAAAATAGTTCTGTCGGTGTGCCTTCAACAATTGCACCCATATCGCTCAATATGTATTTAAGGCCTGAGTCATTTAGCACCTTTACCGCCTCGGCCACATAGTCACCCAAACTGGCTGATCCAGTACCAAGGGGAACAATTGAGATCTCCATAAAGGCCACGTTCAACCTCCTGGTGTTTGAACATTTTTTTTCCAACGCCAAATGGGACGTCGTGACCCCTTCCAATAATCGGGAACCAGAAGCACGGCAATGGTATAAAGTTCCAGGCGTCCAGCCACCATGCATAAGATCAAGACAATTTTTGAGACTGCAGGAATATCGGCAAAATTTCTTACAGGCCCTACCCCTCCAAGTCCAGGTCCAATATTGTTAAGAGTCGCTATTACTGACGTTGCGCCAGTTACCAAGTCCAGACCCTGAGAAGTAACCACGAAAATGGCCAATACCAGGAAAGTAAGGTAGAGCGACAAATAGGCCAGGATGGACTGCATAACATCGGCTGGCACCTTTTTACCATCCAATTTCAAGGTCTCTACCACCCTTGGATGGATGAGCTTCTTAATATGCACGCTGGTAAACTTTAAGAATAACAATATCCTTACATTTTTGATTCCGCCACCAGTAGACCCTGCCATTCCTCCAAGGAACATAAAGGCAACAAGTATAAATTGGCACACAGGTGCCCACTGGTCAAAATCTGCTGTTCCAAAGCCCGTTGTAGTGAGTATGGACCATGCCTGAAAGAGGCTGAAGCGGAAACTCTCGGCTAACGATTTATAAGTGTCATGGTGAAGATTAATCAAAGTTAGTAAAATTGTACCGCCAAATCCCACTGTTAAGTAGAATTTTAATTCGCTGCTTTCTAAAAGATCCTTGCCTCTTCCAGTAAGAAGCCTGTAATGCAGCGCAAAGTTCATGCCTGCAAGGATCATGAAAAAGACGATTATGTAATCAACCCATGGCGAATTAAAACCTCCGACACTGGCTGTAATTGTGGAAAAACCCCCGGTGGCCATTGTAGCAAAGGCATGACATACAGCATTGAAAAGATCCATGCCTGCCAGCAACAAGAGAGCCACCTCTGATACGGTAAAGAACAGGTAGACGCCCCACAATATTCTTGCCGTGTCCTGTATCCTAGGGGCAAGACGATCTTTGGTAGGGCCTGGCATCTCTGCCTGGAACAACTGCATGCCCCCTATGCCAAGGATAGGAAGGATTGCCAGGGAAAGCACTATTATCCCCATTCCGCCGAGCCAATGGGTTAAGGCACGCCAGAATAACAATCCCTGGCCTAGGGATTCCACTTCATTCAATATAGTAGAACCGGTGGTAGTAAATCCTGACATGGACTCGAAATAGGCATCGATAAAGGATGGAATGGCAGAGGAAAAGTAGTAAGGAAGGGCACCTAAAAAGGCAGACAATATCCAGCCAAAACCCACTATGGCAAAACCTTCTCTGTGGCCTATATCCTGTTCTGGAATGCAGGCAAACGCTAGAAAACCACCAATTGTAAGGCCAACTATGGCTGCCTTCAGGAAATAGCTCCAATTTCCATCATTGTAATAGAGGCTCACCCCCAATGGCACTATTAGCGTAATGGACAGGAAAATGAGAAGCCAGCCGAGATTGGCCCCAATGGTTCCAAGCTTCATAGGTTGATGAATTCCTCAAGGGCCTGCGATTGTTCCTTAAGAGCAAACATCACCAGCCTGTCACCAGCCTTAATTATGG
>JALVPX010000139.1 GCA_027031565.1 Deltaproteobacteria bacterium | reverse complement strand
TGAAAAGGTATTCCATGAGCCGCCAACTGTCTTTGAATTTGTTCTCAAGGGTGAATTCGACAAAAATTTGACCTTGAAATCCCTATCCGTAGATAAAATGCATGGTTCGAGAGGGGCTTTTTGTCATGCAGCCAAGGATGGCCTGAAAAGGCTTATAGGCAGCCAGGCAGGTGTTGGCAAAGGTTTCATGAAAAAAATCAAGGGGATAAAAAGTGAAAATTTCTGTATGCATTTTCCTTCCCTGTTACAACAAATGGCCATGGCTGCATTCAGGAGCAAGCAGTACAAAATATTGAAAAAATTTGGTGCCAGCGAATTTTTCAAGTCCAACTTAAAAATTTTCCAGGGAAAATGTGCTGGATACGCCTCGCCGCAAACATCATTGCCTCAGGCCAACAATGTTATAGAAATCTCATACAAAAAGAACAAACTTCACAAGCCGGAGTTTTTGCCAAACAAACCACTTTCCAAAGAAAGCCGCAGCGCCGTTAATAGTTGATAACGATACAGCTTCGTTAAAGGAAAATCCGGGGTCAAGCTAATAATTAAGCCATCTTTTTTATTTGAAACTAACAATACCACCTGTCGAAAAAATGGGGCCACTTAGGTTGCCGCTAGCTGGGATTTGAGGTGGGCCGGGCCGGAAGTTTCAGGCATCCCATTTCAGGCATTTTGGGGATGCCTGATGAGCCTCCTGCACATTATGCGCCTGTCCCCTATTTCATACTGTAGCCTGTTGTTAAATTTTGATCCAGTGTTCACCTCGCCAAAAACCCCGTTGTTTCTGCTTCTACTGGCGATTTTTTCTGCCCTGCCGCCGCCCCATCACCGAATGGCATCTCTTTGAACTTTGTAGTAAAATTTTAAAAATGTTTATCTTTTTTTTGAACTGGTAAAAACCTAAAAACCAAGGAGCAGATCTTGAAAATAGCAATCAGCGGAAAGGGCGGTGTTGGCAAGACCACGATAAGCGCTTTCCTTATAAAGGCTTTGGATGGCATGGGCCGAAAGGTGTTGGCCATTGATGCCGATCCAAGCCCGCATCTTGCACGGGTGCTAGGGTTTGAAAATGCATCCGGGATAAGGCCCATAGCCGAGATGCAGGAGCTCTTGCAGGAACGTTCCGAGCGCAACGGCCCGTTTTATAAACTGAATCCCAAGGTAGATGATCTCCCGGAAAAATTCATGCAGCAAAAGGGCAATATCAGGCTTATGGTGGTCGGAGCCATACAGCAAGGAGGGGCTGGATGTGCCTGTGCCGACAACGCTGTTCTGAGATCCCTTTTGAACATGCTGCTTCTTTCGCCCGATGAGGACATCGTGCTGGACATGGAGGCTGGAGTCGAACACCTTGGCCGAGGCACCATTGCCACGGTTGATCATCTTTTGGTTGTAGTACAGCCGTACAGAGGCAGCCTTGAGACCGCCAAGAAGATCCAGAAACTGGCCGAAGATCTGGGCCTGAATCATCTGGAATTTGTGGCAAACAATGTATCAGACGAAGAAGACCTTCAGTTCATCGTCTCGGAACTCGGCAGGCAACCTGTTGCTGTCTTCTATGCTTCTAAGGATGTGCAAAGGGCTGAAAGGGCCTCCCGGCCGCTGCCCGAGGCGTGCCCGAAGTGCCTTGAAGCAGCCAGAGAACTTGTAGAAGGGTTGGAGAAAAAAGAGTGAATTCCGTGCCTGGGGCATTGGCAGACGTGCAGAGCCAGCCCGATGACCGCAAAATAGATCTCAAGAAGGTTGGAATAAAGAACATACGCTATCCCATAACTGTCTTGGACAAGGCGAATGGCACCCAGCAGACGGTTGGGAGCATAAACATGTATGTCAACCTGCCTCACTGTTTCAAGGGCACGCACATGAGCAGGTTCATCGAGATCCTGAATCAGTACAGGCGTGAGATAAACGTGAAGACCTTTAAAAAAATATTGGCTGAGATGAAAGAGCGCCTGGACGCAGAAGAGGCACATCTGGAAGTGGACTTTCCCTATTTCATAGAAAAAAAGGCGCCGGTTACCGGGACTCCCGGGCTCATGGAGTACAACTGCGGTCTTCACGGCACCTTGAAAGAACGCCTGGACATGATGCTCGTAGCCCGCGTTCCTATTACTACTGTATGCCCGTGTTCCAAGGAGATATCCAACTACGGTGCCCATAATCAGAGGGGTGAAGTGAGGGTTTCTGTCAGGTTTGATACCTTTTTGTGGCTGGAAGATATTATTGAACTCGCTGAACAGGCTGGATCATGTGAGGTGTTTTCCGTCCTGAAGCGCCCTGACGAAAAATATGTTACTGAGCAGGCCTTTGACAGGCCGATGTTCGTGGAAGACGTGGTAAGGAATGTATGCCAGGGTTTAAAGAAAATGGAGGGGGTTACCTGGTTTGAGGTGGAAGGGGAAACCTTTGAATCAATACACAACCATTCCGCCTATGCTGCCACGGCTATGATTATCAAAAAAGCTTCCTAAAAAATGCCCTTGAAAAATTTTTCAAAAAATGGGTAATCAATCACTCTAAAATGTCTGGGGTCAGCCTTTCAGATTTGGGCCAACTATTATCAGATCGGCCGTTTCCGCTGCTTTTTTAACCAGGCCGAGATCGCAATTCTTGACTCTGGCATATACGATATCGTGCCCTTTTGTAGTGGTGCGAATAAGTTTGTAAAGGGGAATGTCCAATTCCAGAAAGAGACCACTTATTCTGTATAAGATATCTTTGGAACCATCGTCTTTGAAGGGTATTAAATTTGTTCCTCGCTCCTTAAGCCCCAAAAGTTCTGCACAAGCCTGTAATAAGTCTCTGAGGGAAAACATGCCCTTCAATTTCATATCTTCGTCCACTACTGGATAGGCCCCGACTCGCTGATGCTCTAGCAACATGAAGACTTCGTCCAATGTGGAATCCTCTTTAAGAGTCATGACATTGGAGGCCATTATTTCAGCAACAGGCGTCTCAGACAGACGGTCAAGTTCACTCTTTATCTCCTGAGGAGATGCAACTACCGAAGGATAAGCAGACCTGATATCCCTGTCTGTGATGATACCCACCACTCTTCCGGTGCTATCTACGACAGGCAAGTGTCGGAAGCTGTTTTCTTTAAACATCTTTTTGACTTTTGGCACCAATGTATCTGGTGTAATAGAAATAGGATTTGGGGTCATATAAAATTTAATGTACATGGTCTTTCCCCCTATGTGCTGTAGCTCCTGCTAGCTTTAAAACCAGTCACCCCGCATTTATATAATTTTTTTACATTAAGAATCCTTCTAGCCTTAAAAGAACTTACTCGGGCAATTTCCCTTCGGCAACCTTGGCACCTTCAAAAGTCGCCATCTCTGTCAATATCTTATAGCCCGCTTCCACCAACCCCATGGCTAATGCGGCTCCAGTGCCTTCGCCAAGCCTGAGATCCAGATCCAGAAGCGGCCTCAAGCCCATGAATTCCAGTTGCACCCTGTGGCCGCATTCAATGGATTGATGGGCGGCAACCATGAAATCCTTTACATGGGGGCGGAGACAGTAAGCAGTGAGCGCGCCAGCTGATGAGATAAAACCGTCTATTATCACCATTCGCCTTCTGGCAGCTGCAGCCAAAACCATGCCGCATATTCCGGCTATTTCCAGGCCGCCAACCTTGAAGAGGACATCAAGTGGATCAGAAGGATCTGGGCCATTTACCGCAATGGCGCGTTCAATTACTTCCATCTTTTTCCTGAAGGCGGCATCTCCTATGCCGGTGCCTCGGCCTGTCACATAACCAACGGGTTTGCCGCAAAGAACTGCTGTGACTGCACTCGCAGGGGTTGTATTTGCTATTCCCATTTCTCCGGTTGCCAATATGGAGTAATCATCATCCATTGTTTCAAACGCTACCTCGGCCCCAGCAATTATGGCCTTTATTGCTTCATCTCTGCTCATGGCAGGGCCTTGGACCATATTCCTCGTTCCCCTGGCCACCTTTTTGTGCAGAAGCCCAGGCAGGTCCTCGAAGTCGTAGTCAACCCCGATATCAACCACCTTTACATCGGCTCCGACGTGCCGGGCAAGCACATTGATACCGGCCCCTTCGGCAAGGAAGTTGAGCACCATTTGGTGGGTAACCTCTTTCGGAAATGCGCTCACCCCTTCATCGGCAACACCGTGATCACTGGCAAAGACAAGGACTGCTTTTCTTGGAACAGGCGGGCTGACGCTCCCATGGATCAATGCATAATGCCTAGCCAGCTCTTCCAGCCTGCCAAGGCTTCCCCGAGGCTTGGTCAAATTATCGAGACGATTCTGTATTGCCTGTTCCAGGCTCCTGTCAACAGGCTTAATTGAATCGAGAAGTTCACGCAGTTGCGCACTCATATCTAAACAATGCTCCTTTGGGTTAATGGATTAACTGAAATTGCTGCCAATCTTGTTGCGCACATCTTGTAACTGCCAGCGGTTGCCTTTTATTTCCATTGCCACACCCGCCAGCACGAAAAAAACCTTATCACTCTGCTCTGCAATCCGCTGGTGGAGTTCGCCTGCTGCATCCCTGAAGCGGCGGGCTTCCCTGTTGGCTGGCACAATGCCCATGCCTACCTCGTTGGAGACCATTATTACGCATCTTTCCTGCTTCCTTAGTGCTTCCAGGAGCTGGTCTAAACAGCCTTCCAAGTCCAGAAGCGGGGAAGCCAAGACATTTGCAAGCCACAAGGTAAGGCAATCCACCAATATGACCCCGGTGTCAGTATCGGCCCCTACAATTGCCTGCCAGATCTCGAACGGCTCTTCCAGCGTGCACCAAAAACTCGATCTGGTGC
>JALVPX010000138.1 GCA_027031565.1 Deltaproteobacteria bacterium | reverse complement strand
ATTTTTTTACGGGAATTCTCATATTAAATGAATAAGATTACATGCATGGTCAAAAAGAGGAGGAATAAACCATGAAAGGGAAATTGAAGACCAGTTTATTAGGGACCATGTTGGCTGTTTGGGCAGTGATGACCTGGTCAAGTGTAGGAAGGTCCATGGATATGAGGCCATACTTTCCGTTGAGTTTAGGCAAGGTGCGCTTGGTAAAAGAGACTGTGAAGGAAAATGGTAACATCAAAGTAACTTTGGAAAGGCACCAGACCACCTATAAAATCAATTTAAGTGGTAGGGATGTATACGTGAAAACGAAACTTGATCCCAACTGCTGGGAATTGGAGATGGAGGGAGAGGCCTGGGACAACGAGGGCTACAAATACGTTGGAGAAATCAAGTGCGAAGATGGAGAGATGAACTACATAATTTTCGATCCGCCCATACTCTTTTTGCCAGTCGACATGACGCTTGGAGAGAAGCGGACCTGGGACCTGCAGGGAGGAGGGACGATATCCGCAACCCTGGAAGCAGTGGGTGAGCTTGTCCAGGTCCCTGCCGGCACCTTTACAGATACCATAAGGTTGAGCTGGCAGACCCTTTCAGATGGCGAATCCAACACCTGCACTTTATGGGCTGCTCCCCATACTGGCATAGTCAAAAGCCATTGTATCGAGACCGATGAAAACGGGAGTGAGGAAAGCATCGATGAACTCGTTGCTCTTATGAATGAAGGCCGCCTTACTGGTTCACCAGTAATGCCGGAATATCCCTTTTCTTTCTTTGGCCTTGCAACACTTTCTACAAACCAGTGCGGCATGGCAATCAATAACATCATATTTGAACGAAATGGAATCCCTGAAATATGGTGGGCAAACTTTGTGTTTGACACAAAGACGCTTTCCTGGATGCTGAATGATGCTGGACCAGGTCAAAATATCGAGCCACCCCAAGCCCCCTGCAGCATAGAGGGCCTTGATTTTGGCGGTTCAACCTTGAAAGATCTGGCTAATATCGCCGGGGTGCCTGAATTGAGGATGAAAGTAGGTCTTGGTGGAAAACATTATGGCGTCAAGTTCAGATTCAATGTTTCCCAACTCAGATGGGAGCTTATGCACGATATTGCCACACTTGATTGATATTGTGCCATAAAAATGAAAAAGGCAGCGTGGGTCACGCTGCCTTTCATTCTTTTCAAGTCAGGCCTCGATTATTTTTTGTTTTTCTTGCTCCTGACCCTCTTTTTGGATCCCTTCTTCTTGGCTGTTTTTGAACTCTTTGATTTTTTTGTGGTTTTATTGGTTGTTTTCCTTTTGCCTGCTGCCTTTGATTTGGACTTTGACCTCGATTTGCTTTTTGCCAGATCTGACTTTTTCTTGCTGCTGGCGCGGCTTTTTACAGCGCTCTTGGACTTCGACTTTCTGCTCTTTGAAACAGCGGAACTCTTCTTGGAAACGGCCTTTTTCGGAGCCTTTGTAACACCGCTTGACAGTGAAATGTTCCTGCGGATCTTTTGAAGCGTGGCCTCGCCCACCCCAGGAACATTCAGCAAATCATCAATGCTTTTGAACCTGCCATGTTTTCTGCGGTAATCAACAATGGCCTTGGCCTTTACCTCTCCAATACCGTGAAGATAATATTGCAGCGCCTCCTGGTCCGCCTTGTTGATATTGACGGTTTCAGCCAGGGTTGGTGCGGCCAAGGCCAAGCACAACAAAAGCGTTACAAGAATTTGTGTAATCTTTTTCATTAAAACACCTCCTGTTTCTCATTTTAAGGCCACCTCACACCAAGCGCCTTTGTTAGTGAAGATTTTCCAAAAACTACAATCTCTTGTCAAGCAAAGAGATGGAAAAGAGAATATGAAATGAGGCAGGGGCGGGCCGAAGCCTGCCCCTTTTGGTGGGTTGTTGGGGGTTGTTATGGATGTTCTCTTCTCAGTCCGTACAGGCCGGCAAGACCTGCAGCAAAGCCAAACAGGATCATGCCCCACTCGTTGAGCGTAGGTACTCCTACCACATCAGGCTTGACTGCCCGGGTGGCATCTCCTGTTGAATAGGAATGGGGGTCGTCTGTAAGTATAGGAGTGCTGTTCCGCACATTTTGATCGCCGTTGCTTATGACACCGTCTCCGTTTTCATCCCAATAGGCCATGGCCTGGTTTTCCACGTCTCCCATGGACGGCGGCACACTCGTCCTGAATATGATTACCACCTCGTTGTCAGAATCGTATTCCGTGGTGCCGCCTGGATCAGAAGCTATATTGCCTTCCCAGATCACCTGGTTATTTACACTGTCGTAGTAACAGGCAGACGTGACCGAGCTTCCCCGTGCTTCGCATGTAAGGGAGCCTTCTGCATAAGTGGTCCCGTCTGGGATTGGGTCAACGATCCTGACACCAATGGCCTCGGCATTACCGTCATTGATCCACACCTGCTTCCACACCAATACGGGCCATCCATCGGGATTCACGGTCTTGAATCCAGAGGGAGGATCGAACACGTGGGCTGCCGACACTACTGTGTCGCACCCGGAAGTCTCGTTTATTCCGCCATCTGCTGTAACAGTAGCAGTGGTGGATATAGGATCATTTATGTCTGCGTCTTGAGGAATGAGAACCTGGAACTGCACCAGCGCGATTTGCCCGGGCTCGAGGTTGCCAATGTTGACCTGGATCGGATTGCTTGAGGAAACTATTCCCCGGCTTGTTGTAACCGAGCCTGGAACAATATTGGTGCTGCTGGGAATTGGTTCATTCAGCCATACATTGGTGGCTGTTGCAGAGCCGTTGTTGGCAACAGACGTGGTGCAGGTGATGGTGTCTCCAGGTCCAGGCAGGCCGTCATTGTTAAGGTCAGTTGCGATGGTCCAACTCTTGGAAACGCTTACGTCGGGCGCACCGCCTGCTCCGGCTGTAACTGCCTGGAACTGGGTGGGCTGGAGGCCGTCAGATAGATCGCCGTTTCCATCCGAGAGCACCGGGTCGGTTTGCTCTGCATCGCCTGTTCCCTGGCAGGTGAAGCTCCTGGTATCAGAACCAGTCCACTCATCTATGGTAATGTCAAACCAGAAGGTCCCATGTTCACCAGGCGCAATCTCCATTCCAGTAAGGGATATGTTGCTACCATCGATGTTCAAGACTCCGCTGGTTGTCCCTTTGGAACCGTTGTAGGTCAAACCGTCGGGTACAACACCGGAATAGGTCACTCCTGTGAGTGGTATCTCCCCGGTATTGTATATCTGGACTTGGCATCTCATGGTGTCTCCAGGTGAAACCGTGCCGCTGCCGTCATTGTCTCCGGTCCACTGCACGAACTTCCACACGTACATTCCAGATTCCGGGCTTGCCGATGCAACAGTGACCAGGGTGGGCTGATCCCCATTCGAATCCACGCCATCTGAATCGGTCGGCTCTGGTACTGTCTGGTCGCTGTCGACGATACCCTGGTTGGATATGGTTGTGTCTTCAGCAGTATCGGCATCGATAGTCACCCTGAAGGTCACTGTAACGCTTTCACCTTCGGCCAGGTCCCCGATATCCACCACAAGGTCAGGTGCTGCCGAGTCGTCCGCCGTACCCTTCGTGGAATTCAGGGTTCCGGGTACGTATGAGGTGTGTGCTGGCACGCTGTCTGTGAATCGGGCATTCGTCACCGCAGGCCCGTTGTTGGTTATTGCAACAGTATATTCAAGCGTGTCACCAGGGGTGATGTTGCCGCTGGAATCGCTGTCTGAAACCAGTGACACACCCTTGGTTGCATCCACGAAGCTGGCTGCATCAGGGGTGACGGTCGCCTCGGCGCTGTTGGTGCTGAAGTCCCTTTCACCATCCGCATCTCCGGGCATGGAGGAGTATCCGGCCCGGGCGGTATTTGTCAGTGGCTGGCCAACCGTGGCATCGTTGGCGACCCGCGCCCTGAAGGTAAACTGCTTGCTTCCCTCGGCAATGGTTATGGAACCGAGGCTGAACTGCGGATGGGATGCATCGGAAGAAACCACGGTTACAGGCCCGTTTGCCGATCCGCTCACATAGGATAGGCCCTGGGGAAGCGTATCTGTCACCACTACATCGTAGGCTGTTGCACGGCTTTCTTCGGCATGTCTCACCGTTATGGTAAAGGTGACTTCATCGCCAAGGGAAGGAGTAGTATCTGAAGCACTCTTTGTGATCTCCAAGATCGGATCAGCCACCTGTACATCCAGCATCACCGGACCGCTGCTGCCCTGGTCTGAGGTCACATCAGCCTGGTTTGTGCGGGTGGCACCGTTGCTGTTCACCTCCTGGTCAAGCAGCCTGGCCTTTAGGTGCACTATGAGGTAGTCGTTTGAACCGTCATTGTCTGCCTGGTCCGTTATGTTGCCAAGGTTTATGACAAGACTGCCGGTGGCAGGCAGATCGGGGTCAGGCGCATGGGAATAGCTGATGCCCATATTGCCTGCCTCTATCGAGCTTATCTCGGTTATCTCCATGCCTTGGGGCAGGGTATCGGTGATTACAACATTATTGGTGGTCCCTTCCAGGAAGTCGATCCTTATGTCAAAGGGTATCTCTTCACCCACGGCAAAGCGGTTGTCTGCCTGGCCGGAAGAAAAGGCCTTTTGTGGTTCATCCGGATAATGAGTACCTCTGCTGATGTAGGTGGTATAATCTGAGCTTGAAATACTCCATATCTCTGAAACCATATGTTTGACGTTTCAATGTCTTGATTTTGTTGACCAGGCCTTCTACTGGAGCATTGGTTATTTTGTGATCGAAGTAGGTCAACAAGCCGGACCGGTATGACATGATAGTTCTTGCCACTTTTGCCAATGCCGGGATGCCTGCAT
>JALVPX010000137.1:12747-13967 GCA_027031565.1 Deltaproteobacteria bacterium | reverse complement strand
ACTAATAGCCCATGTTTCGATCCGTCCATAGGAGATTTATTACCCCCTCCAGATACTTTAAACGCAGTGGCATCGAACTCTATAAATCTTTCCTGGTCCAGTGTATCAGGTGCTGTTGGTTATAATGTTTATAGAAGTACCACTTCTGGTTCGGGATACGCCAAGATCAATGGAACCACACCAGTGACCGGCACGTCCTACGTTGATCAAAATACCACCCCTGGCACCACGTATTATTACGTAGTAACTTCAGTTGATTCAGCAGGCCAGGAAAGCCAATATTCCAAGGAAGCGTACGCTACTGAGTCCGGTGGTAACAAAGCTCCTATGCTTGCGTCTATAACTGCAGTCCCCAATCCCGCTGACAATCCCTACAAGAAAATAACTTTTACTATAAACGCAAGCGACAGCGATGGCGATCCTTTGTCGTACAGAATTAATTTTGGAGACGGTACTTCAAGTTCTTCTGGTAGCACGGTAACCCACGCTTATAAAAGCAAAGGTACCTACAACGTTACGGCCACTGTTTCGGACAATCATGGGCACAGTGTAAGTAAAACCCTACAAATTATTGTAAAAGACGAAGCGCCTTCTGCGGTGAGTGGGGTTCAGATAGATTAAAAAAAATTTATAAAAAAATTACAAAAGGGGGGCGTTGCCCCCTTTCTTTATTTTTGCAGCCAAGCGATAGTGTTGTACTAGGAACAAGCTGTTTGAAATTATATGGGATAAGTTTTTGTACAGCCTCATTCTGCACATGAGAATTTCAGCTCTTGATACGAACTTTTTCGATGCGTGGAAATTAGGAAGATCCTGGTTAAAGTTCGTCTCAGATATGTTCGATTAGTTTTTTAAACTAAAAACAAGAGGTGAACAAAAATGAAGGACAAGATGTTTCAGATGTTCTGGGTATTGTTGGTGTCAGCTTTCCTGGTCTTGCCAGGCACTCACGTTTTTGCAGCAGGAAAGGTAAATATCAATACTGCCAGTGTTGAGCAATTGGAGGCTATACCACACATCGGCCCCAAAACCGCTAAACGTATAGTTGAGTATCGCAGAAAACACGGAACCTTTAAAACAGTTGATGAACTTTCAGCTATTAACGGAATTGGCAGCAAGAGACTCAAGAAGGTCCGTGGGTTTGTAACGGTTGGCGAAAAATAAAAAAAACTGTATAAAATTTTTTAGGCCATGCTGGAAAAAACCTGCATGGCCTTATT
>JALVPX010000137.1:0-12737 GCA_027031565.1 Deltaproteobacteria bacterium | reverse complement strand
TTGCCTGGCAGCATCCTCTAAACTACCTCTTTTGACATGCCAGCATACTGTAAAACCTCTTTTATGCCAAAAACAACCCCGGCCTGTCATGTACGCCCTTTGACATGGCCTTAATTTTGCAAGTCTTAATTTTACAAAAAGCAAGACGGCAATGGGCTACCTCTAAAAATTAGGATTTTTGTTAAAGGGCAAGGCGCGCGAAAAAAATAACCGCAGACATGTTGTTGATATTTCGAGGATTATTTTTTGAGTGCAACGCAGCCATTGGACAAAAAGACAATGTTTAGAGGTGGCCTGAAGGGGATTATTTAATCTTTGCTGCCAAAAGTTTACCTTCTAGCATCACGAGCGCAGATGTGCGTTTCTGCTTAACTGAAAGCCAAATTTTTTCTCCGGTCTTGTCAAAAAAACAGACTGGTGTTACATAAAGACGATTTGTCTCGAGCAGGCAAATAAATTACACACCTGATTCTACGGCCCAAGTGGTGCCGGTTCCGGTAACTAGGGCATTATGAGTAGAGCAGGGAGGAAAAACCACTTCACAAGGAGGAATCGTGGCTTACGTAACAATGAAACAGTTGTTGGAAGCTGGTGTCCATTTTGGCCATCAGACCAGGCGTTGGAATCCCAAGATGAAACCATACATCTTCGGGGCAAGGAACGGCATTTACATTATTGATCTTCAGAAGACGGTGCGCCTTTTCAAGGTTGCCTACGAATTTACCAGGGATTTGGTTGCCAGCGGAGGTGTCGTACTCTTTGTAGGCACCAAGAAACAGGCCCGTGAATCGATCCAGGAAGAGGCGAGCCGCTGCAACATGCCCTATGTCAATCATCGCTGGCTTGGCGGAATGCTTACAAACTATCAGACCATACGCCAGGGCATAGACAGGCTTAAGCATTTGGAGTCCATGTTCGAGGATGGCACCATTGAGAAGTTTCCCAAGAAAGAGGTCTTGAAAATGGACCGTCTCCGCCGAAAACTTGAACAGAATCTTGGCGGCATAAAGGATATGGAGGGCCTGCCTGATGCGGTCTTTGTTGTGGATGCCAAGCAGGAGCAGATTGCAGTCAAGGAGGCCAACAAGCTCGGTATCCCAGTTATTGCCATCGTGGATACAAACTGCGATCCGGATGGGATAGACTATATCATTCCAGGTAATGATGATGCCATCAGGGCCATCCGCCTCATCAGCTCCCGTATGGCAGATGCGGTGCTGGAGGGAAGAGAGAGATTCTTGGAGGCCCAGCAGGCTGAGACAGACAAGGAAATGGCCGAAGAAGAAGTGGAAGGGCTTGAGACCACTCCTGCCGGGGAGGAAGCTGCTCTGCCTGAAGCTGCTGAATCCCAGGAGGAAGGCGGTGCAGATTCCGAGGCTACCCAGGCAGCATAGTTCCTGTCTTGTTTTTTCAGGCAGATAAGAGACAGCGTTAGTGGAGGAAATAAAAATGGGTGCTATTACCACTCAAATGATTAAGGAGTTAAGAGAGCGTACAAACGCCGGGATGATGGATTGCAAAAAGGCCCTGCAGGAGTGCGGCGGCGATATGGACAAGGCCGTTGACTGGCTCAGGCAAAAGGGGCTTGCTGTTGCTGCAAAGCGTGCAGGCCGTGCCACTTCGGAGGGAACGGTTCAATGCTATTTGCATGCTGGCAACAAGATTGGTGTACTCGTTGAAGTGGATTGCGAAACTGACTTTGTGGCCAAAAATGAGCAGTTCGTTCAATTCGCCAAGGATCTTGCTTTGCACATATGTGCAGCAAATCCTGTTGCCATGCGCAGGGAAGACGTTCCACAAGAGCTTGTAGAAAGGGAAAAGGAAATCTATAGGCAGCAGGCCATCGAGTCCGGCAAGCCTGAAAACATAGTGGAAAAGATCATTGAAGGGCGCCTGGACAAATTTTTCAAAGAGGTTTGTCTGCTGGAGCAGCCCTATGTAAAAGATCCAGACATCACCATCCAGGACAAGCTTAACGAGCTCATAGCCAAGATGGGAGAGAATATAACAATAAAGCGTTATGTACGGTTCCAGGTAGGTACTGACTAATGTCCACTTCAAGGGGTTCCAAGGGCTTCAGCAGGGTCTTGTTGAAAATCAGCGGCGAGGCTCTGATGGGTGAAGAGCCCTTCGGCATCTCACTGCCTGTCATAAAACGGCTGGCTGAAGAGCTAGTGGATATTCACAAGGCTGGTGTTCAGCTCGGCGTGGTAGTTGGCGGCGGCAACATATTCAGGGGTGTGGCTGGAGCCGCCCAGGGTATGGACAGGGCAGCAGCAGATCAGATGGGTATGCTGGCAACGGTAATAAATGCCCTGGCCTTGCAGGAGGCACTCAGGAGCAGTGGCGCTGATGCACGGGTGCTTTCAGCCATTGAAGTCGGAAAGATGGTGGAACCCTTTGTACGTACCAGGGCCTTGAAGCATCTCGATAAGGGAAGAACGATTGTTTTTGCTGCTGGAACGGGAAATCCCTTTTTTACCACCGACACAGCAGCGGCGCTGAGGGCCCTTGAAATAAAGGCCGATGTCCTCATGAAGGCCACAAGGGTGGACGGTGTTTATGACAAGGACCCCAAAGAGTTTCCTGATGCAGTAAAATTTGACTATTTGACCTATGACCAGGTCCTTGAGCAGGATCTTAAGGTGATCGATGGAGCAGCAATAGCCCTGGCCAGGGATGCCGGTTTGCCAGTACTGGTCTTTTCCATGGAGAAAAGGGGCAACATAGCCAGGGCGGTCCAGGGCGAGTCTATTGGAACGATAGTTACAGGAGGTGAGGCAGATGAGCGAAGTGCTTGACACAGCCAGTAAGAAAATGGATAAGGCGATCGATTCCTTCAGGAAAGATCTCGACAGAGTTCGTACAGGCCGGGCCACTCCCGCCCTTCTGGATGGAATTACAGTGGACTATTACGGTTCATCTATGCCCCTTAACCAGGTTGCCTCCATCTCTGTTCCGGAAAGCAGGCTTTTGACCATACAGCCCTGGGACGCAAATATTTTACCAGACATTGAAAAGGCCGTGCTCAAGTCTGAACTTGGTCTTACTCCTGCCAACGATGGCAAGATCATCAGAATCAGCGTGCCTCCTTTGACCGAAGAACGCCGCAAGGATTTGGTGAAACTGGTAAAAAAGATGGCAGAAGAGGCTAGGGTGGCTATTCGGAATGTAAGGCGAGACGCCATAGAAAAATTGAAGGCCAAAAAAAAGAACAAAGAGCTCTCAGAAGATGAGATGTACAAGTTGCAGGACAAGGTCCAGGAGATAACCGACGAACACATCAAGGAAGTGGACAAGATTTTGTCTGAGAAGGAGAAAGAGATACTGGAATTCTAATTCCAGCCTTAATTTGAATCCATGTCTTCCCCTGAACTAGCAAAGATTCCCCGCCATTTGGCTGTCATCATGGATGGTAACGGCCGCTGGGCCAGGCGCAGGGGCATGCCCAGAATTATGGGGCACCGCCAAGGGGTAAAGGCTGTTCGACAAACGGTCACCGCCTGCAGGGAACTTGGAATAGAAGTGCTCACCCTCTATGCATTTTCAAAGGAAAACTGGAACCGCCCCAAGGACGAGGTCACGGCATTAATGGATCTCCTGTATGAATACCTCGAAAGGGAGCTCAACGAGATGCTGAAAAATGGTATCCGGCTGGAGGCCATTGGAGAGATCGACCAACTGCCCCAAAAGGTGCAGGAGAAATTGGCTGCGGTCATGGAATCCACTTCCTCGAACAAAGAGATGATCCTGAACCTTGCCTTGAGTTACGGAGGCAGGGCAGAAATCGCGAGGGCGGTCCAAAAGATTGCCCAAAAATGTGTCGCTGGCGAGATCCGGCCTGAAGAAATAGACGAAAATCTTGTGGCCAGCCACTTAGACACTGCCGGATTGCCTGATCCCGACCTTATCATCCGAACAAGCGGTGAAATGAGGCTGAGCAATTTTCTCCTCTTTCAATCAGCATATTCGGAACTATATATAACAAGCACCTTGTGGCCAGATTTTGACAGGCAGGAACTCATGAAAGCACTCAAAGAGTTTGAGAGACGCGAAAGAAGATTTGGCCGCATAGGCAGATCATTTGCCCAGGCATGCACCGCGATCGCATCCTGACCTCCCTGGTAGCCGGGCCGCTTCTTTTCATCCTCCTTTGGTGGGGCGGAAGGGGTTTGTTCGGGGCACTGGTAATTGCGGGCTCTTTGTTATGTCTATATGAATATTTCAGGATCGCCTTTTCCGGCAGGACCACTGTATTGATCTTTGGCCTGGTGACGGGTTCCTTGCCAGTCGTGGCCGCAGTTTGGGCCGGGACCAGCGCGATCATATTGCCTTCGTTGGCATTCAGTTTGCTGCTGAGCGGTTTGTATTTCATCTTTACCTTTAAAAAATGGGAAACTGCAGCGCAAAATTTGTTCCTTTTTTATGCAGGCGCAGCCTATGTTGGATTTTGTCTGGCACATATCTGGCTTTTACGCACATTGCCCAACGGCAAGGCCTGGGTACTTTTTCTGCTGCTGGTGATATTTTCCGGGGATGCTGCGGCCTACTACGTGGGACGGGCCGTGGGCAAGCACAAACTCAGGCCAGACGTGAGCAGCGGCAAGACAGTGGAAGGCGCAGTTGGAGGCCTTGCAGCAAATCTCTTGGCAGGATTGATAGCCTGGTTTTTGCTCTTTAACCATTTTGAACCCCGCTTACTTCTGCCAGCGGCTGTCATAATAGGCATCGTAGGCCAGATTGGAGACCTTGTAGAGTCCATAGTGAAAAGGAGTTTTGGAGTAAAAGATTCAGGCCAAATTTTGCCTGGCCACGGTGGGGTTTTCGACAGGGTGGATGCTGTAATGCTGGCGGCACCATTCCTCTATTGGATCATATATTTCGGCTATGGAGAGGGCTGGTTGATCAGATGACTTCTCCAAGGTGGATTTCGATCCTCGGCTCCACGGGCTCTATCGGAAGGAGTGCCCTCGATGTGATCGCCGGCTCTGGAGGAAGGTTCGCTGTGGCGGGACTGGCAGCCGGCCGCAACATCGAGCTTCTTGCCGAACAGATCAAGAAATTCAGGCCCCTCGCCGCTGCAGTAATGAGTGAGGATTTGGCTGCCCAGTTGAAGGGGATCATAGGCAAAGGATGTAAGACCGTTGTCCTTTTCGGCAAGGCTGGCTACAAAGAGATCGCCTCCTTACCCAAGGCGCATCTAGTGCTGTCTGCCATGGTTGGAGCGGCAGGCCTGATACCTACCATGGCAGCCATTGAAGCAGGTAAAGACGTTGCGCTTGCAAACAAGGAATCCCTTGTGACTGCAGGGCCGCTTGTAATGCAAAAGGCCAGTGAGCACAAAGTGCATATAATCCCGGTGGACAGTGAACACAGTGCAATATTTCAATGTCTTCAGGGAAACCCGAAAGATAGTGTGAAACGCCTCATTCTGACAGCCTCAGGCGGTCCTTTCTGGACAAAAAGCAGCACGGAATTAAAAGACGTCACCCCTGAAGAGGCGGTTGCCCATCCGAACTGGTCCATGGGTGCCAAGATTTCTGTGGATTCCTCCACCCTTATGAACAAAGGGCTCGAGGTCATAGAAGCGAGTTGGCTCTTCGGCATGTCGGCAGATTCGATAGATGTGGTTATCCATCCACAGAGCATTGTTCACAGCATGGTGGAATTCATTGATGGATCTGTGCTGGCCCAGTTGGGTGTTCCGGATATGCGTGGGCCGATTGCCTATGCCTTTTCATGGCCGGACCGGATACCTACCTCTGTTCCCGGGCTGGATATCGTCAAGTCCTCGCCCCTTACCTTTGAGAAGCCTGATATGGAACGTTTCCCGTGCTTGAAATATGCCTATGATGCCCTTCGGAAGGGAGGTACGATACCGGCAGCCCTTAACGCAGCCAACGAGGTTGCTGTAGCCGCCTTCCTGGAAGGCCGAATAGGTTATAGACAGATATTTGATGTCATATCCAGTGTATTGGAAGATTTTCCAAGGGATGAGATAGATTCCCTGGATGCAGTGATGCAGGCAGATG
Source organism: Deltaproteobacteria bacterium (assembly GCA_027031565.1). Taxonomy (GTDB): domain Bacteria; phylum Desulfobacterota; class Dissulfuribacteria; order Dissulfuribacterales; family JALVPX01; genus JALVPX01. The sequence goes on along the minus strand of JALVPX010000137.1, from coordinate 6,705 downwards.
CCCTGGCAAGGTTAAGGGCCGAAAATGTAGTGGAGAAGATGGCATGACCACCCTTTGGTCTTTTTTACTTGTTCTGAGTCTATTGATATTGGTTCATGAGTTAGGCCACTTTCTGGTTGCCCGGGCCTTTGGAGTCAAGGTGCTCAAGTTTTCCATTGGCTTTGGGCCCAGGATATGGGGTGTTGTTAAAGGCGACACAGATTACTGCATCTCTGCCTTTCCCCTTGGCGGATTCGTGAAGATGCTCGGTGAACAGCCTGGTGAGGAAATCCCCGAAGAAGAGCGGGGTTTGTCATTCAGCCACAAACCTGTGTGGCAGAGGGCTGCCATAGTTGTTGCCGGCCCCCTTTCCAATCTCGTTTTCGCAGGCGTGATCATATTTGCGATTTTGACCCTTTATGGGAATCCCGTACTGTTGCCTGAAATAGGTGAAGTACAGCAGGAATCTCCTGCTGAGGCCGCGGGACTGCAGCCAGGTGACCTGATCGTAGCAGCAAATGGCAGCCGGGTGGAGACTTGGGATAAGTTGTCCAGCATTATCAGAAACAGCAAAGGCAGGTCCATCAGGCTTACAGTGAAAAGAAATGGATCAGAGCTGGTCTTGTCTGTTACCCCAAAACTTAAGAAGGTCAAAAACATTTTTGGTGAAGAAAGCGAAGTGCCCATAATCGGAGTTACGGCAGCAGGCAATTTGAAGATAGAAAAATTGAATCCGCTTTCTGCATTTTCTCTGGCTGTTTCAAAGACCTATGATCTAATCAATCTTACTTTCAAGGGATTTTTGAAGATCATAAAACGCGACATACCCCTTTCCGTACTGGGAGGGCCCATCATGATCGCCCAGATGGCTGGCCAGCAGGCACAGCAGGGTATGCTGAATCTCTTCTATTTCATGGCCTTATTGAGTGTTAATCTGGGCCTGTTGAACCTCTTTCCTATCCCGGTACTGGACGGCGGACATCTTCTCTTTTTCGGCATAGAGGCCATTACCAGAAGGCCTGTCTCAATGCGGCAAAGGGAGATAGCCCAGCAGATTGGGATATTCATCTTGATAGCCTTGATGCTCCTGGTCTTTTACAATGACATTGCCAGGATAATGGGCTTTGGAAATAGCTTTAAACCCTAGAATCTGCATTGACCCGGCCCATGTCTTTCATCACCCTGGCCTTGGAAACCTCTGGAATTTACGGCGGGATGGCCCTGTTGGACAAAGGCAGGGTAATAGGGGAAGCGGCTTTTTCAAGCCGCAGGACCCACTCCCGGAGGCTCCTGCCATTGACCAGGTTCCTGTTTGAGGAAATAGGGCTTGAATTTTCTGACTTGCAGCTCGTGGCTGTATCCCAGGGTCCAGGCAGCTTTACAGGATTGCGCATCGGGATGTCAGTGGCAAAGGGACTGGCATATGGTTTGAAAATACCAATGGTCGGCGTGCCCAGCCTGGATGCCCTTGCACACACCATAACTGGATGCCCAGGGGATCATGTGCTTCCTTTGATAGATGCCAGGAAGGGCGAGGTGTATTGTGCTCTGTATGAAATCGGGTTGGATTACACGCAAGAGCGCACGACAGATTACATGGTGCTTTCTCCTCACGAAGTTTCCAAAAGGGTGAAAGGTAAAAGGGTGTGGCTGGTGGGAAGCGGTGTTGACCAGTGTTTCGAGATCCTCGCCGACAAATATGGTGAAGAGGTCAGGCTTCCATCGCCTGTGTTGAACAGGCAGCTTCCTTCTTCAGTCGGATATCTTGGGTTCAAGAGATTCAAACAGCGCGGCAAGGCAGATGATACTGCCTTATTGAAACCCATCTATGTACGCCCTTCTGAGGCTGAGTTGAACCGCAGCAGGAAAAAGTCTGGTGGAACTCTTAAAGATAGCCCATGATGCCGAGGGCGTGTTCCTGGAAAGACCCAACCGCTTTCTGGGAAGGGTGAATATAATTTCTCCGATCAGGCAGGACGGTGTGCTGATCCATGTGCATGATCCTGGAAGATTGCCGGATCTGCTGGTTCATGGCGCCAAAGTGCGCTTGAAAAAGGCATTGAATCCAAGGCGCAAAACAGGTTGGGACCTTTTGGCAGTTAAAAGGCATTCTGACTGGGTTTTCGTCAATTCCGCCTACCATCGCACGTTAGTCGAACAGCTGCTCTCAAATGCAGCCATTTCACCAATAGGGAAGATCAAGGAGATTGAGCCTGAATTTAAAGTGGGCCGAAGCAGGCTTGATTTTGCCATCACACTTACAAATGGCCAGAAGGTATTTGTGGAGACCAAGGGATGCACCCTTGCCGAGAAGGGAAGGGCGCTTTTCCCAGACGCACCTACCGCCAGGGGGCGGAAACACGTATCGGAGTTGATAGGGCTTAAGCAAGGGGGGGCCAGGGCAGCAATATTTTTCCTCATATTCCGAAAAGATGCCCAATGTTTTGCTCCCAATCACGAAATCGATCCTGAATTTGCAAAGACGCTCAAACAGGCCCAGGAAAAAGGGGTTGAATTATACCCTATGCTCATAGCATATGAGGCCCCATTTTTGGTCCATATCGGCGCAATTCCCCTATGCGATGATGCCTTTAACCAACTAGACTGAACTTGCCGATAGCAACTACAAGGAACTGTGCAAAGCATGAACAGGCCGTTTTGGCAGTCACTATTCGAGTAGCGGAGGCGTTTTTATATGTCTGACAACAAGATGACCGAATCCGTCTTGATCCAGATCAAGGAAAGCATATCGGAAATATTTGATCAGAAAATGGACAAGTTCCTTAAGAAAGTGGCGGAAGGGCAATTCTACAAGGAACTCGCCCTGGAAATGAAGGCCGGTCTCGACGGTGTTTACAATACAATAAGTGAATTCAAGGAAACCCTTGGCCACTTGCATGATTCCACCCAAAAGGCAAACAATGCCTTCCAAGAGGCCTCGGACCAGCTCGATGCTATTGTAAGGTCAACCGAGCAGGCTACGGACCAGATTATGGATCTGACCGAGAAAAATCAGAAGCGTATGCAGAAGATTCGTGCCATCCTGGAAGACATTGAAGACAATGAAAAGGCGGCAAGAATCATGCAGCTCCTGGATGAGGCAGATGCCGATTCCATGGGAATTGTGGCTGCCTGTTCGTTTCAGGACATAACGGGCCAGCGCATAAAGAAGGTTGTTTCAGCTATGAAATCAATAGAGGACAAGTTGTTGACCCTGTTGGTTTCAGCTGGTGTTAAAATGAAAGGCAGGGAAGAGGGTAAAGACAGTGCCTCGGTAAATGAAGATACCCGCAAGGCCATAGATTTACTCAAAGGCCCGCAGGAGGGGGTATCCCAGGATTCTGTGGATTCCCTTCTGGAAGATTTAGGACTTTAGCTTACGTCCCTTTTTCCTCTTGCCGGCGCGTTCGCACTTGCGTCTGCAATTGCTGCATATTGCAGGTTGGGTAGGCCTGTTTGGGTTTTTCAAACAATACATATTTTTGCTCCTATCTAGTTAACCAGTTTTACTGTTGCAATTTGTTATTAATAACTTTAATAATTTTTTCTCAACATGCAATATAAATGCCATAGTAGTTCTGCTTATTTCGGACAAAATTAGACCGATTTTAGGGCATGCCTTACCCTTGTAAGGGATTTCTGAAAAAACAAGGTGTCGAAAAATGGACAGCCTGTGTTGATATAGCCACACCTTGTTTGTTGCTTTTCAGGCAGAAAACATTATTTTTTGCAATAGGCATTAGGGCTGTAATCCAGTCAATCGCCCTGGGCTGCAAGTTTAACTAATGAAACAAATGCTTGTGAAAAACCAAGACTTTTTCAGCACCGAGCATCTTGTTGTTTTGGATGAGGCGGTCAAGACCTCTGAAGAGCTGGTCACCGAATATTTCGACCTCTCTTCCCGGAATTGGCTGAGGCATCCTTATGAAATCTGCACCTTGCGGGATGCTTCTGAAAAAGAGCATCCAGGTGATGCCCTGGCCCACTTGGTGCGCTATGCCAAAAATTTTGAAGACAAAATGAGGGGTACAGACAGTCCTGTTCTTTACAAGATTATTTTGAATGATCAAAAAATCTTGAACCATTTTCTCGTTAGGGATGGAATAAGTATTTATTCCATGCTGGTCTATGTGATATCCCATGAGCTGGTGCATATTGTCCGGTTCGGTTCATTTCGTGTCCATCCAGAAACGGCCGAGCGAGAGCTGGAAGAGAGCCACGTGCATGATCTGACCAATGATATTCTTTCTAATGTGCCAATAAAAGAAATGACGGTTGTCTTGGACTATTTCAAACAAAGGCCTTGATAGTTGGGAAAAATGAGCTATCTTTTTAAAAATCGAAAATCAATCGATCCTGAGATGTGAATATTTTAGGGAGGTGTTCAAATGCCTATTTATGAATACCAGTGTGAACAGTGCGGCAAGATCGTTGAAAACTGGCAAAAGGTGAGTGATCCACCCTTGACAGAGTGCGATAATTGCAAAGGGCGTATGCACAAGCTGGTATCTCAAACAAGTTTTCAGCTTAAAGGAAGCGGCTGGTACGTAACAGATTATTGCAACCGTAAGTCTTCTGAAAAGAGTTCTTCTGAATCATCCAGTAAAAAGGAAACGCCCTCCAAGAAGGACTGATTCAGTTTTTAAAAACAAAGTGAAAGTGTGTTCAAGGCGCCTTTATGTGGCGCCTTTTTTTGGCTTGTGTCATTTGTCCTTTAGTGGTTAGCTATTGCAGAATTCACATTTAAAAGGTGGTGTTAGAGATGTTGATTGTTATGAGGCAGGACGCCACTCAAAGGGATATAGAAGGGGTAATTGAAGCAATACGGTCACACGGCTGGGAGCCAAAACCCATTCCAGGTGGTGAACGAACTGCCATAGGGATATTGAGAAATGAGGGGCCGGTTGATCCAGCACTTTTCCTCAACATGCCTGGGGTAAGGGATGCAATAGCCGTCTCCAAGCCCTATAAACTGGTGAGCAGGGAGATGCACCCAGAAGATACTACGATCCCTTTTGGAAGTGGCGATGTCCTTATAGGCGGTTCCCGTCTCGTTTTGATGGCAGGTCCCTGCGCAGTCGAAAGCGAATATCAGGCTCTCTCCATTGCCGAAAAGGTGAAAGAGGCAGGTGCGACCTTTTTCAGGGCTGGTGCCTTCAAGCCCAGAACGTCGCCCTATTCATTTCAGGGGTTGAGGGAAAAGGGGCTTGAGATCCTGGCAAAGGTCAGGGAGGAAACCGGGCTTTTCATCGTGACCGAGGCAACCGACCATGAGGTATGCGGCCTTGTGGAGGATTATGCGGATATGATCCAGATCGGCACGAGAAATATGCAGAACTACAGGCTGCTGTTAAGGGCTGGCCAGGCAAAGAAGCCGGTTTTGTTGAAAAGGGGCATGTGGGCTACAGTAGATGAGTGGCTCATGGCTGCCGAATACATAATGTCTGAAGGCAACACCCAAGTAGTGCTTTGTGAAAGGGGCATCAGGACCTTTGTTAAGCATTCAAGAAACACCTTGGACCTTAATGCGCTTCCATATTTGAAAAAGGTCAGCCATCTTCCGGTCGTGGTTGATCCAAGCCATGCTGCCGGTGTGCGGGATCAGGTGATACCGCTGGCCAGGGCAGCTGCAGCAGCAGGGGCAGCTGGTCTTCTCGTAGAGGTGCACGACGCCCCTGAAAAGGCTATGTCTGACGGGCCTCAATCCCTTTATCCTGAACAATTTGAGCAGCTAGTGCATGACTTAAGGCACATGAACATTGAGGTGTAGTTTCAGCTCTTGTCAACCCTATTGGGGTATGGTAATCATCTGCACACCTTGTGGCGGCGTAGCCAAGTGGCTAAGGCGACGGTCTGCAAAACCGTTATTCCCCGGTTCGAATCCGGGCGCCGCCTCCAAACAATAATACGGGATTGCATGCAGTGGCAGGCAATCCTTTTTTTGTGTAAAAGGCTGCTATGAAGATAATTATAGTAGGTGCTGGCGAAGTCGGGCGTCATTTGTGCCAACAGCTTTCTACAGAAAACCATGAAGTTGTCTTGATAGACAGGGATGCTGAGCATATCCGTAGGATCGAAAGGGAGCTCAACATCCTTGGTATAGAGGGTAACGGTGCTTCGCCCTCGGTGCTGGAAAATGCAGGAATATCAAAGGCAGACCTCTTTATTGCAGTTACAGACATGGATGAGGTCAACCTTATTTCCTGCATAATGGCTAAAGAATATGGGGTTGAACGTCTGGTTGCCAGGGTTAGAAATCAGGAATATATATCTTTAAATTCACCTTTGAGTGAACACCGTCTCGGTATTGATCTCGTTATCAATCCAGACCACGTAATGGCCCAGGAGATAGTGCGAATCTCAGAGGTCTCAGAGGCCTTTGAGATGGTGGACTTTGCCCAAGGTGAAGTAGTGCTCCTGGGATATCAGATTAGGCCTGAAAATCCTGTCTGTGACCTTACCCTGGCCCAGTTGCGGGATCTCCAGGGCTTGTACAATTTCCTTGTTGTGGCCATAGTGCGTGAAGGTCAGACCATTATCCCTAAAGGCTCAGATATTATCCAGCCCGGAGACCGTATCTATGTGGTAGTACGGAAAAAAGACATATCTGCTGTGGAGCAGCTTTTAAACCTTGCCAGCAGTGCCCCGAAAAAAGTTTTTATAATTGGAGGAGGAAGGGTCGGTTTCAGGCTTGCCGAGGAGCTAGAGGATAAAGGTGTTGATGTA
>JALVPX010000136.1 GCA_027031565.1 Deltaproteobacteria bacterium | reverse complement strand
CCATAAGGCTGCCTCTAAAAATTAGGATTTTTATTCAAGGGCAAGGCGCGCGAAAAAAATAACCGCAGACATATTGTGTTGATATTTCGAGGATTATTTTTTGAGTGCAACGCAGCCATTGGGCAAAAAGACAATTTTTAGAGGTGGCCATAAGAAGGTTGACAGAAATGAAAAAGAAGACTTTTTCCAGAAGGACATTGCTGAAAAGCGGCCTTGTTGCCGGGGCCGTGGGGTTTTTCAACAGGACCATCCCTGTCTATGGGGCCAGCCGCCGTGGAATCGAGGTTGCGGACCATGTCGAATCAGAAAACCGGGTCGAGTACGAACTGGTGATAAGAAAGGAATCACTGTTGTTGGGGGCGCGGGAGGGAACGGCAATAACATTGAATGATTCCTTTCCTGGACCCCTTATAAGGCTGAAACAGGGCAAGGAGGCGCTGATAAGGGTAAAAAACGAGATGGATGTTTCCACCTCTGTTCACTGGCACGGCCTGATCCTGCCAAATATCATGGATGGCGTACCCGGCGTGGTTTTCCCTGGGATAGCTCCGGGGGAGTATTACACATACCGCTTTCCTGTGGTGCAAAGCGGAACTTATTGGTATCACAGCCATACAGGCCTTCAAGAACAACTTGGTCATTATGGGCCCCTTCTATGTGATCCAGCTCATTCCGAACCCTTTGAGTTTGACATCGAACACGTATTGATTCTTTCTGACTGGACCTTTGAGGACCCCCATGAAGTCCTTATGCACTTGAAAAAATGGGAGGGCTATTACAACTACCATAAACGCACTATATTCGATCTCTTGCGCAACATCAGGGAAGACGGCCTTTTGCGCACCCTCCAGACCAGGGCTATGTGGGCCAAGATGAGAATGAGCCCAAGGGACATAGCTGATGTAACAGGGGCAACATATACCTACTTGATCAATGGCCGGACTCCACTGGAAAATCTGCCCTTGCGATTTGATCCAGGGCAAAGGGTAAGGCTCAGGATCATAAATGGTTCGGCTTCCACCTATTTTGACCTGCGTATTCCAGGACTCTGCTTGAAGGTCGTACAGGCAGACGGCCAAAATGTCCGTCCCGTAGAGGTTGATGAAATCAGGATCGCAGTAGCAGAGACATATGATGTCATAGTTGAGCCAAGAGGTGAAGGACCTTATCCCATATTTGCAGAGGCCATGGATAGAAGTGGATATGCATTGACCAGTCTCACAGCCAATCCCGCCTTAAAGGCGCCGGCTCCTCCGCTTCGCCCGCCGCCTGAAAGGGGCATGGAGGCAATGGACATGCACAAGGGCATGAAGAACATGCATGAAATGGAAGACATGAATGCAGTGAATAACGCCAATGCCTCTTTTCCAGGTTGCGGGGATTGTGCTGCGCACCATGAAAGTTATCCATTTGGTCCAGACGCGGCAATGATCGTAAAAAATCCCAGGTGCATGCTTGACAAGCCCGGAATAGGCCTTTTGGGGAGCAAAAGAAGGGTCTTGACCTATTCAGACCTGACTGGTCTTGAGCCAGTCGATGCCAGGTCTCCAGACCGCACCCTTGAAATCCATTTGACTGGAAACATGGAACGCTTCATATGGAAAATGTGGGCATGGGATGGAAGGAGATGGAGCTCTGAATTTCATGATTTGTTAAAGTGTAAAAGAGGGGAAAGGCTTAAGATCGTATTCGTAAACCATACCATGATGGAACATCCCATACATCTGCATGGAATGTGGATGTACCTTCAAAATGGCAAGGGATGCCATTCTCCCAGAAAACACACCATAAACGTGAAACCTGCAGAAAAAATGTGTGTCTACGTGGATGCAGATGCCATGGGCAATTGGGCCTTTCACTGCCATATCCTTTACCACATGCACACAGGCATGTTCAGGATAGCTCAAATATGCTGAACAAAGGAGAATCCATGAAAGCGTATGCCAAGCTGTTTCTGACGTTTTGCTTTTTTACTTCAGTTGCTGCTAATTCCGCCAACGCGGCCGATCTGCCTTTGACAAAAGGTGAATCAGGGCGCTGCAATACTTATCCTGTAAGCCCTATGCCTCCCCTCTATTATGGCCGCATACTACTCGACCGGATGGAATACGACTTCACAGGCAAGAGCAAACGGATCGTTTCTTATGAACTCACCGGATGGTACGGCGGTGATTACCAGCGGTTATGGCTTGAATTGGAAGGTGAACATGACACAGGCAGCGGCAACGGGGGAGAAATCGAAAAGGCTGATCTTTTGTATGGCAGGCTCGTTACCCCATTCTGGAACGTGCGGGCTGGGGTCGGATATGCAGGATCATACAACTCGGAAGCAGATGACCGATTCTTCGGGGTCTTGGGCCTTAAAGGATTGGCGCCTTATCTGTTTGAAATCGATACAAATGCCAAGTTTTCCAACAAGGGCGAGCTTGTTTTTGACCTTGAAGCGGAATATGAGATCTCGATCACTCAGAAACTCATACTCCAGCCCAGGCTGGATGTCTCATATTCTCTCAGCAGATTGGAAGAACTGGACATTGGCCCAGGATTGTCAAATTTGAGGCTTTCCCTGCGCCTCAGATATGAGATGGCCCGCGAGTTCGCACCATACATCGGAATTTGCTGGAGCACTCTTTCAGGCAGGACGCGCGACATTGCAAAAAAGGAAGGGGCAGCCAGGGATATCAGCACACTTTTTGCAGGTTTAAGATTTTGGTTTTAAGGCCAACCAAAATTAAGGCTGCCTCTAAAAACTGTCTTTTTGCCCAATGGCTGCGTTGCGCTTAAAAAAATAATCCTCGAAATATCAGCAACATCTCTGCGGTTATTTTTTCTGCGCGCCTTGCCCTTGAACAAAAATCTTAATTTTTAGAGGTAGCCTTATGTTAAAAAACTTGCCAAAAGAAAAGCCTGGATTCAAGTAATAAGTGCAATGCGAAGAAACCCCTTTATCATCTTGTTTTGTTTGGCAGTCCTATCTCTCTTAAAGCCGTGCACCCTGGGGGCTGCTGATTTTGACTATGATTTTGGTAACCCAACCCCTTATGAGCAGCTGCATCTTGAACTTATAAACCGGGCCAGGGCCAATCCCCTGGAAGAGGCAGCAAGAACAGGGATCGACCTGATGGAAGGGGTTCCTTCAGGCTTGCTGACCAGCGACCCCAAGCCCCCTCTGGCCATGAGCGCAAAACTTATTGCTGCTGCAAGGGAGCATACCGTAGACATGCTTATGCACAACTACTTCAGCCACGACTCCCTTGACGGCAAGTCTCCTTTTCAGCGAATGAGCGAAATCGGCTACTCATACACCCTTGCAGGTGAAAACATAGCCTTCATGAGCAGCTCAAGGCCGAGGCTCATGGAAGAGGCAACAGAGGAACTCCATGAAATACTCTTTGTTGATGAAAATTTCCCAAACAGGACGCATAGAACCACCTTGCTCGACCCAAACCTGAAGGAGGCTGGGATTGGAATTCAATCAGACGATTATGAGACAGGAGGCATCTATTTCCCATATGCCTACATGGTAACGTGTGATTTTGGAGCACGGTCCAATATGCCCTCGATACTGACCGGGGTTGTAATAGATGACCGTGACGGTGACGCTTTTTACGATGTCGGCGAAGGTATAAAAGGTGTCGAGATCGTCGTGGAAGGTTTGGCCGAACATTTCCATACTGCTGATTCAGGCGGATATGGAATACCCCTTTGGCCTAGCAATTATTCTGTCACCTTTATACATGAACAACTTGGCCGCGTTGAACGTACCATAGAAATCGGCAGTGAAAACGTTAAGCTGGACATTTTCAAGACAGATTTCTCCCGCGAGCAGCAGCAAAACGAAATCTTTTTCAACGTCAACAAGACCTGGATAACTAAAGGAGACAATCTGCTTGTAAGCGTGGATGTTTCAGGCATTGCAGACCTCTATATCTTTGCCATACTCCCATCAGGAGATTTTGTCTGTTTTACAGACTTCAATACAGCAGCAGGCCTCAATCAGGCAGCTACTTTTCAGCCATCAGTCGGCGCTGTGCTGGATTTCATCTGGCCTGACTCACCAGGCAGCGCAGGCACATACTATTTGGGTGCGGCACTGGTAAAAACCGGCACAGATCCTCTGGTGGGCAGAAACTGGCTGGACTCCAAGATCGTAAGGCTGGACGTTGTCTTTTAGCTCAAAGAACAAGGGCCGCAGATGTGAAAGCGGCCCTTTAACAACCCTCTATTCCTGAACTATGGGGAATTTCTTCACCTCCTCGTAGAGAAGGTCTTTTTTCTTGCCGCTGATTTTGTAATAAACACTGACTGAGACATTGGCTTCCTTGATCTTCTTAGGAAGAACAAAGAGGTAGTTTTCCTCTTGGACCTTCAAGGGCTGGAGCGTCAGATCCAGAAGCTCCTTTATCTGCCAGGCCCCGTATCGCATGTAGCCATCCACATCCAAACCTATCTCAAGGTATTCTTTCTCATTTGAGTAGAGCACCTTGCCGTTTTCATCTTTAGCAGTCACTTCCAGGACCACCCTGCCAGACCAGAGTCAGCCATCTGGTATGCGGTGACCTGCCCTGTTTTCCAGCCTCACGTGAACAGACACTGCAGGATCCCATTTTCCTACGCCATATCTGAAACACTTGATATCGGCACTGAAATCTATCCCTTCTTTTACTATTGACAGGTCGTGACCGCCAGGCATGGTGTGGCCCCTGTCAGCCTTTTTCATGTGGCAGTCTTGGCACGTTTTCTTGCCTCCCTGCCCCACGTATGCGTGTACATAGCTGCCTGACAACGTGTTGCACATGATCTTCTCACCATCAGGAGCGGCATAAACACCATGA
>JALVPX010000135.1 GCA_027031565.1 Deltaproteobacteria bacterium | reverse complement strand
GCAGTTTTCACTGCTTTCGCTCAACAATTCATTGAGATCACTGAAAGCTGGTTCGCCGTTTTGGCCTGAATTGTCCTTTTCTGGAGCAGTAGCACCCAGTTCACACAAGGGTAAATAGGAACAACCACCCGCCTTTATGACCTTAGACAAGGACTTCGTCGCCTCCCTTGCCGCCAAGCACGATCTTGCCTTCGCTCTCGAGACGCTTGGCAACCTTTATGATTGCCTGCTGGGCCTGCTCCACATCTTTCAGCCTTACCGGGCCCATTACCTCCAGATCCTCCTTGAGCATCATGGCAGCCCGCTCCGACATATTGCCGAAGAACTTGTCTCTCAGTTCCTCTGACGCAGCTTTAAGCGCAAGTTTAAGTTCCTCAGTGCTTATCTCCTTCAATATGGCTACTATTGCCGAGTCGTCCACGCCCAAGAGATCCTCGAACTTGAACATCAGCTTCCTGATCTCTTCTGCCAAGGTCTCTGAAGAGGATTCGATCTCGTCAAGCAGCGACTCCTCGAGATTCCTGTCTACGCTGTTAAGTATTTCCGCTACCTTTTCAGCCCCGCCCACCTTTGTGGCATCACTCATTTCCACGGAAAAGAGTTCATCTTCCAATACCTTATCTATTTCTGCCACGATCTCAGGGCTTATCTTCTCCAAGTTTGCAATACGCATCATTACATCCGGCTGCATCCTTTCCGGGAGTTCCTCAAGAACCTGGGCGGAAAGTTCGGGCTCAAGATGGGCCAGTATTACAGCTATGGTCTGAGGATGTTCGTTTCTCAAAAAGTTGACTATCACCTTGGGTTCAAGGTTGGAAAGCTTTTGAAATGTTGAAGGATGGAGCTGACGAAGTATGTCTTCATAGATCTTCTGGGCCTGTTCCTCAGGCATGGAGGTGAAAAGGACCTTTTTCAAAAAATCTTCAACCGGCACAGCCATTTCACCCTGAACCAGGGTCATCTTCTCCTTTACCTCATCGAGAACCTTTTGGACCCCTTCACCAGGAATGTGCTGAATAGAGGCCATGAGCCTGGAAAGCTGCCTCACCTCCTCTTCTCTCAAGTGCTGAAAGACTTCTGCAGTAAACTTTTCGCCCATGGCAAGCAGAAAGATGGCGGCCTTGTAAGGACCCTTGGGTTCCCTGAGATCAATCTTTTCAAGGGCTGGCTGGTTTGGCATCTCCCTCTCCTTCCACCTTTTCCCTGAGCCAGACCTTTACAAGTGCTGCGGCACGCTCTGGGTAGTCCGTGGCCAGCTCCCTCAATTCCTCTTTTGGATTGGGAAGGGCTTCAAGCACAGGCAATCCCTTGGCGCTTTCGCCTTCCAGCCCTTCTAGTGCCTCACCAGGCAGCCCTTCCTGGGAGGTCTCTTCACCTGGGGCAGGTGTAAACACATATCTCTTCAAAAGAGGGCGCAATACCATCAAGATAAACAACAAACCGATTATCAAATTGGCTAGAGGCCTGATGAGTCTGGGGGCAAGATCAGCGACCTTGCTTATCGCAGATGGCTTGGGTGTGGGATCAGTAAATGGCACGTTCACTACGCTTACTTCGTCGCCGCGTTCCTCGCTGAAACCCATGGCCGCCTTGACTATACGCTCCAGGTTGGCCATTTCCTCTTCTGAGCGGGGGACGTAAACCTCTTTTTTATTCTCCTTTTTGTATGTACCGTCTACGAGCACTGCCACAGACAGCTTTTTCAATGTTCCCTGGGCAGCACGTATCTGACGTTGTCTCTTGCTGATTTCATAGTTTGTGGTCTTTTTTTCCTTTGTTTTCCTAAGATTGGTGCCGTTTGCATTGGCATTTCCCTGCAGTTTGTCTGCAAGGCCGCCTTTTACTCCTGGTACTCCGCCAGCCTTTGCATCCGTAGAGGTCTCCAGCAATTTCTGCTCGCTCCTGACAGCCACCATGTCTGGATCAAAATTTTCTTCTGTTATTTCCACTTGATTGAAATCCAGCTCTGCAGAGACACGGGCCACTGCCTTATTTGGTCCGAGAACCTTTTCCAGCATGGACTGGATCTTGTGCTTGTAATATTCTTCCAGCCTCTTGTGATAGACCAGCTGGGCATTTGTGCGTGAATCCAAACCATCGGCAGGCTCAGAAGGGTCATAGAGCACGTTTCCGGTTGTATCTACCACGCTGATATGATCCTTGGTGAGGCGTGGAACCGCGCTGGCAACAAGGTGTACAATGCCCTTTACCTGGCCTCTATCCAGTTCCTGGCCATTTTTAAGGCCTAACACTACCGAGGCCGTGGGCTCCCTTTGTTCGGTGACAAAAAGTGATTCCTTGGGAGTCGCCAGATGCACCCTGGCTGTTTTGACCTGTGGAAAAGAGGCGATAGTCCTTTCCAGTTCTCCTTGCAAGGCCCTTTGAAAATTGATGTGCTGAACAAAGTCGGTGGTTCCCAGGCCTGAACGGTCAAAGATCTCAAAGCCCACGCCGCTTCCCCCTGGCAGGCCTGAACTCGCCAAGGCCAGGCGCACGTCATAGACTTGATCCTCCGGCACCAAAACAGCAGCGCCTCCTTGTTTCAATTTATATGGTATTTTTTCGTTCTTCAGCCAGGTGACGATCTGCGAGGCGTCCTCGGGGTTTAAGTCACTATAAAGCACCTTGTAGACCGTTTGATTAGTAAACAAGATCAGGCCTGCAAAGGCTGCAACAACTCCGGCCAGGACCAGGCCGGTAATGATTTTCTGCCTGAGAGTCAGGTCCCCTGCAAGAGTGCGAAGTTGTGCTATCAGCTCTGAGATATTAGGCATGGTATATTTTTCCAGCTAAGTAATCTTGTTGAGCCGTTACAATTGCATGCGCATGATCTCTTCGTATGCGCTTAATGCCTTATTGCGTATCTGTAAAAGCAGTTTGAAGGAGAGGTCGGCCTTGGTTATGTCAATCATTGTCTGGGTTATGTCAACCTCTTTACCAGCTGCCATTTTGGCCGAGGCATTTGCTGCGGCCACAAGCTGCTCATTCACACCATCGACCGCCTGGCCCAGCATCTTTGAAAAGGAGGAATTGTCGCCTTGCCCCGGTTTTCTGGAGTCATGACGGCATTTGTCGCACAAGGCTCCATTGTTTGTTTTTATTGCTGCAGATTCCACTATCCCCTCCCTTTAACGTGCTATCTCCAAGGCCTTCAAGGCCATGGCCTTTGCGGTATCCATGGCCGCCACTCCAGCTTCATAGGCCCGGGCAGCTGTCATTAAATCCATCATCTGTTCCATGACATTCACATTTGGCAGCTTGACCATCCCGCGTTCATCAGCATCTGGGTGACTGGGATCAAAAACCTCCTTGAAGGGACCGGGGTCCTCTACAATGTCCACCACGTCCACTACCTGGAGCTCCTTTTTCATTGCCTCGGACAATTGCTGGCCGAAATCGTCATCCAGGGGAACAGAGGCAAACACAACCGATCTCGCCCTGTAAGGCCCGCCGTCAATGGTCCTGGTAACATGGGCATTTGCCAGGTTCATGGAGGCAACATTGAGCCGTGTACGTTCAGCCCTCAATCCAGCAGAGGAAATGTGTATGGATGTCAGAAGATTCATGACCTGCCTCCCTCGGTTACTGCTGACTTCAAGATCTCTATCTCCTTGATCAAGGCCTGTACGGCCGCCTGGTACTGAAGATTGTTTTCCGCCAGTCTTCCCATCTCTTCGTCAATATCAACGCTGTTGGGCGTGCCTCTCTCCTGTGATGTTAAAATTGACACATCTTTCCCGCTGTTCATCAAGGCTTCGTCAAAAAAATGACGGGGATCGGTGGTTGCCAAATCTACACGGTCCTGCCCGATCCCCATCTGCGAGGAGGAGGAGAAGGAGGAGAGATTCCCCATGTCGTTCATATAATTTTCCATGAGCTTCTTGAAGGGGACATCCTTCGGCCTGTATCCAGGGGTATCCATGTTGGCGATATTGGAAGCCAGCACGGCGTTTCTCTTTACCCTCAAGCCAATTGCCTGCTCTATCACCTGGAATGTCTTGCCAAACAAGCCTTTCACAGCACCATTCCTAGCTTTCTATACTCAGCCAGCTTGTTTCTGAGAGTGCGGACGCTGATGCCAAGGAGCTTGGCAGCATGTGTCCTGTTGCCATACGTCTTTTCAAGAGCCTTTTTGACCATTTCCCGTTCAATCTCGCTAAGGTTGAAAAGCTCTGTTCCAATGGCGGAAATATCTGCCTGCTGCGGGGAAGGTTGTTCCGATTCCCCTTTTTCAAGCAATAGGTGTTCAAGCCTGATTTCATTTCCCTCAGCAAGGAGCACTCCCCTTTCAATCAAGTTTTTGAGCTCTCTTACATTTCCCTTCCAAGGCATCTTTGTCAGCCTTTCGGTAACTCCTACTGCAAAGCTCATTCCATTTTTTCCGTAAAGGGTGGAAAAATGGTGTAAAAATTCGTTTGCAAGTTTTTCGATGTCCTCCGGCCTCTCCTTTAAGGACGGGATCTTCAATGGAATGACGTTCAGCCTGAAAAAGAGATCTTCCCTGAAAAGACCTTCTTCTACCGCCTTGCGTGGATCCCTGTTGGTTGTGGCTATTATCCTGGCATCTACTGGAATAGGCCTGGTGGATCCCAACCGGTCCACCTCTCCTTCCTGTATAACCCTGAGCAGTTTTGCCTGAAGCGACAAGTCCATTTCGGTTATTTCATCTAGAAGCAGTGTACCCTTGTCTGCAAGCTCGAATTTACCAGGCTTGCTGGCAACCGCCCCTGAAAATGCGCCTTTTTCATAGCCAAAAAGCTCGCTTTCGAGGAGGGTTTCAGGCAAGGCAGCGCAATTTAGTGCCACAAAGGGCCCAGAAGAACGGTCGCTGCTGTCGTGGATGAAGCGTGCCAGGAGTTCTTTGCCTGTGCCGCTTTCGCCGGTTATGAAAATGGCTGCCTTGGAAGGAGCCACCTTTTTTGCCTGTTCCAGGACCTTTCGAAACGCAGGGCTTCTGGTGATGATTTTTCTCCTGGCCTTGGATCGATTTTTTTTCGCGGAATGCCTTCTGGCAGTTTCATTGCCATCCGGAGATATGGGCACACCCTCACTCATTGCCTTCATGATGGCGAAAAGAATGGCATCGTGGTTCCAGGGCCTTATCATGTAATCCTCTGCCCCCAGGCTCATGGCCTCTTGGGCGTCTTCGATCACAGGCCTGTGAACCAGCAGTATGACCTTGCAGGCAATACTGCATTCTTTGATCTGCTTCAGCACCTTGATGCCATCTGCACGTCCAGGATCATGAAAGAGTATCGCAACCAAATGGTCTCCCCTGGACAAGATTTCCCATGCAGTTTTGTGATCCGGGCAGGCTGTCAAATTTACGCCACTATCCTCCAGGACCTTCTGGAGGGCGATTCTTTCGTCTGTATCAGGAAGGGCCAGCAAGGCCTTAAAGGGCTTCTCGATCTTGGGTGCGATCCGGTTCAAGGCTGCCTCCCTGCCTCAGGCTTGTATCGGCTGGCCGGGCCATCCCAAAAACGCTTGTTGTCCAAAAGCCGGGCAGCCGCCTTCTTGAGCAAAGGGTCGTCTGCTTGGGTAAGAGCCTGCAATTGAAGCACGCCGCTGTCCGGACGGCCCGAGTCAAAGGCTGCAAGAGCCATGCGCATCGAGGCGGTTTCTTCACCCGGTTCCAGGGAAAAAAGGTGCCTGTAGGCCTGATATGCATTTTCTGAATATCCAAGCCTGAAGGCCTCATCTCCGATCTTTCTGAAAAGAGAGGCCGCTTCATCTTTTGTCAGGCCATCTTCCCACTTGAGTACGGTGTCAATTACCTGCTCCCACTTGCCCAGCTTTACCATATTGTCCAAAAGCAGATTTTGGAACTTCTTTTTCAGATCCTTGTCCTTCCGGGCCGAAGCCAGCCCTGCGGTTGCTTCATCAAGAGACATCTCGTAGCGGCCCCTTGAATAGTCTGTAAGCGCTTTCAGATAACGGACTTCCGGGCTCTCAAGGCCCTTGTCAGACAGCAAGGCCAGCGCACCTTCCGCACCTCTGATCTCACGGGCCTTCGTGGCTGTATCGGCCAGCTCAAACAACAATTTTTCCCTGATAGGCTGTTCCGGAGCCTGGAGCAAGCCTTGGTAATAGGCCCTTTGAGCTGCCTCAGGGCAGAAAGCGCTGTTCCATGCCCTTCCAACATGCAGGAAGTGTTCTGGGCTGGCCACGCTGTGGACGATCTGATCTTTGTACTCATAGTGAAAGTTCAGCAAGGCAAGAGGATCATTTTCATTCATGAACTTTCTGTCCAGATTCAACAGGCTTGCCCTGCCCAGTTCAGCCAGCTTTGCACCATAGCTGCTTGAGGCAAATTCCTTTTTAAATTGCCATATCTCGATTAATACCTTTTCATGCTCCCCCTTTGCTGCAAGCCGCCTGATCAACCTGTTCCACAACTCCTCCCGGGCTTTTGAACAAATTTCCCGCAGCCTGCTGTTGGAGGTTGATTCTTCAACGCCTTTCAAATCCTTTAACTGCCCTTGCAGGCCGGTCAGGGTGTAATTGCTTGCAGACAAGGCCTGCCCAGCAGATAGGGCCAATTCCATTACCCTGGTGGCATAGGGGGATTCCGGCATCCGCTTCAAGAAGCTTGAGCATTCTCGCAAGGCCTCTACATATCGAGCCTGCTGCATCCTTTCCTTGATTACTTCATACTCCACCTCTTGGCTGATGGGATGTGTTGGATATTTTTTGATGATTTCTTTCAAAAAAATGCGGGATGAAGCCTGCCTGCCTTGACTGCCTGTTGTTCGGAGTGCCTTGTATTTCCGGCCCATCTGAAAGAGTCTGAATCTTGCAAAGTAGGCCTCTGGAATCGTTCTGTAATCAAGTTTCAGTATGGAATAATATTTTCTCGCATTTTGAAGCCTTCCTTGGCGCCTGAAGCTTTCTGCTATCCTGAACAATGCGGCTGCCTTTTCTTCCCGATTATGGGTGAGATTAAGGTACTGAAGCCATTTTTCCCGGGCCTCACGCTCTCGGCCCATCTCGGAAAGAAGCCTTGCCTTTAGGTCCAGAAACCTCGGCACAGTGACGTGGATATTTGGATCCGAGGCCTCCAGCTCACTCACATATTTGCTGACCAACTCCTTTTGGCCTCGGGAAAGGGCATCAATGGCAAGGGAGACCCAGGCAGCCTTGGCAGCAGGCGTATCTGGATAGTTCTTAATAATTTCCTTGTAAAATCCCTTTAATCGTCCGCTTTCTCCTCTTTTTTCAAGATTGAGCACAATGGCGGTCAAGGCCTCGGAGGCCCAGGGGCTGGAGGGGAAATCCCTTGTTACGATCCTCCAGTGTGCGATTGCCTCTGGAAAATAGAAAACCGCCGAATATGCCTCACCCAGGATATAGTAAGCCTCTGCAACGTGTGAGGATTCCGGATGAGCATGAATGAAGTCTTTCAGGGAAGATATGATCTCCCACGCATCCTGCTGGGCCTGATGCGGAGAATCCTGGCGCTCCTTCCAAAACAACTCAATTGTGGGACGAAGCGAAGCCCATACCGTGTCAGCAGCATCTGGACTCGGTGAAGCTGTTGCCTGCACACTCAAGAACAGAACAAAAATCGCACAAACGAGAAACGAATGGCTGCCTTTTATTGCGTTATTCAACATAGTTACCATCCACCATAAACTTAGCAAAGGTGCAGATGGTTAAAAAAGCAAAGGCGATGCCAATGGTGCCACAGGCGTTATTTGCAAAGTCAACCCATGGAAATAACAGAAAAAATTAAAAAATCGAACCAGTGAATGAAGAAGACCGCTGTCTTTGAAACGGGAAAAGATTCGGTTTTTTTGACGGTTAGGCTATCATCCCAGATTATGCAGCTTGCTGGTTAGGCAAAGTTGCAAGACATGATTTGGGATCATTTTTTGTGGCCCGGCAGCTCGAATGTGGTGCAGGAGCCTGAGCTGCAGGTATGGCTTTGGACAGACGGTTCACCGCTGCCGGAAGCCGGCACAGAAGCAGGGCCGACAGAAACGTTTGCCGCACTCATGAGTTTTTCCACTTCTGGACTCATGCATTTTGGGCAACGCAACTCTTCAATTTCATCTTTGTTCATGATCAGCATCTCAAACATGTGATCACAGCTGGTGCATTTAAATTCATGGATCGGCATCTATGGCAAGCCTCCTAGTTCATTAAAATCCAAGGGGGGCCAAGGCCCCCCAAACGATTACTGGTATAATCTGACTTACTAGAAATAGACCTCAAAGGTGAGGTAGAAGTTGTCCATACGGTCAACTGGATCAAACTGCTGGGCATTCATCGGATCATTTAGGTCATCCATATCTATCGGCTTGCCCATCCAGCCTCCGGAACCCGTATAGTCTATCCAGTAGTACTGGTAACCTGCACGGATAAAGGCCTTCCCATACTTGGAAAGGGGCGTGTCTGGAATATCCCAAATCCAGTATACCTCTGCAACCTGCCCCCTGGTGGCCAGCTTGGACAGGTAGAGGTCATCTGCAGCCGGTGCAAAGTTTATCCAGTACTTGTTTCCATAATTGTACTCAAGACCGAGTTTGCTGTTTATGGATTCGAACGGAATTCTCACGCCAACATAGGCTGCAAGGCCCCAGTGATTTTCATCTTCCCCAGGGGCATTGAGCAGGCCGGGATAAAGGCCAGTCCTGTCCACAAAATTATTGTCGGTGCGGCTCACACCCGCGCTTACAAAGTAGTCGATACCCTTGAAGCGGTTCATGTAAACGCCGCTCAGGTGATAGATGTCGCCAACGTGATAGCCCCTGTACATGTCGCCATATTCAGTGTGGTCCTTGGGATCGAACAGAGCTGGAAACTCAATGGGGCGGAATTCCATGTAATTGGTAACGTCGGCGGCCCTGAAGATCTGGAGATTGGCAAACTGATGGCTTTCAGGATCATTGATCACATCCCAGCTTATGCCGTAAAGATCTACGTCATCAAACTTGTCATTTCCAGGGATATCCTTGAAACCGGATTCATAGCCGCGCCCGTAGCAGATACGGACCTTTCCAGGCCACGGGTTTTCATACATGTAGCCAAGGGTCAAGCCATCAAAGGTCCAATCGACACCCAGTGCAACTGGAGTGGCATAACGCTTGTCATAATTATATTTTAACTGCATGGGAGGACCGTCTACAGTGGGCCTGCGGCCGATAGAGAACCATATGGGCAGGTCGGCAATGTTGGTCCAATTAACATATGCCATTTCCACACGAAGGGTGTTGTCGTTGGGCCTGCGGCTTATGTTGGGATCCCACATGAAACCGTTCATGCCAAAGGGAACAGCAGTAGCATGGGCTGACTCCATGCCCCATATCTTGTACATGGCGAGACGGCTCTTGAAGGTCACGTTCTCGGTTGCCCGTGCCTTCAAGTTTAAGCGCAATCTGTTCGTATAGAGAAGGTCATTATCGATGTCAGCCGATTTCTTTTTGGAATAACCAAGAGAATTGAGCATCGCAACTCTTTGTTCCTTTGTAAGGCCGCTCATCATACCGCTCAATGCTGCTGTCTTCTGCTGAACCGTCATGTTGTCCCACATGCCCATGAGCTGGCCCATCTGCTGCTGCATCTGCGGTGGCAGCATGGGCATCATCGGCTGCATATTCTGGCCCAAGGTCGCGGCATCCCAGCCGGACATGGTAGACATTGCGGTCATGATATCACTGCCGGACCAGAAACTTGGCATGCTTGCCCTGGTGGAATCGAGGCGGAAACGGAAATCGCCGGAGAGGTCCAGACGACCAATCCCATTGGTCACAAACTCATCGAGCTTGTCTGTGACCTCTTCAAGGGTCTCCTCTGTCTCGGCCTGTTTTGCCTTAAGCGCCTTCAATTCATCCGAAGGAGCTGCTACAGGCACCGCCTTCTGCTGCTTGACCTGCTCCAGCTCATGCTTGACTTGGTTCAATTCCCGTGTGAGCTGATCAATACGCCTGAGCAGATCCTCAGCAGTGGGAGACTTGTACCCTCCTGCCACAGCCATTGCCGGAAACGCTATCAAAAGCGCAGCGACAACGCCAAAAGTTTTTTTGATCATGGAAAAACCTCCTTGTTTTGTATTTTCCACGTGAAACTTATTGCAATTTTTTAGTAACATTTTAGTGGGGTGTCAAGCAACTATTTAGCATCCTTATAGTCTGCAGCCACGCACGCTGTTGTCCGAAATGTGCTGCTGAAGCCATTGCAAATTTCTGTAGGCCTGAATTAAAATCAAGCATATAGCTTTTTAAGCAAATAGCTCATATTTTTCCCCAAATTTTGCATGGTTTTTACCCCTTCTTCATCTTTTTGCGCCTCCCCTGGATCTTTTCCAATACCTAAATTCCAATAGGAAGAGCCTACTACCACCATTTGGCCTATCAAGAAAAAGGCATTCAAGGAACTGAATACATGGTATGCACCAGCGCGCCTGGCAGCCACAACGCCGGCTCCAACCTTCATGCGGTACATGTCGCCGTTGGCCCTTGCCACCATTCCGCACCTCTCTATCAATGCCTTCATATTTGCAGAAATATCGGCAAAGTAGGTTGGAGAACCGAGTAGCACACCTTGTGCCGCCTCTATCTTTGAAATGAAATCGTTTATCTCGTCATCCGGGCCGCTGCACCTGCGGTCCTTGTTCTTGAAACATTTGTAACACGCAATGCAGCCGGACAGATTGAGACCGGCAAGGCTTACCAGTTCTGTATCTATACCCTCCTTTTCCAGTTCCTCCAGAACGACCTTCAATAATGTCTCCGTGTTGCCCCCTTTTCTGGCACTGCCATTAAATGCAACTACCTTCATAATGAATATCTCCTCTCTGACAGGATCATAAAGTTAAAAACACTATACAACCTCGCATTTATTGCAGTAAACTAAAATAAAAAAAGGAGAATAGATACATGAACAGCCGTCTCAACGCAGCGAAGTTCCTGGATCAATTGAAACAATCACCCAACATAGACAGGGCTGGGATGATTCTTGTACACAATGGTATTGTCAGATCCTTCAGCAGAGACGGCAATCCTGTTTCAGCAGTTGAGGTCTCGGCAAACGAGGAACGCCTTGCTGAAATCTTGGATGAAGCTAGGAAAAGGCCAGGAATCGTGGCTGTGGAAGCAAAGGTTCAGCAAGGCCGCCTGGAGGTGGGTGACGATCTCATGCTTTTGGGCGTTGCCGGAGATATAAGGGAAAACGTGATCAAGACCCTTGAAGAGACCTTGAACAAGATAAAGGCAGAAGTGACCACCAAAAAAGAGATTCGTTGATCGGGTATGAGCAAATCGCACATCGAGTCATTCACAAAGGCCTCTTTTCCGGAACTCCAAAGGATTTGCAAGGCCATGTATCACAAAGGTATGTTTGCAGGCACAGACGGCAATGTGAGCATAAGGTTGCCGCAAAATTCAGGCATCCTCGTTACATCAAGCGGAGTCCACAAGGGTTTCCTGGAAGAGAAACACCTGGTCGCCGTTGATTGGCACGGAAATATTATTTGCGGCAGCGGAGATCCCACTTCTGAGCTTCCCCTGCACCAGGAGATTTACAGGGCTGACGAAAACACAGGTGCAATTATTCATACCCATGCCCCGTGGACCACGGCCCTGAACCTGGCCGGCATCATGTTGGACACGGAAAAGCTCGTGGAGGCCGAGACCCTGCTCAAACAGGTGCCTGTGGTGCCGTATCATCCTCCAGGAACCCTGGAACTGGCCAAGGTAACTGCAAAGAAAATCGGAAAAGGCCCTGCCTTGATATTGGAAAGACATGGCGCTGTCACCTTTGGCGAAAATATCGAGAAGGCCTTTTGTTATATGGAGTGCCTCGAGCACAGTGCCAAAATCATCGCCATATCGCGTATGCTCAATCCCCAATGAGGACGAGCCTGCCCTGCCCTCCATCCAGCTCATACCTTGCCCCCAGAACAAGGGGTTCATTTGCCGGGCCGTGGCCTGCCGGGATCTGCCATACAACAGGTACATCCAGGACCCCGAGCCTGTCCAGCAACAGATCTTTCAAAAGGACTTCATCCTCCCCAAGGGAAAGGAACTGTCCCAAAATTATGCCCGCGACCTTTTCGAGACGTCGAGACAATAGAAGCTGGGTCAACATCCTGTCTAATTTGTACAAGGGCTCCTGATAATCCTCCAGGAACAGCAGGCACTCTTCCCAAGGGGGCTCCAGGGGAGTACCAAGTGTGGAGACGATAGTGGCAAGATTACCGCCTGCCAGGGTCCCAGCTGCCGTTCCAGGCAATAGCGGGGCACCATGCCATTCAAATTTTCTGTTTACACCTGTCAGCAAATCAAAGAGCTGGTTGCGGCACCAGGCAAAGGTATCTGTCAATGTTCCCAGCATTGGACCATGTATTGCCCTTCCGCCCCTGGCAACCACGCTGTTAAGGATTGAAGTTGCATCGCTGAAGCCGATGGGTATAGGCAAGGGACCCTCCGGCCACTCCACCAGCCCAAGCCAGCGAATGGACCCATACCCGCCTCGTACGAACCAGATGTAGTCCAGATCCTTCCTGGCCAGCAAGTTTGAGAAATTCTCTGCCTGTTGCCGGTCTTCACGTGCGAGATAAGGCAGGCCAGGATTAGACAATGGTCCTTCCGGTATAAAATCTGCAGTTGGCAGATATTGTCGTGCAACCTCCAGCCCGGAGTCGGTCATTTTGACACTTGAACCAGGACTTGAGGGGGAAAATATTGCTATCTTGATGCGCTCTTTCATCAAAGAATCCTCGCTGTTCAGTGTGTATGCTGCTATTGACTTAACAAAAGGTGTCGTTACTTTTAAAAGGGCATTGTGTCAATAACTTTACACCATTGCCAAAAAAATCTTGAGAGTGACAGACTGGTTTAGAAGCTATGGGAAGCGGCAAAGATTATTACAAGATACTTGGTGTTTCTAAAAACGCCACGGATGCAGAAATAAAAAAGGCCTTCAGGAAACTCGCCATAAAATATCATCCAGACAAAAACAAGGGCGACAAGGCGGCTGAAGAGAAATTTAAAGAGATCAACGAGGCCTATGCTGTATTAAGCGACCCTGAAAAGCGCAAACAATATGATGCCTTCGGCTCAACCGAGTTTCACAAGCGTTATACACAGGAAGATATCTTCAGGAACTTTGACTTCAGCAATATCTTCCAGGATCTCGGCCTCGGCGGGGACATATTCAGCAGGGTTTTCTTTGGCGGAAGACGCGGGGCTGGCGTAGGCTTTGAAGACATACTGGGGCAGATGTTCCAGACTGGAGGAGGCGGTTTTGGTCATGGCGATACGTACCATTTCGAAGGCGCCGGGGCCAAGGGCCAGGACATACTGATGGAACTGCACTTGACGCCCTTCGAAATGATACATGGCACAAAGAAGACTATCGCCGTCGGCACCCCGTCTGGCCATGAAAGGATCTCTATTCGTGTACCCAAAGGCGTTGCTCCGGGCAAAAAGATCAGGGTAACAGGCAAGGGAAGACCAGGGCCCGGCGGCAGGGGGGATCTCTACCTTCTCATTCAGCCCCAGATAGACCCGCGCTTCAGGATAAAGGGAAGCGATGTGGAAATCGACCACTATCTCAGGTTTTCAGAGGCTTGCCTCGGAACCAAGGTTGAGGTGCCGACGGTTGACGGTACAAAGGTCAGATTGACGATCCCTGCAGGTGCCAGGTGCGGGCAGAAACTGCGCCTGCGCGGAAAAGGGCTGCCATCAGGCGCTGGCAGGAGAGGCGATCAATATATTAAGCTGTTGATAGATGTGCCCAAACACCTCTCATCTGAACAGGCCAAGGCAGTGGAACAATTGAAAAAGGCCGGGCTTTAAAAGGATTACCGCCTGGCAAATTGGGGGGAGCAATGACAAGGATTATACTTGCTAGCTGGGCAATTTTATCCGCCATTTTCCTGGCATCTGTCACCATTGCCGGCACCTACCAGGTGACTTTCACGACAACAGGGTGCAATGGAGACACTGGCTATGCCACGGTTGAGATAGACAGGATTTACAAGATAGAAACCATTTCCTGTGAAGGACCCTATGCCAAATTGAAAAAACTTGAGCAAGTGATCGTGAGGTGAGTGATACTTTCAACCAGT
Source organism: Deltaproteobacteria bacterium (assembly GCA_027031565.1). Taxonomy (GTDB): domain Bacteria; phylum Desulfobacterota; class Dissulfuribacteria; order Dissulfuribacterales; family JALVPX01; genus JALVPX01. The sequence goes on along the minus strand of JALVPX010000135.1, from coordinate 17 downwards.
TTCGACCTGTTTACGGT
>JALVPX010000134.1 GCA_027031565.1 Deltaproteobacteria bacterium | reverse complement strand
GATGAGATTGTTGAGCTCTTCATCAAGCTCTTCCAGGGCTGCCATGGCCTTCTCATCCAGCTTGTGCTGTTTTAGCTGAAACAGGATCATGAACAGCCTGTTCATGCTGCCCCCCACCTCGTGAAGCAGCATGGATGACAATTCCCCCAGCATGGTCATCTTTTTTTCTTGTACAAGGCCCTGCTCTATTTTTATGCGTTTTTCAACTTGTTCCCTCAAGGAATCCGCTATTTTTTCAAAGGCCTTAGCCAGCTCTGCCAATTCTGCAGACATGTTTGGCTCAGTCAATCTTGTGTCAAGGTCACCGTCTGAAAGCTTTTTCGCACCTTGAATCAATTGGGACAGAGGATTGTGGAGATGTTTGTTGATGGCCAGGATGAGCCAAATGCAACAAAAGGCGAAGGCAAGGAAAAGCGCAGCTAGCACCTTTGTTTTCAGTAAATTTGAATCCGAGTATATGAACTTCTTGTTTATGAAAATGTGGAGTGCGGCTATGTTTTCCAGCCGTCCATTTGTCTTTTTGTCTACAATACTGCAATTGAAATCGCGTATGACCTTTGAAGGGGTGCATATACCCTTGCTGGCCAGGTGGGACCCATCCAGCCCCTGGAGCAATATCCCTGCGATTTCAGGCTGAGTGATTACATGGACTGCAAATTCGTTCAGCTGCTGGTAGTCCCTTTGGGCTATGTAAGGCGCAACAAGGCTGGCCAGAGCTGAAACCATGGCATTGCCGTGAAGCGCCACATACCTATCCAATACTTCATCAGCAGCTTTCAGTGTTACAAGGAGCACAATGGATGCGAGAACAGCATAGTTGACCGTCAAGATTATTGAGAGCCTGTGGCGCAGGGATAATTTCAATATGGTTCCATCCTGAATTGCAGTGTAAAGCAGTTGTTAACTTGCCTTTATTTTGTTCTTTATCTGATCAAAAAGCAAGTTCAATTCAGGCACCTTCAGCACATAGATGGACATTCCATACAAGAGAACGCTTGCGGGGATCGTTATAAGCAGAAATGCAACAATATTTCCCGTGGAATCGAGGGAAACATATTTTTCTGCCTTGAAGATGGATAGAATCAGGCCGCCTGCCATTATTGCAGAGGCAATGGACACCTTGCCCAGGGATAGGAGCAATTTCTGCACCTGGAAGCCGCCTATCTTCCTGTAAAGTATGACTGAGAGCATCACAAAGTTGAATATTACGCTTATGGAGGTGGCCAGGGCTATGGCCCTGTGCTGGAATAAATCCAGAGTGAGAAGGATGAAGACCACGTTTATACCAACTGTGGAGAAGCTGCCGATAACAGGCCAGCGGGTGTCATTGAGAGCGTAGTAGACAGGCACGATAATTTTGACTGCCGAATAAGCCATGAGACCAATGGCATAGAACCTGAGGGCTTGAGAAGTCATCAGGGTATCAAAATGTGTGAATCGGCCATGTTCAAATATGAGCCTGATTATTGGTTCTGCCAGTATCCACAGGCCGACTGCGGCAGGCACGCACAGGACAAATACCAGTGTGAGAGATGAGACCACGGTGTCGCCCAGTTGCTCAAGGTCTTTGGTCGCGGCTTGTTTTGCAGCCAGCGGCAGCGTGGCTATGGACAATGCCACGCCAAAAAGGCCTATGGGAAACATGATGAGCCTAAAGGCGTAGTTGAGCCAGGCAACGCTTCCCTCTGCACACTGGGATGCAAAATTTGTGTTTATGAATACATTGATTTGGGTGGCGGAGAGCCCGATTATGGCAGGCACGATAAGTCTTCCGATCTTGCGCAGCCCCGGGCAGGAAGGATTCAGCCTGGGCCTGAATCTGAAACCCGCCTTCACGGCCAGGGGCATCTGAATCAGGAACTGGGCCGAGCCCCCAAGCAGGGTTCCCACTGCCATGCCATATATTGCCTCAACGTGCCATTTCGGCAGCAGCAAGGCCAGACCTCCCCCAACTATGATGGAAGAAAGATTGAAACAGCTCGATGCCAGAGATGGTATGAAAAAGCGTCCCTTTGCATTTAGCACACCCATGAGGAAGGCAGCCTGGGAGACGAGCAGCAGGAAGGGGAACATGATCGAGGTGAGCCTTATGGTAAGCTCGAGCTTGCCGGGCACCAGGGCATAGTCGGGCGCCATCAGCCTTACAAGTTCTTCAGAATAGGTGATTCCTCCAATAACTATCAGGGATATGACAATCGTCAATATTGTGAAAACGTTGTTGGCAAGCAGCCATGCCTCTTTGCTTCCCTTGTTCTTGTCATATTCGGTAAATACCGTCACAAAGGCAGAACTCAGGGCACCTTCTGCAAAGAGGTCTCGAAGCAGGTTGGGAATCCTGAAGGCAACTACAAAGGCATCCATGGCAGTTCCGGCACCAAACAGTCCTGCCAGGACCTGTTCACGCACAAGGCCCAGGATGCGCGACAAAAAAACTGCTATGCTAACCGAACCGGCAGATTTCGCCAGGGTAGTGGTGGTCTTTTCAGTGGATTCGGTTTGCCGCTGCAAAGATCATGTCTCCAATATTGCACTTCAGATGGCGGGAAACCACGTTGCACTTGGCCTTCAATATGAAGTAGATGGGTCGCCTTTGTTCAGCAAGGGTCTCGTAATTTCCCTGACCCTTGGAAATTATCAAAGGCGCAGTGTTGAACATCTCCAAGAAATCACTGGAGCACCATTCGAGGATTGTGCCCGGAGCGCGGCATCCTGAGGATGTAATCGAGGCCGTCTTGCCTATGCCGGCGGCCTCGGCGTCTTCTTCGGTGACATCGTTAATTATGGGTCCATCCCTTACCACGAAGGTCACGGGGATATCCAGGATTTCAATCAAGAGCCTGTCAAACACAGATTCCCCGGCATTGTCGCCAAGGTAGAGCACCCAGTCGCTTCTTTTCAGATTTTCCCTGAAATGATCCATATGCCATATGGCAAAGGGCCTGTCTGATATGGATTCAAGCTCGGCCTCCAGGTCATATTCAGAGGCAACACCAAAATCTATGACATTGCCGCACGCACTGAACCTTATGGCCTTTTCCAGCGGATCAGGCGCCTGCTCTATATCCCTTTTTAGTTTTTCATACAGGCCTAGCGCCTGCCTGGTGCTCCTTTTTTTTATCTCTTCAAAAGGGTCGCGGCATCCGCATTCATTGGCTATCAAGTCATAGAGCTGCACAGCAGATTTTGGCGGTGGATCGTGGGGGTCGAAGGATTCCATGGCCCTGGCAAGTCTTTTCATTAGCTGCCACAAGGCGGTATCGTCGAGTTCAACCATCTTTCCGGTGCGGATCAGCTGGTTCATAAAACAAGGCATACACTCGATATAGGTACGCATATCCTTTGCTCAGCCCCCTGGCTTGACGGTCCATTTGGTGCCCTCGGGGCCGTCCTGCAGCAATATGCCCTTACCGGCAAGCTCAGCCCTTATGGCATCTGCCTCGTCCCACCTTTTTTCCTTGCGGGCAATGGTGCGTCTTTTAATAGCATTTTCGATATCTTCTTCTGAAAGGGACATTGCAGCCAGAAGTTTTACGTTGGCCTTGTGAATAAATTCCTCGGGTTCCTCAGTTAGCACACCGAGTATCCCTGCTCTCTTCTGAATCAAATCCATGCCTTTCAAAATAGGATCTCTGAGCAGCGCGGATGGACGTTCCTGGTATTCCTTTAAAAGGCGGTTTAAAAGGCGTATTCCTTCAAAGAGATGGCCGATCGCCTTGGCCGAATTGAAATCATCGTCCATGGAGGCATCGAACATCTCTTCTACGTGTAAAAGCCCCTCAACAGCTGCCTGTGCCTGCTCACTGATGGGTCTTTTCTTTTTCACGGGCCTGATCAGGGCCTCGGTGCCTTCGTGGAGGGTGCTGTAGGCCCTGTGCAATGCAATTTCCCACTCCCTCAAGGCCTCTGGACTGTAATCGAGAGGGCTGCGGTAATGCTTTGACAGCAGAAAAAACCTCAAGGCCTCTGGATGGTACTCCTTCAGAATTTCATGGATGGTTATGAAATTTCCCAGGGACTTTGACATCTTTTCCCCTTGAATGGTCACAAAGCCGTTGTGCATCCAGTAGCGAACAAAGGTCTTGCCTGTAGCTGCTTCTGACTGGGCCCTTTCATTTTCATGATGCGGAAAGATCAGGTCCAGCCCGCCTCCGTGAATGTCAAGGGTTTCCCCAAGATATTTCATGCTCATGGCAGAGCATTCTATGTGCCAGCCTGGTCTGCCAGGCCCCCAAGGGCTCTCCCATGACGGCTCCCCCGGCTTTGCACCTTTCCACAACGTGAAATCCAGGGGATCCTTTTTCTTTTCTCCAATCTCTATCCGCGCTCCGGCTTTCAATGAATCAAGGTCACGGCCCGAAAGTCTTCCATAAGAAGGAAAGCTCCTTACTGAAAAATAGACATCTCCTCCAGCTTCGTATGCGTGGCCTTTTTCAATCAGCCTTTCAATCAAGGCGATGATTTCTGGAATATGTTGTGTTGCCCTTGGTTCGATATCTGCCCTTAGCACACCCAGGGCATCCATGTCTTGGTAGAAGTTGGCGATTTCTCGCTCTGCAAGCTCCTCCGGAGAGATCCCTTCTTGCTTGGCGCGATTGATTATCTTATCATCGATGTCGGTGAAATTGCGTATGAATTTTACTTCAAAGCCTCTATGCCTCAGGTGCCTTACAACGCAGTCGAAGACTACCGCTGACCTGGCATGGCCGATGTGGCAGCGGTCGTAAGCGGTTATGCCACACACATACATCTTCACCTTGCCCGGTTCCAGGGGTAAAAACTCCTCTTTTTTCCTACTAAGTGTATTGTAAATTATTATGGACATGACATTTCCCGTTCATGTTTATTTCAACTTCCAGGCGCTTACAAATAGCGTTATCCTGCTGAAAGATCAAATATATTTTTCCAGGGGTTTCACCAGGCCTCCCTAAAGATGATGCCAGCGTGCAGGAAATTCTTGATTTTATTTTTTGATCTACTATATATGGCAGTGTAGTGAATGTTACAACACAATATCTGGTAATAATCACCCTGAAAATTGGAGAAATCAAAAATGGCCAAACCAAAGGAGTCCGCACTTAATTTGCCTGCAACACACCTTCCCTTGAGCCACAATGCATTGGTAGTGTTGGCCAGGCGCTATTTGAAAAAGGATGATCAATTGCGTGTAGTAGAAACGCCTGAAGAGCTGTTTTCCCGGGTGGCAGGCGCAATAGCCGAGGGCGACAAGATATACAAAAAGAAGGCCGATGTAAAAAAGATCGCCTCGATATTTTATGACCTGATGACCTCACTCAAGTTCATGCCCAATTCACCCACCTTGATGAATGCAGGCAGGGAATTGGGCCAGCTTTCTGCCTGCTTTGTGCTTCCCATTGACGATTCCATCGAATCCATCTTTGATGCAGTTAAGCACACCGCGATGATCCATAAGAGTGGTGGAGGAACAGGCTTTTCATTCTCCAGGATAAGGCCCGAAGGCGACCGCGTTAAATCGACTCAGGGCGTTGCCAGCGGCCCCATATCTTTCATGACCATATTTGATGTTGCCACCGAGACAATCAAACAAGGCGGCACCAGGCGGGGTGCCAACATGGGTATCCTGAGGGTTGATCACCCAGACATAGAAAAGTTCATCGCAGCCAAGACCCAAACTGACCGCCTTAACAACTTTAACCTTTCGGTGGCCCTCACTGAACGATTCATGGAGGCAGTCGAAAATGATGAAGATTATGGATTGATAAATCCGCGCACAGGAAAAGAGGTGCGGCGCATTCCTGCAAGGGCCATTTTTGATGAAATAGTCGATTCAGCCTGGGCAAGCGGGGAGCCTGGAATCATATTCCTCGACCGCATAAACCGCTCAAATCCTACACCCCATCTGGGTGAGATCGAAAGCACCAATCCATGCGGCGAGCAGCCCCTCCTTCCCTATGAATCGTGCAATTTGGGCTCCATAAACTTGTCCAAATTCGTGAAAGACAAGAACATAGAGTGGGATGCACTAAGGGATACCGTCCATGATGCAGTACACTTCCTGGACAATGTGATTGACGTAAACAAGTTTCCACTACCCCAGATTGAGGAGATGACCAAGCGCACCAGGAAGATAGGCCTTGGTATCATGGGATTTGCAGACATGCTCATTGCCTTGGATCTACCCTACAATTCAGAAGAAGCCGTTGAGCTAGCCAGAAAGGTGATGGCCTTCATTGACGAAGAGTCAAAAAAGGCATCTGCAGGGCTTGCAAAGGAAAGGGGTAACTTTCCGGCTTACAAGGGCTCGATCTATGACACGCCGGAGACGCCTTATATGCGCAACGCAACCACCACCACCATTGCACCTACTGGCACCATTAGCATAATTGCAGGTGCTTCAAGCGGGATCGAGCCCCTGTTTGCAGTCAGCTATATACGAAAGGTACTTGATGGCACAGAGCTTATCGAAGCGCATCCAATGTTCGTGGAAAGGACCAAGGCCCTTGGAATTTACAGCGATGAATTGATGGAGAAGATAGCCCAAACAGGTTCCATTCAGGATATTCCTGAGGTACCAGATGATCTCAAACGTATATTCGTAACCTCCATGGATGTGTCGCCGGAAGAACACATTGCCATCCAGGCCGCCTTTCAGGAGCACACGGACAATGCAGTTTCAAAGACCATCAATTTTCCCGAAGAGGCCTCGAAGGATGATGTGAGAAGCGCCTATCTGCTTGCCTGGCGAAAGGGGCTCAAGGGGCTGACCATTTACCGGTACGGCTCAAGGCCTGTTCAAGTGCTCAATTTGAAGAGGGAAAAAGAGGGCAAAAAGGTGCCAGCGACCCTGGTAGGGGCAAACGGCAAGATTGCGCCGCGTCCGAGGCCTCTTATTACCAAGGGAGTAACCCAGCGGGTCCGGACCGGCTGCGGTAATCTCTATGTGACCGTCAATTGGGATGACAAGGACCTGTGCGAGGTTTTCGCTCAGATGGGAAAGGCAGGGGGATGCGCAGCGTGCCAGATTGAGGCGGAAAGCAGGCTTGTCTCTCTTGCCCTGCGTTCCGGGATCAGGGTTGAGGCGATTGTGAAACAACTGGTTGGAATACGCTGTCCTTCGCCAAGCTGGCAGGATGGCGAGCAGATATTGTCGTGCCCAGACGGCATGGCCAAGGTGCTGGCTGCCGTGAGCAAGATAGAGGCAAAGGAAGACGAGAAGACTGTGATGACCTGCCCAGATTGCGGCGGGGTACTTGAGCCTGAAGAGGGCTGCCTGCTGTGCCGTTCTTGCGGCTTTTCCAAATGTGATTAAATTTGATTGGAAAATGTTTACAGGGCACCATGCAGGTTGCAGGAGCAGGCTGCTTTGACCAAATAGATTAAGGAGCTTTCCATGTCAGCATGTTTTACTGTCTCCATGGTGAGCAAAAGGTTCGGATTGAGCCGGCACATGGTAAGGCGCCTGGTCCAGGAGGAAATCCTGGTCTGCAGGAGGGGGCCGCGGGGGCAGTATCTCTTCGGCCCTGAAGAACTAGAGAAGCTGGCCAGGATTGTGCGCCTAAAGGAAGAACTCGGGATCAACCTGGCAGGCATAGATATAATATTGCGCCTGTTGGACCGTATCGACCGGCTCAACAAAGAGCTGGAGGCGCACAAGCCGGCTTCCAAAAGGCGGAAAGGCACACCCACCATAAGGAATTTGGGCCATTTCCCAGCCCCTGTTCGTGTGATAGAGAGGGAGCTTGTGCGTGTAAGGGTTGTTGAATCAGATTAAAGGCGCCCTGTTGGCAGGGCCCCTTTTATGCTTTTGTGCCGGTACGGCATGGGGTAAGTATCATATTATTGTCGTGCCTGCCTTTCTCTTGGTATCTGCTTCAATCCTTTTGTTCTTTCAATTCGGCAACTCATTTTCCAGGCAGATTCTGCTGTTTCTGGGTTCGCTCCTGCTTTTCTTCTTTTTTCTGGGATGGGCCAGGTACGAGGTTTCAATCAATCATTTCGAGCAAGCCAATAGCCTGCTTTTTGACATTGCTGGTTCAGGCCGTTCCTCACTTTGGACAGGACAGATCATCAGGGCACCCGAGCCGACAGCAGGCGGTACCAGGCTTACGGTGGGCCTGCTCGATAATGTATTTGACAGCAAAAACAATCGAAATTACGGAATAATACGATTAACAGTTAAGGGCTTGGATTATGCTGTCTTCGGCCCTGGAGACCTGATCAGATTCAATGCCTCTCTGCGCAAGGTGGAAAATTTCCATACCCCGGGTGCCTGGGATTATGAGACCTACATGGCCCTGAAAGGCATAGGTGTTACTGGTTACGTGGATAGCCTGGCAAAGATCGAGATCGTGGGGCATGCTTCATCATCGCCCCATATGAACCGTTTACGCTACGTATTGGAAAGAATGCGCTACAAGACGGCCATTGCCATGCAAAATGGCCTTAGAACTCAGGGGCTGGGCATAGCTGCCGCCCTGGTAATTGGGCAACGAGGGTTTCTTTCTGATGGGGCCAGGGAACTTTTTTCCAAGGCCGGGCTGGGACACCTTCTTGCAGTATCCGGGCTTCACATGGGCCTTTTGGCAGCAGGTACTGGCGGTATGGTCTATTTTTTTCTCGTGCGCTGGCCGTGGCTGGCGCTGAGAATACGGGTCAGGAAGATTGCCGTGGCTGTTTCAGCCTTGTCATGCCTTGTTTATGCAGGCTTTGCCGGGTTTTCGCCTTCGGCCTTGAGGGCTGCTGTGATGTTTCTGTTCCTGGCGATGGCAGTGTATGCAGACAAGCCCATGTCACCACTCCACGCCTTGTCATTGTCTGCCTGGTGCCTCCTTCTATACGATCCTCTCTATCTTTTTTCCATAGGCTTTCAGCTCTCATATGCAGCCACCTTCTTTATTCTGCTTCTGCTGTCAAGCTTGAATCAACCTGGCCACGGACATGCCTTGAGAAAAAGAAGGATTGTGTTGCTAATCCTCGTCACTGCCACGGCCTTTGCTGCCACTTCGCCTTTGACCCTCTATCACTTTCAGCGCATTTCAACAGCAGGCCCTCTACTCAACCTGCTTTTTGTGCCTGCAGTAAGCCTTACGGTCCTTCCGCTGCTCCTGACTGGCACCCTCTTTTCTTTCTTTTCAGAACAAATGGCCTCAGTGGCATGGTCTGCTGCTGGCCTGCTCATTAAAGGAATGGTGGATCTTCTGGCCAGGCTGCCCCTCGATTTCCTCACGTTCTGGTATCCCAGGCCTTGGCAGTGGCAGGTGATTCTGTCTTATCTCCTTTTATTGACGATATTTTTAACTCTCAACCAATCCCTCAAAGGAGTAAAGAGGTTTCATGTTTTCCTTTTTCCGGCAGTCATGATCTTCTGTTTGTTCTTGGCAACGTTTCCGCTTCAAAGGGCCTTTGCCTTGAGACATCAAGGAGGTCTCAAGTTCCATGTGCTTGATGTGGGGCAGGGAACATGCCAGGTGGTGCTGATGCCTGGCGGAAGGGTCATGGTGGTGGATGCCGGAGGGCTTCGATCTTCTTTGGATGTCGGGAAGGTTGTGGTAGCCCCCTTTCTGCGCAGCTTGGGTGTTCAGAAAATAGACGTTTTGGCCCTTTCACACCCTGAATTGGATCATATGGGGGGCATGGCTGCCCTGTTTGACCAGTTTCCCATAGCAGAATTCTGGACCAGCCAGGACCATGGCAGATCCCCTGTATGGCCTGCGCTTGTTGAGAAGGCCAAACAGGCAGGCTCAAAATGGGTGGTTTGGACAAGGCCCGGAACAAGGGAATTCGGCTCGGCGCAGGTTGAAGTTATACCTTCCAAGTGTACAGCCATTCCATTTCATGACCGCAACAACCGGTCCCTGCTTTTTCGTTTAAGGTTCAACGGGGTTGAGATCCTGCTTACCGGGGATATCGAGCATGAGAGGGAGGAGTGCCTTGTCAGAAATGGATTGAGGCCGGTGGATGTTCTGGTGGTGCCTCATCACGGCAGCAAGACATCCAGCAGTACAAGTTTTCTTGAGGCAGTGCGCCCCCGGATAGCCGTAGTGCCTGTGGGCAGGCATAATTTCCTTGGGCTTCCAAATGGCGATGTGTTACGATCATATGACCTGATAAGGGCAGAGGTGTTCAGGACCGATCTCGATGGCACGGTGAGCATAGAAACAGATGGAAGGGCCTTCACAGTATCGACATATAATGGAACTTGCTCAGGCAAGAAAAAGGGCAGCCTTGTCTGTGGCCGTGAACCTGGTCCTGGCCATCGTAAAGGGTGCAGCTGGCATCAAGTCTGGCAGCACGGCCCTTCTTAGCGATGCCATTCACTCTGCTACAGACGTTCTGGCTTCGGCTGCCGCATGGGTCGGCCTTTGGGCAGCAGGCAAAAAGCATCCTTCTTTCCCCTATGGCCTGTACCGGGCTGAAACAGTAGCCACCCTGGTCATCTCCGCTGCCATACTTCTGGCAGCATATGAAATAGGCAAGGCCGCTATCTTCTGCCATGAACACTCGGTAAGGGTAGAAAAGGCCCTGCCGGTTGCCGGGGCCTGCCTCATCGTTACCACACTTTTCGGCCTTTATCAGTTGAGGGCAGGGCGGCGCTTTCATTCGCCTGCGCTCGTGGCAGATGCCAAGGATTACCTGGCGGATTCCCTTTCAACGGCAATCGTGTTTGTTGGCCTGCTTGCAGGCAAGTTGGGGTTTTCCCTGGACCGCTGGGCAGCAGCCGTTGTGTCGCTCTTTGTGTTCAGGGCTGGTGGCATATTGTTGTCAAACTCCGTAAAGGAGCTGCTGGATGCTGCCATGGACAGGGAAACCGAACGCAGGATAATCGAGTTCGTTGAAGGGTATCCAACTGTTGTAAGGGTGGAGAGGGTCCTGAGCAGGATTGCCGGCGGAAGGTTTATCGTGGATGTTGACGTGATCATGAAGACCCCTTCGCACGAGTTGGCAGACAAGATCGCGGACAGGATCGAAGAGGAGATCATCGAGCGCTTTCCACAGGTAGTGATGGCAAGGATCAGGCCCCATTTTGGCAGGTCCAGCCACATGATAAGGATTACCCCTGTTCAAGGGCCGGATGGCACGGTCTCGGAACACATAGGCCAGGCCCGGTTTTTCATGGTGGAGAAGATCAACAGGGAAAGCGGAGAGGTTGAGTCAAAAGAACTGGTGGAAAATCCATACCGTGGTGTGGAAAGGCAAAAGGGCCTGCTTGTTGGAAAGATGCTGCTCAAATTCGAGCCGGATCAGTTGGTGATTAAAAAAGGGCAGAAAAAGGGGACTGCTGTTTACCTGCTGGAGGAGGCAGGTGTGGAGGTCGTAGAGAAAGAGACGGGCAGTCCTGAATGACCCGCGATGTTCCTCCAGGGTCTCAGCCGTTGTTGAAGGCAACCTCTACCACAAAATCACCGGCTTCTGTTGTGAAGGGCACGGCTATGCACGGGCCTTTGTGAACATGGGTGATAGAGTGGTTCTTCCCTGCCACTACAGTAGGGGTGCCGGACTGGAGTGAGATGTTGTTTGCCTCGAGCCTGCGCCTGGCATCGCCGCAGATCATGTTTGTGAGTTCTCCCACAGCGTCTTTTACCTCTTCGTTCAATTCGTTTACAGGCGTGCCGAACAGGTTTGCCACTATGGCCTTTATGCATGATTCGCTGAAAGACAGGGACATGGATCCCTGGGCATCGCCTGTAATCCCGATTATTCCAGAGACATCGCCCTTGGCTATGGAATCGTTCTTGAGATAAGGTTTCAGCGGCTTTGCCTCGATATTCGCCATGGTTTTCAATACATTTACTGCTGCTTCCAAAAAGGGGTTGATTATCTTGACATCCATGCGACTTTTGATTCCCTCCGCTCAGCCAGGCTCTGAGATTTGTTATATTGTCCTTGTTATCGGAAGAAATAGTTGTAAATATTAAGCTTACATTAAAAAGGATTCCGCCTGGCATGTAGTGCCTGGAAGAGAAGGTAGAAAACACCTTTTTCAGAAAACTTTCCTATTGATTTCTGTACGAGGGCATGCCAGGCCCTGGACCGATCCCTTGAATCAAGTTATGAACCCTGGTGGCAGCATGAATTCATCTGATTACAAACGCCCGCTGGCTGTGTGTCTGGTGAGCGGAGGCCTGGACAGCTGCGTGGCAGCAGCCATTGCAAGTGAGCAGTGCAGGCTCGCCTTTCTTCACGTGAACTATGGGCAGCGCACGGAAAAAAGAGAGGAAAAAGCTTTTAAGAAAATAGCTGAATTTTATGATGTAACACATCTTTTAAATGTAAGTATTGAGTATTTAAGAAAGATAGGCGGTTCCGCCCTTACAGATCACAGCATTGATGTTCCCAAGGAGGCCTTGTCCGGGCAAGGAATACCGATAACCTATGTTCCCTTCAGGAATACGCATCTTCTGGCAATTGCGGTTTCGTGGGGAGAGGTGCTAGGGGCCAGGTACATATACATAGGTGCAACTGAAGTAGACAGTTCCGGTTATCCGGATTGCAGGGAATCATATTTCAAGGCCTTCAACAAGGTGATCGACGAGGGGACCCGGCCTGAGACAAAGATGGAAGTCGTGGCGCCCCTGGTCCACATGAACAAGGCTGAAGTCGTACGTACAGGCGTCAGGCTGGGCGCACCCCTTCATTTGACATGGTCATGTTACGAAAATGAAGATGTGGCGTGCGGAAAGTGTGATTCATGTCTGCTCAGATTAAAGGGATTCAGGGAAGCCGGCGTGGTAGATCCCATCCCTTATGCATCATAGGATTGTAGAAGGCTGTCACCGCCTGGAAAGCTGTGTTCTTCATCTGGAAATTCGCCGCTTTTTACCTCATCAACGTATCGGGAAAAGGCGTCCTTGATAATGGGAGAAAGGTCGGCAAATTTTTTTACAAACTTGGGGGTAAACTTTTCAAACATTCCAAGCAGATCATTTGTAACAAGTACCTGCCCGTCGCAATGGGGCCCGGCCCCGATGCCTATGGTGGGTATATGCACGGATTCGCTAACGGCCTTTCCGATACCGGAAGGAACGCATTCTATAACCAGGGCAAAGGCCCCTGCCTCAGCAACTGCACGACCATCATCAAGGAGTTTCCTGGCGGATTCCGCGTCCTTTGCCTGTAACTTGTAACCACCTAAAGCAGTGGCAGTTTGAGGTGTGAGGCCTATGTGACCGACCACGGGAATGCCTGCCTTTACTATGGCCTCGATGGTCTGCGCCTGCTCAATACCGCCCTCGAGCTTTATTGCCTGGCAGCCCGCTTCCTTTATAAATCTTCCTGCATTTTTCACTGCATCCTCAGGGTTGACCTGGTAAGACATGAATGGCATATCTCCCACTACCAGTGCCTGTCTTGCACCCCTTGATACCGCCTTTGCGTGGTGGAGCATCTCTTCCATGGTAACAGGCACAGTGGACTCATATCCGAGCACAACCATGCCAAGGGAGTCACCTACAAGGATCATATCCACACCGGCCTGATCGATCATGGCTGCCATGGAGTAGTCATAGGCAGTCAGCATGGTTATTTTTTCGCCATTTTGCTTTTTGGCCACGATTTCAGGCGGTGTGATCCGGGCCATCTCTCATTCTCCTCCCATGCATCTTGTTTGCCGAGGTCTCGGCAGGCACAAACCGAATTGCCTCAGCAGGCCTGCCGAACTTGCAGGCTGCATAATATGAAAAATCCCCAGGAAGGCAGCTATAAGCCGGGTTCTGTATCCTGACAGATAGGATGGTGATCATTCATCTGGGATGCTGGTTGCCCAGCACCTCATGCGACTTACCCGGGAACTTCGGACGGGCCGCCCTCTAGCGTTCCCCTATTCAGTCTTGCTCCAGGTGGGGTTTGCCTAGCCTGCCTGGTCACCCTGGCAGCTGGTGAGCTCTTACCTCACCTTTTCACCCTTACCCCGCAGCTTGCGGGGCGGTCTGTTTTCTGTGGCACTTTCCCTGGGGTTGCCCCCGGTCCGTGTTACGGACCACCTTGCCCTACGGAGCCCGGACTTTCCTCTGTTCCGCGGATGACGGAACAGCGATCACCCGCTGCCTCCCTGAGGCAAAGATACCATAAGTAATCTTTCCAGCAGAAGCAAGGCACATGATGAACCAAAATCGTGCC
>JALVPX010000133.1 GCA_027031565.1 Deltaproteobacteria bacterium | reverse complement strand
CCACATGTGCGCCGGCACCCGGCTGTCCCAGTGGCCGGTGAGCTGCGCTGCCAGCCATGACCCCAGGAAGAAAAGCACCACGGCCGCGCCGACGGCATAAGGATTGATCCTGAACCTTCCTGCTGCCACCGGTCCGAGACACCCCTTTTCAGGGCATGCCTCAACGCATTCCATACAGCCGATACATTCTGGAAGCCTGATTCGTTCCTTGCTGTATACCTCTATGGAGGCAGGGCACACCCTGGCGCAACCCATGCAGCTCGCACACTTCTTCGGATCACGCCTCACATAAAGCGGCCCGGCCCAGGCCGCCAGGCCCAGAAGGGCTCCATACGGGCATGCAAAACGGCACCAAAAATTTCTTATCAACAGGGAAAACACCATGAGCAGCACAAGCACAACGACTGCAGTCCTGCCAGGCTGGAGAAAGAAAAGGAGCATCCTTCCATCGGCCGTCAAGTTGTAAGGACTTCTCAAAAAGGCCGTTGCCTGGGTACTATCCATCTTCCAGAAGATGATATAGATGAAAAAACCAAGGAGGAGATATTTCACTGCGTAAAGGGAATAGACCTTCCAGCCTGAAAGGCTGAAGCAAATACCTGTTTTGGCGCCTATCCACGCCATGATCTCTGACAAGAGGCCTATGGGACAGATCCAGCCGCAAAATCCCCTGCGAAGCAAAAAGGAAATGGCCAGGGCAGCCAAGAGGATGGTAAGGCCTGCTGGATGCACAAAGTCATAAACACCAGTAAAAAGCAATTGTTTAAGCCCCACCAACGCGCTTATTGGCAAAAAGGCCTCAACAGAAGATGGTCTTTGAACATGGATTTGTGAACGCCCAACGGCCCAGAGATAGAAGTTATAAAAGCGGTAACCGATATATATGGCATAGAGCGCAAAGCAGCACTGGACAATCTTTCTCGATATGGAAATAGCCCTTGGACCAGGTGAAAGTGGCATTTTTTTTCCTCTTCATGTTATGATGGAAGATATTCAACAGGCAGCACGATAATGAAATCCAGGCCCATTTTCCACCTCCACGTCTTTATTGTTGTTTTAATAGCCTTATTTTTTCGACCCTGCTATACCTGTGCTGATCCAGGCTGGGCACGCCCTACTGTCCTGTTCGACCATGGCCATGGTCAACCTTTCAGGTTTGATAAAACAGGCGAACTGGATCTTTCCATGTTGAAGGCCATGTTCAAGGCCCAAGGCTTCCAGACAAATTTTTCAGAGGGTGAAATCACCTTTGAAACGCTTAAGGATGCAGATGTGCTCGTCATTTCAGGCCCGTTCAAGCCATACAGTTTAAGCGAGATAAGCGCCATACTGGATTTTCTTGAACATGGCGGAGGGCTCTGCATCATGATCCATGTACCCCATCCCCTTGGCAGCCTGCTCGAGGAACTTGGCATAGCCTATTCTACTAATGTGATCCATGAGCAGGACGGCATAATTGGCGGCCGCGACACTGATTTCTGGATATCGAGACTCGGCAGCCATGCGATTACCAGGGGTTTGGACGGTTTCAGCCTTTACGGAGGCTGGGCCCTGAACATTTTTGACAGAACGGCCACCGGCATTGCTTTCACATCAAACAGGGCCTGGGTCGATCTAAACCGCAACAACAGGCTTGAACCTCGAAGAGATGCAATCCAATCCTTCTGTGTGGCTGTAGCAGGGCGTTACGGTAAGGGCCGCTTTGTACTGTTCGGCGATGACGCCATCTTCCAGAACAGATTTCTTGAAAAGGGAAACAAAAAACTGGCTGCAAACCTCATAAAATGGCTCAAGAAATGCTGCCACTTTGACAAGGCCCACTCAAGGAAACTCTATTCACTATAGACTACCTCTGAAAATTGTCTTTTTCCTACGCTGGGGTGTGGCTGCGTTGCACTCAAAAATAATCCTCGAAATATCAACAATATATCTGCGGTATTTTTTTCACGCGCCTTGCCCTTGAACAAAAATCCTAATTCCTAGAAGTAGCCTATAGGGAAACCCTACTGGTTGAAATTACTTGCCGGGCCTTCTATCTTTCCATCCCATGTCCCGGAAAGCAAAGGCCATAATGTTTCAAGGAACAGGATCTGGGGTGGGAAAATCCATAGCTGCTGCTGCCCTGTGCAGGATACTTGCAAAAAAAGGGGTATCGGTGGCGCCCTTCAAGGCGCAGAACATGGCGCTCAATTCCTATGTTACAGGAGACGGCCTGGAAATGGGCAGGGCCCAGGTCTTTCAGGCAGAGGCATGCGGCCTGGAACCAGACGTGAGGATGAATCCGGTTTTACTGAAACCCTCGGCCGATGCAAGGTCACAGGTAATTTTGATGGGCAGGCCCACAGGCCACTACAGCGCCGTGAATTATTACGAAAATTACAGCAGCCATCTTGCAGTAGCGCAGGGTGCATACGACTCCCTGGCCGGGGAATATGACATCATAGTGATCGAAGGTGCGGGAAGCCCTGCTGAAATAAACCTGCAGCGAACAGATCTGGTCAACATGGAGATGGCGGCATACAGCGGGGCGAGGGTCATACTGGTCGGGGATATAGACCGGGGAGGAGTGTTTGCATGGCTGAAGGGAACCTTCGACCTGATCCAGGATCATCACAAGGGCCTGATTTCAGGCTATATCATAAACAAATTCCGTGGAGATCTTGCTCTCCTGCGACCCGGGATCGAGCAGTTCGAGGCAATCACTCCAATGGAATGCCTCGGGGTACTTCCGTGGTTCCACGATATTTCCGTCGACCAGGAAGACGGGGTCTTCGTGCACACGGTGAAGAGCGGAAAAGGGCCTGTCAACATCGCGGTCATTCACTTGCCCAGGATCAGTAATTTTACCGATTTCGCTCCCCTGGCCTTTGAAGATGATGTTACCCTTTCTTTTCCGAGGCAACCCAAAGAGCTTGGACAGTGCGACTGTCTTGTTATTCCAGGCACCAAGGCCACCATTGCAGACCTGGTTTTCCTCAAAAAAAGCGGCTGGGCAGAGCACATACGCGCGCTTTCGCACAATGGAACCCTGGTCATGGGAATATGCGGCGGTTACCAAATGCTCGGCCTCGAAGTAAGAGACCCGGACGGCGTGGAAGGTGCGCCTGGATCATGCAAGGGGCTTGGCCTTTTACCCGTGATTACCGAGATGAAAGGGGAAAAGAAGCTGACCCGGACTAGCACCATTTTTCAAAACGCGCCCTTTGCACTTGAAAAAGGCGTTGAGGCCAGGGGATACGAGATCCACATGGGCAGGACATGGGAGTCTGGTACGCACCCGGGCTCAAGCACTGGTGAAGATGACTTGTTGATTTACGCCAACAAGGAGGGCACGGTCGTGGGCACCTATCTGCACGGTCTTTTTGAAAATGACGAGCTTAGGCGCAACTTGATAGATTTTCTGCGCATCAAAAAGGGGCTGGAGCCAATTAAAAAGACCAAAGATTACAGGCTGTTCAGGCAGGAACAATTTGACAGGCTCGCCGAATGGATGGAGGCTCACTGCAAGATGGACAAGATCCTCGAACTGGTCGGCCTGTGAACTTCCCTCTCCTGGCAATTGGATCTGCCTTTGGCGGGCTCGATCTTGCAGCCGGCCTGGTCATGGACATCCTGGCTGGTGACCCTGAGTGCCTGCCACATCCTGTAAGGCTCATGGGCAGGGCGGTGGTTGCCGGGGAAAAGGCTGCCCGAAGGCTGCCTGTTTCCCCTGTTATGCAAGGTACCCTGCTCACCCTTTCAATAGTTTCCCTTGCTGCGCTGGTGCCGGCACTGCTAATACACCTCGCAGGAACCATCTCTACCCTGCTAGCATTCTGTGTTTCAGTCCTTTTAATTTATTATGCCTTGGCCCTGAAGTGCCTTGCCAGGGAGGCGCACCTCGTGGCCGAAGCCTTGGAGCAAAAAGGCCTTGAAGCAGCAAGAAGACAGGTCTCAAGGATAGTTGGCAGGGACACATCTTCCTTGACGGAATCTGGCGTGGCCGCAGCCGCTGTTGAGACAGTGGCAGAAAACCTGGTGGATGGTTTCCTTTCCCCTTTTTTTTACTGTACCATCGGAGGCGCGCCTCTTGCCATGGGATACAAAGGAGTGAACACCTTGGATTCAATGATCGGATACAGGAACAGGAGCTATTTACAATTTGGCAAAGTAGCAGCAAGGCTTGACGATTTATGCAACTATCTTCCCGCCCGCATGTCGCTTGTATCCATCGCCCTGGCATCTCCATTGGTGAAGGGACCGCCAGTCTTCAAGGTCATGAAAATGGGCTTTAATGAGGGTAAGATGCACAGAAGCCCAAATGCAGGGTTGCCCGAGGCGGCATTCGCCTGGGTGCTAGGGACAAGGCTTTCAGGCCCCATAAGCTATGAAGGACAGAAGCATGAAAGACCTTACTTCAACCGCGACGGCCGGCATCCTGCGGCAGAGGACATCCGCAGGGCAGTCAAATTGATGTACATGAGCAGTGCCACAGGAATTGCCATTAATTTATTGGTGATCAACGTGGGCATGGCGCTTCTCTTCGGATCAATATGACTAATATGATAATGCGACCAGGAGAACCTGACATGGACAATGCACAAGGGATGTGCGACAAGGCAGTCGATCTTTTCTTGAAGGGGTTTCACTGCAGCCAGGCCATATTGCAAGCCTACTCACCCATGCTGGGAGGAAAGGCCCCTTCAGAAGAACTCATTGCAGCCATGGCACCCTTTGGAGGGGGCATGGGGAGCAGCGGAAAGGTGTGCGGAACCTTGTCTGGCGCCCTGGCCCTTATTGGATACACCATGGGCAAGACACGGCCCCAGGACAGGGATCACAAGGATATGTGGCGCCTGAGTTTCAAGCTCGTCAAGGGTTTTG
>JALVPX010000132.1 GCA_027031565.1 Deltaproteobacteria bacterium | reverse complement strand
ACGTAGGGCCATCTCCAGCGCCCCCAGGAAGGGTCATCGGCTCGGCAGGTCCAACAACAAGCTACCGCATGGATGCGTACACTCCCAGGCTTCTAGAGCATGGTCTTGTCGCAACTATGGGAAAAGGCAGGCGTTCTGCCAGGGTAAGGGAGGCCTTGAAGAGGCACGGAGCAATCTATCTTGCAACCATTGGAGGTGCAGGTGCCTATCTTTCCGAAAGGATCTCATCATGCGAGCTTGTGGCCTTTGAAGATCTAGGCCCTGAGGCCATGTTCAAGATGGAGGTTCGGGACTTCCCGGCCATAGTCATCAACGATGCAGAAGGAAATGATTGGTATGAGAAGGTCACGGGTGCCTTCTAAATGCCAAACCTGGATATCGGCCAGGTTATTTTGCCCGCCAGGGCGGTTTCTTTGAAAAATTCTTCGAAAGCTACAGAGGCATCAATTAGCTATATCGTGTCCAAACTCCGTGGAGAATATGCGCAGATCCGCCTGATCTACTATTCCATCATAGTTCAAGTCTGCACGCAGGTCTTGAGACGCGAAGTAGGTGCAGAACCAGGATAGATCCGTTCCATCTGCGTCTTCATCGTCTGTAAAATCTCCCTCCAGGAAGTCTTCCACATACCAGGCCAGGCCATAATCAGAGCTTCCAGGGGTCAGCAATACCACCTTTATCATGTAGCTCCTGCCCTTTTTCAAATTGGCCCAAAAATTCTCGGTGTTGTCGATCTGACTGTTTGATGCGGCTACCATAACTGGAGGCTGGCTGGTCACGTCATAAAGATATAGCGCAAGGTCTGGCAATGTGGCATTTCCGTCGAAATACCCGTCCCTTTCCCCATTTATCTGAATATTCCACACGAGGCTTGCAGAGATTTTTTGAAAGTCCTTGCTGCAATTGAAGAAATAGGTGGCCTCACCAGTTGCACCCGTATCGGAATGCACGCCGGTGTTGTAGTCGAATCCGCTGCTTTGAATGACTCCAAGCCCGGCGGGATAATCTTCCTGGCAATTCTGTTCGCCGGAGTCGATGATCAAAAAGGTGTTGTAGACATTCAGCTGACCAGCACCAAAACGGCTATCAAGGCCGTTCGTAGTCCGGTTTTCCGGCTGTTTCCGGTAATACAGGATATTGCTCGTGGTGATGTTGCGTGCCCTTTTGGAAGCGCCCGCCATGAGGGCCGCCTTCAATACCTCGGTTCGTTCGGCATTGTATATCACATCAGACAGCCGGTTGGTGGTATAATTGGCTGCTGGATCATTTGAAAGGGTGGGGGAGTTGTGGGCCTTGTCCACCAGCATGGCTAGGGTAGAGGCCACCATAGGGGTAGCCGAACTGGTGTAATGGCCAGGGGCCACAATGTCAGGGCGTGCCCTGTTTCCAACGTAAATATCGTCCACCGCAACCGAGCCTTGTGCATGGTAGGTGTCAGACCTTCCAACTGTTACCACGTTGAAGGCGCTTCCTAAAAAGGGTTGGTTGGTGGTTCCATTTCCCATTGCAGTCACTA
>JALVPX010000131.1 GCA_027031565.1 Deltaproteobacteria bacterium | reverse complement strand
AATTGGACTATATTGGTTTAGGCAAGAATATACATACCAGGATATCAACCTTGTAGAGGAGAAGAGATTATGGCCAAGATAGCTGTGGGAGGGTCCAGGTCCTTTCAAGATTATGAACTGGTTAAAGAGGTGCTCGACAAGCTGCTTATCGAGGGCGATGTAATTCTTTCCGGAAACGCACCAGGTGCAGACAGGCTTGGAGAGCGCTATGGAGCCGAGACCGGACTCAAGATAAAGATTATCCCTTCTGAGTGGGAAAAACATGGACTCAAAGCCACCATGATGCGTAACGAAGTGATCGTCCGCACAGCCGACCTGGTCGTTGTATTCTGGGATGGTGAGTCTGAAGGTGCAAAACACATGATTGATATTGCCAGGCGGGCCAAAAAGCTCCTCGCCCAGGTCAGGCCGGATGGTTTCCTCAAGCTTTGGCTTAATCCACGGCGACTGGAACATTGAAGATCGCGTCATCCCTGCACCCTGCCCCCATTGATTGGCCGAATTATTGGTATTATGCCGATCTCCTTCGATATTTCCCGCTTCATCCTTTCGGCCTCCTGTCTTGATTCGTAGGGCCCTAGCATCAAACGGTACAGTGTGCTAGACGGCCCTTTACCCTGTTCACTCATGTAAGCCGGGTAGCCCCTACTGCGCATGAGCCTAAGCAATTTTACTGCCCGAGCCCTTTCGGAAAATGCACCCAGCTGCACGGCATAACTCAAAATGTTGTCACGAGTTTTCTGGCCGTTAACCGCCCCTTGGAACAGTGGAACCCTGTAAGCCAGAGTCCGGCATGCCTCTTCCACCATATTCAATACCACGCTGTTTCTTAAATTGAGCCCTGAAAAAATAGAAATCAGGGGCACAGAAAGTGGGGACAAGGGAATGCCGCCCCCGTGACTTGAAGCAACGTAGCTGTCCCGCCATATTTCTCTTCCGCTGTGCGTATCCACGACTACAATTTCCACAAATAAAGATGCCCTGGAGTATATTGCCAGATAAAGCCTTTCCTTTGCCTTGACCCTGCCGAATACCACGTAATCCAGACCCAGCATCCGGCCTACGGTTTTTACAGCTTCTTTATTGGCTGAATTAATGGTCCTCAGGCCAAGGGTATGCAGGGCCTTGTCCACTTCGCCCAATTCAACATCTTTGTATGGCCGGATGGTCAGGTGGCTGTAAAAGCTGGCCCTTACTAGCCTGCTGATGTCTTGATCGCTGGTACAGTTCTGAAACGGCATGACACCAATCACGCCAGGTGTTTCTGCTGGATGGGCACACCATGCAGCCCTTGGAAGGCGTCCCACCCGGGCTGGCCTGCTACATCCGGTCAAGTTTACAACGGCCGTTGCCAGCAGTATAAAGACAATAATGGCACTTCTGGTTAAAAAAGATATTTTCTCCAATGCATTCCCTGGTCTCCTCCTGGATTTCCCCTGCAAGTGAAGGCAATAATTGCCTATACAAAGTGATCCGTCAAGGGAGACGACCAGGTGCCATTAATTTGTCATATCGCCTGTGCCTTCCTCCATCCTTCCTCTTTCAAG
Source organism: Deltaproteobacteria bacterium (assembly GCA_027031565.1). Classification (GTDB taxonomy): domain Bacteria; phylum Desulfobacterota; class Dissulfuribacteria; order Dissulfuribacterales; family JALVPX01; genus JALVPX01. Next base: position 3,395 of record JALVPX010000131.1, on the reverse strand, counting down.
CGTTTCATCCTGGCGTTGGCCCAGCGCCTTATTTCCTGGAAATAGCGTTTCGGATCCTCCTTCATCAAGGCCACGACCTTCTCCTTTTCTTCTGCAATATCCTTCAATTCTCCTGGGTATGTCTCTTTCCACGTGGCATATCCCTGGTCAAAAAGAAATTCCGGATCCACCTCGTCACCGCTCATGCCAAGCTTGTTTTCTGCAAGAGATCTTGCAAGTATCATGTCATATTCTATGACCCAGCCGTTGTCATGAATCATGGTTACATCGTCCACTTCTATTGCTGATGAACATTGCGGGCAGTAAAGCCCTGAAACGACCTCTGGCATCATGACATTATCCCTTAAATTGAATGATGCCTCGTTGCGTCCGCATTTGCACGCCCTTTTTATTTCCATACACATGGCCTCTTCTCCTTTCGTTATTGAAACTCAGTTGCTTTAATCTATAACAAGTTACAGAGGCTTTTTCAACCTTTTTTCAAAGAAAATAAAATTGGACCTGCCCTAAAAAATAATTGACATTAACAAAACTATACTAATAATTAGAAATATATCGATTAAGATCTAAAGGAGAAGGAACATGGCTGAAAAGATCAAATGGGAATCTGACTTCAATCAGGCACTAGACAGAGCTGCCAATGAACAGAGGCCGATAGTGCTCGACTTTTTCAACCCTGGCTGAATCGGCTGCCAGCAGATGGAAGCGGTCACGTTTCCAAAGGAAGAGGTAGCGAACTTTTTGATGAAGAATTTTGTTCCTCTCAGGCTTGCCCACGACGCCCAGCCACACGCGACTGATTTCAACGTCAAATGGACTCCCACCATCGTGATACTCGATTCAAAGGGAAAGGAACATCACCGTATAGTGGGTTTCATGCGTGATGATGAATTCATCCCCTTTCTTATTCTCGGCATGGGCAAGATACACTATGACAATGGTGAATATGATGTCGCAATAGATTACTTCAATCAGGTTATACAGGATTATCCCGGCAGCAGTTCGGCACCCGAGGCTATATTCCTGAGTGGCGTTTCCGGTTTCAAGAAGAGCAACCAGACAGAACCATTGAAGGAGACATACAAGCTTCTTAGCGAAAATTATCCCGATAGTGACTGGACAAAGCGTGCCTTTCCCTACAGCTTGCTCTAAGGACTGCCAACATTCTCAGGCCTTCAACCAGAAAATGGAAAGGGCCTGAGAATGCCCAGGGATATACCATTAGGTAATGGCAGGCTTCTGGTCTGTTTTGATAATGTCTCGCGAATTCGCGACCTCTACTATCCCCACGTAGGACAGGAGAATCATGTAACAGGCAACACCATGCGATTGGGCATCTGGGTGGACGGAATCTTTTCCTGGATTGAGCCTGGAAGTGCCTGGAAATCTGAACAGATATATGAAACCAACACCTTGGTGGCACGCACAGTTCTCTACAACGAAGAGCTCGGATTGATCGTGACCTTCAAGGATTGTGTCGATTTTCATGCTGATCTCTTTATCAGAGAAGTCAATGTAAAAAATCTGCTCGCAGTTCCTCGCATCCTGCGCATCTATTTTCACCAAGACTTTGATATTTCTGGAAATAGTGTCGGCGACACCGCCGCATATGATCCAAAAAGCTTGGGCATAGTGCATTACAAGGCAAAGCGCTATTTCCTGGTCAACTGTATGGCGTCTGATGGAAGAGGCCCCCACGAATATGCCACTGGTTTGAAGGATCCTAACAAGGAAGAGGGGACATATTATGATGCCGAAGATGGGAATCTGTCTGGCAATCCCATTGCCCAGGGATCAGTCGACTCGGTGATAGCCCTTCATCTCGGCCTTGAAGCAGGCGGCGAGTCCGAAGGCCATTACTGGATCGCTGCGGGTCAGACATGGGATGACGTGCTCCAAATAGACGCACTGGTGAAATACAAGACTCCACAAAAACTGACCAAACGCACCCGCGACTACTGGAGGCTTTGGATACTTAAAGAGACCCCGCCTCTGGAATTGCTGCCCAAGAACGTGCGCCAGCTTTACAACCGCAGCCTGCTCATCTTGCGGACCCAGATCGATCATAACGGCGGAATAGTAGCTGCGAATGACTCAGATGTTATCCAGTTCAACAAAGACACCTATTCCTACGTGTGGCCAAGAGACGGCGCACTTGTGGCCAATGCCCTCGACCTTGCCGGCTACCCTGTGCCTGCACAAAATTTTTTCAATTTTATCAGCCGGCTGATTACAAGAGACGGGTATCTCATGCACAAATACAATCCTGATGGAAGCCTGGCCTCTTCGTGGCATCCATGGGTCCACAATGGAAAGGAGCAGCTGCCTATACAGGAAGATGAGACAGCGCTGGCAATATGGTCCCTGTGGAACCACTTCGTGATTTACAGGGACATAGAGTTCATAAAGCCCCTGTACAGGCCGTTTGTAAAACGAGCAGCCCAATTCTTGTGCGAATACCGGGATGGTGAAACCGGCCTCCCCCTGCCCTCTTATGATCTGTGGGAAGAAAATAGAGGAGTTCATGCGTTCACCATCGGAGCAATCTTTGGAGGACTCACTGCTGCCGCACTGTTTTGCTCTATTTTTGGGGAAGAAGAAAGGGCTGAATATTACCGCACAGTGGCCGCAGAAATAAGAGACGCCTCGTCCAGGCATCTGTGGCAGGAGGACGAAGATGCCTTCTGCAAAAGTCTCGAGATGGAAGGATCCAAAATATTGAAGATAGACAGCACATGCGATTCAAGCGCGTGGGGCCTCTTTGCCTTCGGCCTTTACTCTGCCAATGACCCGCGTATCAGGAACACCATGAAGAATATAAAGGGAAAACTATGGGTCAGGACACCTGTTGGAGGCATGGCACGATATGAAGATGACGGATATTACAGGGTTTCCGACGAGGTGCCTGGCAATCCTTGGTTCATATGCACCCTTTGGTATGGAGATTACCTTATAGAAATTGCTGAAAATGAAGAACAGCTTGAAGAGGCGATAGAAATCCTAGAGTGGACTGCGAGACATGCCCTTTCTTCAGGTGTGCTGGCAGAGCAGGTGCATCCGTACACGGGTGTGCCATTGTCTGTCTCACCCTTGACGTGGAGTCATTCAACCTTTGTAGCCACCTGCCAAAGACTCATGAACAAGGTTCAAAAATTCCGCACCGGTGAAGAGCACCGACTGCCGAAGATGCTCTCCAAGCGGGATGCCGATTGGGTGGCCAGGCTCTTTTCGCAGGAGTGCGACAACATACACAAGATCTGCACTATAAGATGAAAATATTTATTAAGAGACCTCTGAAAAACAACTATTTTGTTCAAGAGCAAGGCCTGAGGAGCGAAAAAAGCGCAGCATACTTGGGGTATGTGAGCATTTTTTCGCGACGATAACGCAGCTAT
>JALVPX010000130.1 GCA_027031565.1 Deltaproteobacteria bacterium | reverse complement strand
AGACTATACTGAGGAATTTTTTGGCCAGGGGGCCACGCTCACTCCAGACAAGAGGGAAGAGCTCATCGTAAAATATTCACCCCTTGTCAATTACGTAGCCAGCCGGCTGGCAGGAAGGCTGCCGCCCCATATCCTGCCGGAAGACCTTATCGGCCCAGGCATAATAGGGCTTATAGATGCCATTGAAAAATTTGATCCCGCCAAAAAGATCAAGTTCAAGACCTATGCAGAATTCAGGATAAGGGGTGCCATGCTGGATGAACTCCGTCATCTTGACTGGGTGCCCAGATCAGTCCGCAAGAAGGCCACCGAACTTGAAAAGGTAGTGGAAAGACTGGAGAAAAAACTGGAAAGGGTTCCGGAAGACGAGGAAATTGCAAGGGAAATGGGGATCAGCCTGCAGCAGTATTACAAACTCCTGGATAAGACCAGGGGGGTCACCTTTCTGGATATCGAGGCCATTAGGAGGAGGATGCCCGATGCCAACGATGAGGACCTATTCGACCTCATAGCAGATGACGGCGAAAGCGACCCCTTCGAACAGCTCAATCTGTCTCAGGTCAAGGAAATCATGATAGAGGGCATAAAGACCCTGCCGGAAAAGGAAAAACTTGTGGTTTCCCTGTATTACTTCGAGGACCTGACCATGAAGGAGATAGGTGAAATCATGGGCTACACCGAAAGCCGGATTTCCCAGATGCACACAAAGGCCATCATCAGGATAAGGTCCTATCTTTCTGAGGGCTTTTCCCAAGCTGAACTTGCTGAATTCAAAGAACTTTTTTAAGACCAGGCCCTTTTATCCGGAAGTCTTAATGAAAGACTGCAGAAAGTACGATTAAGAGATTAACCACTACTTCCAGGAGGACATAAATGGCTATCGACTATAACATGACTGTAATGATCGTGGATGATTTTGCCACCATGCGCAGAATCGTGAAAAATATTCTCACACAGCTTGGATTTAAAAACTTCGTGGAGGCCGACGACGGCTCGGTTGCCTGGGAAATGCTGCAGAAAGAGCCGGTGGATTTCATTGTTTCCGACTGGAACATGCCCAAGATGACAGGCATAGAACTGCTTAAAAAGGTCAGGGCCGATGATAAGCTCCAGCAAACACCCTTTCTGATGGTTACTGCCGAGGCCCAGAAGGAAAACATCATTGAAGCCGTAAAGGCCAGGGTAAGCAACTACATAGTAAAGCCCTTTACACCTGAAACACTGGGTGAAAAGATAGAAAAGATCTTTGAATAAGAATTGAGAAATGGGCGAACCGGCCGCTGACAAGACCGCCACCATCTCTGAATCCCTGGAGGAGATAAACCGGCAGATGGAAGAACTTAATATTTCTGAAGATGGCCAGGATTCAGACGCTGAGACCGAGGCACAGGATGCACCAGCCGGCCAGGACGATTTGAGCCTGAATGCTGAAAGCCCCCCGGATGCCGAAAGCCTTCAGAACATGGCATCAAGCGAGACGGCTTCTGTTCAGGAGAAAGGGCCCGAGGGATCAACCCCTGAACA
>JALVPX010000129.1 GCA_027031565.1 Deltaproteobacteria bacterium | reverse complement strand
AAAGATAACCGCAGAAGGGCACCTGCCTGCGCCTGCTTGACTCATGAGGTTCAATACTTAATTTCCAGTTAGAAAATATAATTGATTGATTACTAATTGAAGGTGATGGAATTTAGCTGGAAAGGAGAAGGGCAATGGCACAATTGGATGTTAGGCTCGAAGATGTCATTGAAAAGGCGAAAAAGGCACAGAAAGCGAGTGCCGATGTCAAACTTCTAAAAAGGCCTATCAAATTTTTGGTTCATCCTGAGGCAGAAATTGTAGAGGAACAGGAGGCCAAGCTGTATTCGGCAGAATTTCACTTCGATATAGATGGCGAAAAGATTCAAATCAACAAGGTCTATCTCACTGAATTCATAACCGAATCCCCTGAAGATACAATGGTGAACCGTAATATAGCCAACGCGCGACTCAAAAAAGATTTTGAACGCTTGAAGGCCGCAGGCATCGAGATCAAAGAAACATATTTTGAATAACCTCAAGGCCGCCTGGTTTGGCAAGGCGGCCTCCTGCCGGGGATTTTAGGCCTCGCTAACCTGCCCTGACAACTCATATCATTATGAAACGCAATCCCAAAAGTGCTTCAGTTGCATATTCTTTAGGGAAAACTTATCAACTAATGGGAAAGTATGATCAGGCTTTAAAGCAGTATCGAAGGGCCTATAAACTTAAACCTACCATAAAGCGCTATCGTAAGGCCTATTACAAGCTGAAAGTTGATATGTCGTCAACATAAATACTGGGAATCTTTATCAGTGAACTTGATCTTCATGACAGAGATATTTTCTCTAACCGAGAAAGTAACGATAATGCGCTTTAATCTTACTTGACCAGTAACAGAATGAAAAAGGCGACGGCAGCCAGAACGGTATCTGGCTGTTAGGAAAAACGGGAGCTTCTTTCAGAACAACAGTGGGATCACTTGTTAATGAAATAAAAAAGGCGGGGTTTTCCCCGCCTTTTTTTCACATCTGGATGTTTCGTGGAGCTAGTCTTTGATAAAGGCTTTCCACAAGTCCACGTTGACACCCTTGAACATATTTCCGTTGACTGCCGCAAATTCTCCAGGATGGTTGACTTTAACTGTCACATAACCGCTTGTCTGGCTTAAAATCACAGCAGATTTATCTTTCCTGAAGGATGTCTGGCCCGGTTTCATGGTCACAATAACGGGCTCTACACCACTATAGGGAAGCTTTATTATCATGCTCTCTTCCCCACCTTCGTGCTCGGCAAAGCCGATCTTGGCCACGTATGCCTCGGCCAATCCCTTGTTGTGAATGTATATTTCTTCAGCAGTCGGCTGGAAGCCGCATTCTGCCAGATGTGGCTTTATTTCAGCAGGTATATAGAAGTAGAGCTTCTGGTTCCACGGACTTGCTACGACCTGGCGCACAAAGTCCGTCTCCCGTTCCTCAGGTGTCAGAAGGGCAGGCTCGATTTCTTCTATTTCATCACCCCTCACATGGCCTTCCGCAACCATGTAGAAGAGTTCCTCGGCATGGTGCTTGCTCAATTTGAGCACGTCCTCTGCCTTTGCACCAAGGATACTCAAGTTGTTGGCCTTAATCGGCTTTATATAGGCAACCTCGCCATCCACTACGAAGTACCCTTCAGGATTGTTCAGAACCATACCAGCCCTTTTCATCCATATCGGTGCATCCTCAGGCACATTTTCAGGTTCATAGCGCAAGAAGCGCCCATCTTCAGAGAACCAGGGAGGTGCCCAGGGCAGGTAGGTGATCACCCTGTCGGTGATTCTGTGTGCACCTGGATCCTTGGTGTAGTCACCATGGCAATCATAGCAGGAACTTGCACCAAGAGCCTTTTCTGCTGGCTGGATGCCGTGTGAATCTGAGAAATAGTGGGCTGCCATGAAGATCACGGGCTTTGGATCCGGCTCACCTTCGGCCTTTAGTACCTTGATGAGTGCCTGCTGCATTGCCCTCACGTCTTCGGGCCACCAAAGATCTGGATACATGTCCCCAGTGTGATCGAAGATCACGTAGCCGCTATCCTTGAGGATTATCTTGCCCACGTACGGATTCGCTGCATATGTGGGATCGTTTGGCGGAATCATGGCCATCGCCATTGGATCGACCATCCCTACTTTTGTTGGCATCATGTAGGCTTTAATGGCAGAGTTTATTTCCCTAAGATAGAGAACCTTGGCACCGCCATAGGCAATGTCCTTCATGTCATGATCAGGCTGTGGATTTACGTCAACCCACGTAAGTATAGTGATTGGGTTACCAATGGTTATCTGCGGATAGCCATTTCTGATATTGGCATAATAGAGAGGCGGATAGACTTCGTTGTCATGGTTGGGATCATAGTTCAGTGGCACTCCCATTGCCTGGTAGTTGTTTAGCGTGAGGTCGTAAAAGTAACGCCAGAAGTCGAACCTCATGTTGGTCGGGAAACCATTGACAATCAAGCCGGGATCAGCAGATCCATCCATCCAGAAATAGTTCACCATCTGCGCCACAAAGTCCATTGGGACTATTTTCCCAGAGCCGTCTGCATCAATATGCTGTGAGAGCATGTGGAAGTGGGGAATACCATACCCAGGCGATGTGCCATAGACGGGAGACAGAGCGTATTCAGGCGGAAAAGCCATCATGGAGCCATCTCCTCCTGGCAACACATTGAGACCAAAACGATTGTCAAAGTTGCCATAGTAGCCAAGGGTGTCATCAAAGGCCCTGAAACGCCAACTGCGTTTATATGGCTGGTGACAAACCTCGCATTCCATCAGTGCCATATGGCGGCCGGTGTTTTCCCCAAATTTCTCTTCATGGGCTTGGCTTGGATTTGGTGCTGCTGGATCCCCGCCATTCAAATGGCAATATTCGCAAGTCTTCGGTCTTGGATTGTTGTCAAGATCGTTGCGTACCATGTGGGCGGTATCCGTGCCCTTGAGGAAATTGTGCAATGTTTCGATGTTGCCTTTTTCCCTCAAGTGACAGCTGCCGCAACCCATCTTCTTGGAAGACATATGGACATCATAGCCAGGGGCTTCTGGATCGTCTGTCCAATTGACGAATTGACCATTTTTGACCCAGTCTGCAGGCATGCCCAGGTTATACAGGCGCGCCCTGGACCACTCCGAATTGCCATGGTCCTTTGTCATGACATGACACTGGCCGCAAACTTTTACCCACTTGTAAGAATTTGCTTCTTCTCTGCCACCGAATATGTCAAGTTTTACAACACCGTTACCTAAATCTGCCTCATTATAATATGCCTTTGCTTCCCAGTCTGAGCCATTATTGACCAACTGGATGTAACTTAAGGGCATATTGTCGCCATTTAAGTCAATACCCATTAATACTGCTGTTGGCATCATGGAGAAGAAACTTGGCAGGTAGTCGTGCTTGATACCCTCTGCTATGTCGGCAGGCAGTTTTCCAGCCATTATGTCTTCAAAGACCTTAGACACATCTGGGCTCCCATCTGCTTTCATATAGGTAAAGTCACCCTGCATGGCGCGGCCGATGGCAAACATTGTTGCCTGCCATCCTGAACCTACTCGTCCTGAATATGGGATTCCCTCACCTTCAACAAGCGGTGCGCGCACGTAATCCCTGACGGATGCATCTGGGCTGTCCCAGTTTGAATAGAATTTACCTGGTTCATAAGCGCGCAATGGAACGGGAATGGGCATAAAGGTGCCCATTTGTGATTTAATCCTGTAACCATAGATGAAGTCGTTGAAGAACATGGACATCATCTGATCCATGGTCGCTTCAGGCGGCAAGACGCCATTTTCCTTGAGAAAGCCAAGGAATCCCGCAAAGAGCTGATTTATATCATTTTGCGTTGCCATGAGCCTTTGCATTTCGTCAGCAGGGCCATTGGGGTTTGCGCAATACTCGGGCCTGAGTCCTTCCGCTCCCCATATCTTGGACACAACTTGCGGAGGAGCGTAAAGACCGTATGGGAGGCTCTTACCGCTTTGCTCGATCTGTTTAAGGCCGTCTGTCCACATCTTCATCATCTGGCCTGTAAGTTCAGCCGGCATCTGCGCCATGGTGAACAAGGCCGTGGGCCTTGAAAAACGCTGAACCGGGTCTGTGTAATTCAAGACAGATTCATTTTGAAGGCCTATCTTTAAAGGCATTCCCAAGGAAATCTTGGTTACCTTACCATTTTGCCTTTCTGCAAAGATCATCAACCTGGGCCGAAATGTTTTTACTAATAGCCCGTCAGTAGCACGCCATGACTGTCCTGCTTCAGGATCAATGTGGCAAAGCAGGCAGTCTGCTTCCATGACACCCGTTTTCTCCCAATCATGGCGATATGGCGAGCCGTTATTGTTCACGGTTTCAGCTATGGTGTCTCCACCATAGAGGCCAAGCGTGGTTGCATTGGGGCCGTAAGTATAGAAGTCCCTGTCGTATGAATGGACCGGAGAGAGTGACGGATCATCGTAAGGTATTACTGTTCCATTGCCTTGAACAATACCTTCGGCTGGCCCTCCGCCAGGATGGCATGAGTAACACACAGCCATCTGATCAGGTGTGGATTGGTCGAAAAAGTATTTCTTGCCTTCAGTTGAAAAGGGATCAACTTGGCTTCCTCTCTGCCTCTTAGCCGCCAACTGGCGGTAAGAGGGGGGTCACCATGCACCATACTGGCCCGGGCTCATCAAATGCCCATAGGCATTGGCCAGATATTTATAAAGGGTCCCATCGTTGTTTTTGTCACTCCAGTTATCATCATAATTTTCACCGTTGGGGCCGACACCCTCCCTGAAGTGGTAAGCCCTTGTAACAGCCTGATAGTCATGGCATTTTCCACAGGTCTGCTTCGGACTGTAAGCTGGCCCTGCCTTGTAAACAGAGCCGTTAGCAGCAGTAATTGTGTCTGTGGAGCTCAATTGATCCGCTATGGGGTTGCCATTGCGGTCGAGGAGTTGCACTGCCGGATGCGAAAAAACGGCCTGCGGCAACACCAATACTCCTAGCATAACTGCCCACATCATTGTGGTAAATCTTGCCGGTTTGATTGTCATTCCTGAACCTCCTGAATTTTTAAACCATTATTGCCTGCTTTGTTGTCCTTCCTGAAAGGCAGGACAATCTTTACTTTCTCAAAATGATTCTCTGATGGCATTTGCTGCACTCTTCAGTGGTATGGCACACATTACAGCTCCTGAAGTTCAGCCGTGCCTCTTCGGCGTGGCCGTTTTCCCGGGTAAAGGCCATCCAGTCGCCCCTTGCATGGGAGATGGGCCGCTTTGTTCTGTGGCAGTCCACACAGAATGAACTGTTGTGGCATACAGCACAGAGCCGCCTGTTGTGCGTGGCATCCTGGCCATGCTGGGTGGTCTTCCAGTTGAATATGTGATCCCTGGGTTTCTGTGTCTGGTGGCATTCCTGGCAAAATCTCTTTTCTGAATCATGACAAAACTGGCATGATCTGTCGGTACGGCTGGCAAGTCCGTGATGCATTGCCCAGTCACCGTGATGGCTTTCAGGTGGAATTTCTTTCCTGACAACCTTGTGACACACTTCGCATTCGATGGGTGCCTCGTCGCCGTTATGGCACTGTTTGCACTTGAACATGTCCGGCCATTCTATATCAGCCAACTCCGTCAGCTTTGATATTTTGCCGTGGCATGTGGAGCATTCAACGTCTTCATGGGGCTCATGGCTGAAGATCAAGTCTCTGTATCCTTTAGGCTTTTCTGGTGCCGATTTTTCAATTGCATAGTCATCTTTAGCGCTTTTTACCGTATGGCATTGGAGGCACTCTTCGGATGGATTGTCTACATCTATATCGTGGCATTCAGCGCACTTATCCATGGTTGGACTGCCCATGCCGCCATCTTCTGCAGGGGTATGGCACTGCGAGCATTCAAGCTCGTTGTCAACGACATGCAGCTGATGATCGAACTTGAGTTCAAAGTCCTCCTTTTTGCATGCAGTCACGGTAAAGACCAGCATGGCTGCCAAGGCTATCATGATTGTGAATGAGTATGTCCTATTCATATCTCTATCCTCTGCATTTTTTTCTGTTTACAAATTAAAATTTGATAAAGAATGTTGCTGTGAGAGAGTTGATATCACTTATGCCGAATTCTTTATAGTAATCATCCCTCTCATACTGATACTTCAGCTCAGCCCACTTGTTTTCATCCACAGTGAACCTGACAGCGCCATAGTAGTTGTTGGCTGCTTCGTCTTCGATGAGGGAATTGACATCCTCGGTTTTATGATAGTAGCCGCCAGAAAGCTCCCAGCGGTCGAATAGTTTTTGACTTATGTTGGCAAAGAAGGAAAAGGATTCAGCTTCGTAGATGATGTCCCTGTTCTCCCACCATTTCGTTATTCCGAGCGAACATCGGAATCCTTGGAGATGAAAGAGTTCTTCAAGGGTAAGTCCGGCGGTAATAGAAGTGAAATCCGTGGTATAAAGATCTTCTTCGTCACTTGAGGCAAGCTTCCTTAAGCTGAAGCGGGAGAAAAAGGTGACATTGCCGATATGAACCGGGAGGTGTTGGCTCAGGGAGAGGTCTATCTGGTTGTAATCGCGCTCCCTGGCGAGATAGAGTCTTTTTATGTCCTTGCCAAGATCCTTTTCTGGGGATTGCCAGTCAAATATGAATTCTGAACGATCCTTGTTTTCGAAATTCCTGGTGAGTTTGATCCCGATCGTGGTCCCGGTTCTTTCGATGTCGGTCAACGCATACACAAAAGCCTGATCCGCCCTGTTGTTTATGAAGGATGTGCTGGCATTGACCCGGACGTTTTCATAGGGCCTCCAGTTTGCAGCAAATTCCCAAGAGCTCTCCTTGTAGAAAGTTGCGTCCAGATTCAAGGAAAGGTCCCTGACAGGATAAAATTCCAGGTTAATGCCACCCAGGATATCACGCCTCAGGTCCGCATAGGGTTCTGCAACGAGTCCCCCATAAAGCTCCATGCTCAGCCAGCCAAGGTCGAAGGGGTTGTCCCCTCGGATCCACAGGCCGTCAAGCTGTATGTTCTGGCTTGCGCCAAACACATATTGTCTTCCGAGCCTGAAAAGGTAATCAGGAATCAGCTCTGACAACTCGAGATAGCCGTAGTAGGGGAGAATTTGTTCCCTTTGCCGGCCGTTTCCATCAATATAGTCTTGGAAAATGGAGCCGTTGGGTGTGCCGTCGAGGTCCTTTCTGTACCGGCCTAGAAAGTGGAATGACACCCCTTTTTCACTCCAATTCCATTCAAGGCCAAGTTGCTCCTCGAAATCTTGATCGCTCGAGTCCCCGGCCACCAGGGTTTTGTCTGGAGGTGTGGACCATTGGAACTCATATTGAGTTTTGCTCCTGATGCTGAGGCTGCCATAGGGCAGGGCAATCTCAGCATAAATGTAAGTTGCCGAAAAGGTCAGGATGGCAGTGAAAAGAACAATGGTGAAAAACTGGTTTCCGCGTCCCTTGATTCCCTTGTTTTTTTTCATGTTTCCCTATCCGTCCGTTTTTGGTTTTTTTGGCCTGTCGTGTCTGAAAAAACATGGTATGGCACCATTCTGAATGAGGCCTCATTTACAATCTTGTGCCTTTAACTCTTTGTTCCTTATATGTCAAAAACGGCCTAAACCCCTTGTTTGTAAAAAAAGGGGCAAAGTAGTGCATTTTCGTGCCAGAACTGCTTATAGCGTTATTTTTCTTGGAATTTGATAGTGCTAAAAATTAGTATATTAAAGTGATATGGGGTGATATCCTTATATTTGGGGGAAACTGCCTATAAAAAAATTTAAATTATTTAACTTTTTATGAATTTTTGTTGAAAAATGCAACTTTTTCTAATTAAGGATGAAATTTTCTAACAAGAATTTTTTGCTGGTCCGGAATGTAGTCTTCTATGACTTGGGGAAAGGCATCCAGCTTGCTTGAGAAAGCAGCCTGCAGGAAGGAGTTGACCCACCAGAAGATATCCTGCCTGCGTATATTGGCCCTCATCCTGCTCATTCGGCTGCGTCTCTCCTTTCTGCCCATGGTAAAGGCCTTGTGTATTGCGTCGGAGACATTGATTACATCGTATGGATTCACCATCAATGCCCACCTGTGGAGCTGAGCCGCAGCGCCGGCAAACTCGCTCAATACCAGCACGCCCTTGCCTTCTATGTTGCAGGCACAATATTCCTTGCAGACAAGGTTCATTCCGTCCTTTAATGGAGTAACCAGGGCAATTTCAGCCAGCCTGTAATAGGCGAGCAGTTCTGTTCTGTCAAGGCTCCTGTAAAGGTAATGGATCGGTACCCAGCCCGAGCTGGTGAACCTGCCGTTTATTTTCCCCACCAGCCCATCGATTTCTGCTTTCAGCGCCTTGTATTCCTCAACGTCTTCCCTGCTTGGCACAACGACCTGAACCAGGGTGACCTTTTCCTTCAATTCAGGGTATCGTTCCAGAGCGGTTTCAAATGCCCAGAGCCGCTCTGGAATACCTTTGGTATAATCGAGCCGGTCGACTCCAAGGATCACCTGTCTTTCCGGGAGTGCCTCATGAAGGTACCAGGCCGTAGTGGACACGGGCTCAGAGGCGGCATCTGTGGCAAATCCCCTGTAATCTATAGAGATTGGAAAGGTGCCTATGCGGAGTTCACGCCCACGATAAGTGGCCTTCAGGACCTGCCCGCGGCCCCTTATCCTGGCGCCTGGAACCAGGCTCTGCACACACTGGACGAAGTGGCGCCGGTCACGCAAGGTCTGAAAGCCTACCAGGTCATATTCAAGCATGGCCTCCAATATCTGCCTTCGCCACGGCAGCCTCAGAAATATATCCAGGGTAGGGAAGGGGATGTGAAGGAAAAACCCTGTCTTGCGGCTGACTCCGCGCTCTTTGAGTTCCCTGGCCAGATGAGTCAGGTGATAATCGTGTACCCAGACGAAATCTTCTTCCGTGCTCTTTGTTTCAACCGCTGCAGCGAATTTTTTATTGACTGCCAAGTAAAAGTCCCAATATCTGGGCTCGAATCTGCACCGTGTTTGCAGGTCATGGTACAAGGGCCAGAGCACCTCATTGGAAAAGCCGTGGTAATAGTTGTTTACCTCGTCTTCGGTGAGCCACACAGGGTATAACTCGTAACCAGTATCAATCGATGCCTTTTCAAGCAGTCCCTCGATTTCAAGGGTTCCACTGTGCCCCAGCCAGCCTATCCACGTGCCGCCGCGGTTGCGCAATACCGGAGCAAGTGCAGTTACAAGCCCTCCGGCACCGGATTTTATTTCCAGTCCTGAATCGCCCCTTTTGACGGTTATTGGAAGCCTGTTAGAAACTGCTACTATTTTTTTGCCAGATCCGCTCACGCGCCTCTCCTTCTTTTCCAGCGGTCCAGAAACTTTATCAATTCCCTTGGCGGCCTGATCCATATGTCCGCCAGGGTTTCCCTGAATTCTTCTCTAACCAGTACTGCTGCACCCCTTCCCTTCATGGCCTTGAAGGCATCTTCATCAGTGAGATCGTCGCCCAGATAGGCAGCAGCAATATCATCCTCATCACCCAATTCCTGAAAAAGGGTATTCACTGCGTCGCCCTTGTTGACATCGCCTGACCTGATCTCGAGTCCTCCGTCAAATTTATGCAGTTCCATGCCTGTGCCCATGGTAATTGGAAAGATCTTCAAGGTCACGATGTTGTTAATCCTTTCAGTTTCTGTCCTTGACATGTTCCTGGTGTGAAAGGCGAGGGAGACAGATTTTTTTTCCATGGTGCTGCCTATTCCAAGGCTTTCCGCCTCATGGGCAGCTTCTTTCAACGCCTTTTCCGCTCCAATGCTCAAGGAGTGGGAGGTGCGAACATCTTCCTCTGTAAGCCTTTCCATGCCGTGAACACCCCATATTTCAGGATGATGTTTCAGGCCGAGAAGCTCAACCACTTCATCTGCCTGCCTTCCGCTGATTATGATGATTTTCAGGTCCGGTTCTTCAATGAGCCCTCTTATCGTTTCCCTCACACCAGGGTATGGAACGGCCTTGTCACGTTCCACTTTGAAAGGGGCAAGGGTTCCGTCGTAGTCAAGCAGGAGAAGGCGTCTGGGTGCATTTTTGACCCTTTTCCAGAAGGCATCGATATCAAAGTCAGGATTCAATATCTTCATTTTGATACGTCGATCCGGTCTTTGAATCCCTTTACCAGACTTATCATGAGCGCCAGATATTCCATGAGATGGCGGGTGAGCAAGAAGTTTTCCTTCACGAGATGCCTGGCAAGGTGACCCATCTCCTCGAGTCTCTCCCTGTGGTGCAGTAAATAACGGATACGAAGAGCAGCTCCCTCGGGAGTTCTGACCCTGAAGCCAGTGTAATGATCAATCACTTGGAGCCTTATGCCTCCTGTGTCGCCGCCTATCACCGGTTTCCCCTTCCACATGGCCTCGGTGACAGTGAGGCCGAAGCCTTCCTTTATCGACTTTTGAAGAACGATGTCAGCCGCCCTCTGGAGGGCATTGATCGTGCGGTGGGCATCGGGCGGGAGCAGAAGTATGTGAATGTCAGGGTCACCAGCAGAGGCGCGTTCCACCTCCTCCAATACCGCTTCTCCTTCTGGGTCATCGGCAGCAGTTCCGCCGGCAAGCACCAGCTGCAGCGGGATCACCTTTTTTGCCAGACGGTAGGCCTCAATGACGCCTATCGGGTCCTTGAACCTGTCGAAACGCGAGACTTGGAGTATCAAGGGAAGATCCGGCTTGAGGCCGAACTGCTCGTAAACCGCCTCAACTTCGTGGGGCGGCAGTTCAATATTTTTCTCACTGACAGGATCGATGCTGGGGGCAATGAGATATTGCGGATGAGGCATTGGCTGGGCAAATTGGGCAAGTGAAAAGATGGATGCATCATATTCCTTTACATAATTTCTGAGATATTTCCATACCGGCCTGTAGGGACGGCTGCAATCGATATGGCACCGCCACACCCATTTTCCCTTGCGGTTTTCCATCCACTTTATCAAGGCGGCCGGCTGGGGATCATGGACAAAGACTATGTCCGCCTCTTGAAGAAGAGGCCTCAATTCCTCGCTGTTTTCCTCGTTAACCTGTTCATACACCCTCAAAAGTGATTCAGGAATTATGGTCCGGAAGCCCTGTAGTGCGTTGTGAAAGCCCTTTGTGCAATTAAAAAAGTCTGGATTGCCCTCGATCACCCTCCATTCCGCGTCAAGTCCCAGGGAATTCATCAACGGGACGAGCTTATGCAGTATCTCGGCAACACCTCCTCCAACCCTGGTAGAATTCACATGGACCACTTTAAGGCCCTTCAGGGATTCAGCCAGCTGCTCCAGGTGAGAGATTACCTCGTGGCCTGTAACCTTCCCATATTGTTGAAGGATTTGATTCATTTCTCACCCCCGCCGAAAAATGATCGGAATATTCGGGTCAATTCATTCCTGATCTCTTTCAAGGATGAAAAATAGGGGTCAACAGTCATTATTTTCTGACACAGCGGCGAAAATTCCTCGCCCCAGTCCTCCAGCCAGGCAGTAAAGTCATCAATACGTTCCATGGTACGTCTTCGGGCGTCGATGAAGTGATAAAACACCGAACCAAGGGCGAGTTCAGGCAAAGAATCTGCAAGTTCGCTTGGATGATTAAGCACCCGGCCAGTATCCAGCACGATTATCTGGGACTGGGTAAAGAAAAATATCTGGTCAGAGCGTGCCCATGGAACAAATTCATTTTCATCAAGTCTTTCCTCGACCCTTTCAAGAACTTCCTGCCGCAATGATTCAATGTCTTCAAACTCGGTAGGATCGAGTACGCTCAAACGTTCAGCCAGGGCCTTTTCATGGAGCCCTCGATAGGCCCAGGCGGCAAAATCGTTGTTATATTCCGGTTCATCAAAGCGTGGCTGGAGAAAACGGCCCCAGAAGTGGTGATAAATGGAGCTTTCCGGTGCCCTTGAAAGACCGTCCTGGAATTCCCTCAGGTTGTGCGCCCTCAGGCCTGTGGCAAGGCTGATCAATGCGCAGTCCCTTACGTGGAAAGGACGCTCACCGTTATTCATCTTTCACATACCTCCCTCAACTTCTCCAGAACTTTTTCAACATGGCCTTTAACCCTGACGTTTTTCCATACAAAGGCTATGTTGCCGTTTGGATCAATGAGATAGGTAGATCGGACGACACCATAATATTCCCTTCCATACCGCTTTTTGAGCTGCCAGGCCCCAAATTTCTTCAAAGCCTCTTTTTCCTGATCGCTCAACAAGGTGATTGCAATATCATGTTTTTTGATAAACTTCTTGTGTGTCTCAGGGGAATCAGGACTCACCCCAAGAATAACAGCTCCCAGTTCCTGGAAGGCCTCCCGGGCCTTGCTGAAATCTGCAGCCTCCTGGGTTCAGCCCTTGGTGTTGTCCTTTGGATAAAAATAGAGGACAATCCATGAATTGTTGTAATCTAACAGACACACCTTCTTTCCGTCTTGGTCGGGCAGACAGAAATCAGGAGCCGCAGAACCAGGTTCTATTGTGTGTTTTTCTTTTGACATGCCTTGTTCCTTACCTATATTGTATTGTGTTGTAAGCGTGAAGTCAGCGACAGGCGCTACTTGACAGCTCCATCATATCTCTGTAAATGTATGCTGCTTTTCAGGTTACGCAAGCCTGTGGAGCCAAAAAATATCAATTTGACCAGTGGTGGGCGTAGCTCAGTTGGTTAGAGCGTCGGGTTGTGGCCCCGGAGGTCGAGGGTTCAAATCCCTCCGCTCACCCCATTTGTTTAAGCAGGTCATACCTCACTCAATTTAAGAGGCTTTTTAACCTCTTAACCAAATATATTTAATAAAAAAATCAGAATCTTATTCCTTGGCAGGTATCCCAAGCTCGATGACCACTCCCTGGGTTGGTTCCGCTTGTGCGTCATTCTAAGGCCTTTGTGATAGGGATACTCCTAAATCTTTTTGCAGAATCTAGGAGTATCCACCTGGTGGCCTGGTATTATTTCAAGAATCCCCTGATTATGTGGTTAACCGCCTCATCATAATCCATGCCCAGGCTCATGAGTTTAACGAGCTGGTCATTGGCAATTTTTCCTATTGCAGCTTCATGCGTCAACTCTGCATCTGGGTGAAGGCTTCGCAGGGCAGGGACGGTCTCGTTGGTGCCGTTTCCCATGACAATTGCATCGCACTCCAGATGGCCGTAGCATCGCTCCCTTGCCTCGAGGGTGGCATAAAAATCCTGCTTGGAGTCGTCCTTTATTACTGATCTTGAAATGAGCTCTGCCTTGCAGTCGCGCCCCTCGAGTATGATCTTGTTTTCTGATACGGCCTGCTGATCACTGTCGGTCATTACCCGTTCGGTAATAAGCAGCGAGGCATTGGGGCCCAGGACAGCCTCATTGATGCGCCTGGCTTCATCAACTCCGCCTATCTGGGTAAGTTCCATTTCAGCATGCCCGTTTTGCTCTATAAAGACCTTGGTCACTGGGTTCAGTGTGCGGCGGCCCTTGCCGGGCCCGGTGGCATAGTGCTTTTCTACATATTTCACTTTGGCGTTTTTCTTGATGTAGAACTCATGCACTCCTGCATGGCCTTCTGGTTTGTCTGATCCGCAGT
The DNA here is from genome assembly GCA_027031565.1 of Deltaproteobacteria bacterium. GTDB lineage: Bacteria > Desulfobacterota > Dissulfuribacteria > Dissulfuribacterales > JALVPX01 > JALVPX01. Next base: position 818 of record JALVPX010000129.1, on the reverse strand, counting down.
GTATGCCGCAGCCGGCAATAATCGTGACATCAGAGTCTTCTCCTATGATGAAACGGTTTTTTACTACATCAAAGAGGTCGGCCTGGCTAAGTATGACGGGAATGTGCACGGATTCGTTAACCGTGCCTGGTTTTACCCTGATTTCAATGCCTGTACCATCTTCATTGCTCTCGATTTCAATGTTTGCGGTCACTTCCCTTGAAAGGAGTTTGCCGTTTTTCCTTATGTTGTAGGCACCTTTGGGTATCGATTCCAGATCGGCTACTGCCTTGAGCAACTCTTTATCTATGGCATCTAACATCATATTCTCCTTCACAGATATTTTTCCATGAACAGAAGTCCAGGTCCTGGAGCAGCGGAAGCAGGGTGCTCATTGGCCCTGTCTGGGCAATCTGCCCATCCTTTATGAGTATCACCTCGTCTGCTGCTTCCAGAAATTTTTCATTATGGCTTACTACTAATGTTGTTGTATTGTGTTTGTGCTGTTCCCTTTTTAGCAGTTCCACCATGGGGCCGATGGTCCACAAGTCTATGCCTGTATCTGGTTCATCATAGATGGCAACCTTTGGATTTCTGGCAATGGTAGTGGCCAGCTCAACCTTCTTTATTTCCCCGCCAGAAAGTTTTGCCCCCACTTCCTGGTCGAGAAAGTCCAGGGAGCACAGGCCTACCCTGGTGAGAATTTTAACCAATGCCTCTTCATCATCCGTTCCTGCTGCTATGGCCAGAAGGTCACGGAAGGTCATTCCCTTGAAACGGGCTGGATGCTGGAAACTGAATGCAAGGCCGAGGCGGGCCCTCTCTGTAATGGACAGATT
>JALVPX010000128.1 GCA_027031565.1 Deltaproteobacteria bacterium | reverse complement strand
TTATTGTGCGTAACGTTCCTTGCGTTCTTCCTCAATGAGCTTCTGTATCTCAGCACCAAAGCCTTCGATACGCCACTTATGCTCTGGCTTGGCAAGGAGGTTGTTGATCAGCTTTTGATACTTGGCAGTCTTGCCATGTTCAGCTGCAAGCTTCATGATTTCCGGAAGGTATTTGAAGTAGAACTTGTGGGCTATGTCATACATACCGTGCCAATGGGTGTAGTCTGGTCCACCCATGGAGGCGCCGTGACGGGCCCGTCTGCCCTCGTGGTGCCAGATTTCCCACCACAGCCAGCCAGCTTCTGACAGGAAGAGGGACTTGGGAACCATCTTGTCCTTGACCATTTCAACCCACAGTTTCTTGGCTGGTTTAGCAAACTTTTCGTTATATGTGATTACAAGCGAATCAAACTGCTGATAGAAGTTTTCAACCTGCTGTACACTGTGACAAGACTTGCACACTTCCTGCATCTTCTTGCGCCTGTCTTTCCAGCTCATCACCGTCTTGACTACCTTTTCCGCTTTCACCTTTTTGAGCTTTCCGGCCTTGAGTACATAGGTCTTGTAGGAGGCCTTCTGGCCGGGGCGCGGCGGAATATCGCCAGGAATGTCAGCAACTGTACCATCTATGAAGGTCACCCTGTTGAGATGCATGGAAATTGGAGCGCGGAGGTTCCAGCTGATCCTATCGCCGACATTGTGGGTATTTTGTTCAACAGAACCATTCACTTTTATATAACCGCCCATGTGGCAGGTGGAGCAGGTAGGTGCAGAGTAGTAATCCTTGCCCAGTATCCACGGCCCCTGCTTCATGATGTCCATGCCGTTTGATCCAGGTCCTCTAGAAGATGAGCGATAGGCGATTCCGTGTTTTGACTCGTTGTAGATCTCGATTTGCGGATGGTCAGGACCAAGATGGCACTTTCCGCAGTTGTCTGGCTGCCTTGCTGTGCTGGAGAGCATAACGTGCTTTGAGTGGCAGGCAATGCAAACGCCCTTGGTGCCGTCGGGGTTTATGCGGCCGATTCCGGTGTTGGGCCAAGTCTTTGGATCGATTTTTACCGCCTTGGCCTCGTTCTTGAGTACGTTGCCTTTTGCATCTTTCATGATTTTAACTATGGAGCCATGGCACTGCCAGCATCCATTCACCGCATCTGCCTTTGTTTCTGGCAGTGAGCACACCACCTCGCCCAGGAGGTTGTCCAGGGATGCCAGGATCTGACCTGCGGTGGCGTGGTGAGAATTGGTCATCTCCTTGACCTCTCTTTCATGGCAGTAAGCACAGTCAGTTGGGGTCAAGATGGTCTTTATGAAAGCCCCTTCATGGTCATAACCAAGTTCATCACCCTTAGCGGCGGCATGGCAGTTGTAACAAGCCACCTGGCCCTCTTTTGCAGCGGCGTGGGCTGAATTTTCCCACTGAAAGACCAGTGATTTGTTTTCTTTCAGGTGGCATGTGATACATTTTTTGTTTAGTTCAATAACCTTTGGATTTTTGACATCTTTGGATTGCTGCGTCGTAGCCAAGGCATTTCCGCCCAGGAAAGCCGAAATTACCAATCCAATTAACACAAGTTTTTTCAGGTGCATATCTAACTCCTCCTAAAAATATTTTGGTGATATGACTCAGGCCTAAGCCTCCCATAAAAAACGGGCTGCACATTAAGTTTTCTAGATCATGACTACCCCCTCCTTTCTCAAAAAATTTTTAAAATTGCCACCAAGTTGTTTATGTCCTGGTTGTTGGTTCTGTAGAGGGCTGATTATCCTCCCACATAGGCATAATCTTTCCAAGAAGCCACAATATGACCAAAGGGGCTGCCATTATCAAAATTGCCGGCAGGATTCCTTCCTTTTCAAAGAAAGCCGGGTGAAATGTAGTAAAACCTCTGCTGCTTCGTGACATGAGCTGACCGCCGATCACCACGTTCCAGCGCATGAGGAGCACCTGTAGCAACAACAATCCAGAGGCTATTGTGGCAAAGAAAACAAAGGCCTTTTCCCGGACCTTAAATATGATCAGAATACCAAGAAGGAACAGCGGAATAAGGGAACAGATTCCCACCTGCATCCTCCAGAAGGAGGTCTTTAGAGGTCCCCACAAGAGACCATGGATCATGTCCCAATGGTGTGTTTTGAGATAAGAATGCTGGAATATTTCTAACATTTCAAAGGTAAAACATATAATGAAGGCTCCCCACAAAAACTTAGAAAGAGTGATAACGCACTTGGAGTCAACGGGTCTGCCTTTGTATTTTTGTATCAATACATAGGAGAAAATCACCCCAGCAATTCCAGAAACACTAGCCGAGAGAAGAAATATGACAGGCATCAGCGGAGACGACCACAAGGGGCGTGCCTTTACCGCTCCGAATATGAAACCCACGTAGCCATGGAGTATACAGGCCATCGGGATTCCAACCGCTGCCAAGAAAGCGATAATCTTTTTGTCCAGGGCTATCGAGCGCGGTGAAAGGTCTTCACTACCAAAGGTCAAGATGTTGTACAACGTCTTGAGCTTGCCAGTGGATTGGGCCTTCAGGGCCACCATTGTAGGCCTGTAGATAAAAAGCACCTCAAATATCAACAGGATGGCATAGAGAGAATAGATGTAACCAAAGCCTGCCATGGCAGATGTTGGATTTGGTGTGATCAGCATCTCCCAGTTTCTCTCTGGATGGCCCAGGTGGTTGAGAAGAGGCCACGTTGCACATGCGAGAAAGGCCAAGGCAAAGAGAAGGGAGTAGCGGGAAACGGGTTTCAAATCCTGCACCTTGAAGACGTGGTAAAGTGATGAGACGATGAATGCGCCTGCTATGATTCCGGTTATATATGGATAAAGCACGATCATCAGGCTCCAGTGGACGTGCAGGTCATTTGGAAAGACATAGTTGAGAATATTTGCTGCCATGCCAGTATGAACTGCTTCAGTCATTTAGACCACCTCCCTTCTAAGGCCCTTATAGTAGAGAGCAGGATGATTACCCATGTCTGGTTTTAAGACCGTGATTACCTCTGGGCTTGCAAGGATCTTGCTCACCTCTGATTCTGGATCGTTAAGGTCACCGAACTTCCTTGCCTTGGCTGGGCACACATGGACACAAACTGGAAGAAGGCCTTTTCGCACCCTGTGGTAACACCATGTGCACTTGTCTGCTGTTTTGGTCTTTGGATTCAGAAAACGTGCGGAGTAGGGGCAAGCCTGAATACAATAAGCGCAGCCTACGCAGTAGTCTTTGTCTATCAACACAAACCCGTCGGGTGTCTTAAAGGTGGCACCCACCGGACACACCTGCACACAAGACGGCCTTTCACACATATTGCACAGCTTTGGTACGAAAAACGTGTCCCTTATCTTCCCAGGGATGTCCGTACGCGGCTTCTGGTAGCCATCCAGCCCGCCATTTGGACAATCTACATACACATTGTCGTCAAAATCCTTGATGTAGCGTTCCACCCATGTCCTGTAGTGACCATCTGGCACATCGTATTCCCGCTTGTCTGCCACACAGCAAGAACCGCAGCCGATACAGCGGGTTATGTCAACTATAAAAGCAAAGCGTTGCTTGGACATATCGTATTCTTTGCCCCTTATGCCTGGGATCTGTTCCGGGATCTGGATTGAACCCTCTCCTCCCATAGGCAATACCAGGAACAGGGAACCCGCTATAGAACCCCTGAGCACCTTTTTGACAAACTCTCTTCTGTCTTTGTTAATGGCAGCCTTAACGTCCTTCATTGCCTGCCTCCTTGCCTGTAAGTAACCCCAGCACCTTTTTCGCCCTGTTTATGTATCTCAATGGAGCGTGTACGTGGTGGCACTGGTTGCAGATATGATCCTCGCGCACGTGCTGACTCTTCAAGTGATCAGGCATCTTAATGGTCTTGATGACATCCTTGGGCCTTGCCTTGATCTCCTTGTTGTGGCAACGGATACAAAGGGTCTTGATTTCAAGCCCCTTTTTCACCGGCAGCCTGCCTACATATTTCCCATCCTTTACGTGGTTGGCGTAAGGGCCATGGCAGAATTCGCAGGAGATGGTCTTGTGCTTTCCATACTCGTGGATTTCCCATTCGAAGGCATGGCAGCTCTTGCATGAGTAGTTCGTCATGTGCTTTAGAGGCCTGTTAGCCTCTTTTTCAATGGCTGCCCCCCTGTAGTGGCCATATTCACCAAAGGTACTTGGTGTCAAGACCTTTTTTGCTCCATAGCCGACCAAGGCCATGATGGCCAATAATAGGACTATACGTTTTACATGAGTGTTGTAAGATTGCACTTATGGCCCTCCTCGTTACCAGTGCCCGCTAAAACGCAGGCTCCTGTTAAAAAATCCACAAATGCCTGTGAAGGTCATATCAGACTATCTCTTATAATACTAATTTTAAAAAAACTATACAAATATTAAAGTAAAAATTGGGTTAAATATGTTACAAAAATATTACAGGCCATAAACAGCCCTTGTTCCAGAAAAAAAAATGAATACCCATTCAATTTTGTGTTGACAATCACAAAGTGCTGGAATATAGATTAGGTCGAGATTGTGATATATAGCGCAATCTCGAAATAAAATGCGTTAGCCATAGTTTTTTTAAAATTAACCCTTGTTTGATCCTTGAAAATCAGAACAGCAACTTTTAGATTAGCAATTAATTATTAAGTTGTTGTTTCTGATGCTTTGACAGGGCAGCGTTTCTCTAGCCCCTTTGGGAGGGAGCAGAAGGTGAATGGATTTGAGACCATCTTTCTTTATGTTGGCATGTCCTTCCTGGCCATTTCGGCAATGCTCATCATATCCGCCTTATTAGGCCCGCTTCGGCCAGAACCAAAGAAGCTGGAGACTTACGAATGCGGTGTCCCGCTTCTGGACCCGGCTCACAAACGTTTCAGCCTGAGATATTATGTCGTTGCCGTGCTCTTTCTTATCTTCGATATCGAGACGATCCTGCTCTATCCCGTAGCCATACGTTATCAGGTATTTGCCAGACAGGGATGGGCCATATTTTTTGAGGTGTTTATTTTTGTGGCCATTTTATTGGTTGGCCTGTTTTATGCGATTATCAAACGGGGAATAGAGCGTGAATAGGGGAGGGGGCAAAATGGCTATAGAGGCCTATAGTGGAGACGGGTGGCTCCTTACCAAACTAGAACAACTCATTAATTGGGGCAGAAAGCGCTCTCCGTGGCCGCTTCCGTATGGGACCGCCTGCTGCGGCATCGAGATGATGGCTGCCCTGGCTTCCGGCTATGACATGGCCCGCTTCGGGGCGGAAAGGCCCAGCTTTTCTCCGCGCCAGGCAGACGTCTTGATTGAAGCTGGCACAATAACAAAAAAAATGGTGCCGATATTAAAGCGTATCTACGACCAGATGGCCGAGCCCAAGTGGGTCATAGCCATGGGGGCCTGTGCCTGTAGCGGCGGGGTCTTCCGCACCTATTCCACATTGCAGGGTATAGACAAGGTCATTCCTGTGGATGTTTATGTTCCTGGGTGTCCGCCAAGGCCGGAGGGACTTTTGTATGCCCTGTTGAAATTGATAGAAAAGATCGAGAAGGATCACCCTCTTCACAAAAAGGCTGTTCTGCTCAAGGGAGAACTGCAACATGGCACTCAAAGATAGCGTATCACGGCTTTTGCAAAACGATCTCATTGCCCTTGAAGAGTCAGCAGGATGCATTTTCGCAGAAGTGCCGAAGGATAAAATTGTCTCCTGCCTAAGCTCCTTGAGAGACGAATTGGGTTTCAATTTTTTAAGTGATATCGTAGGCGTGGATAACAGCGCCTTATATGAGGCAAAGGCAAAAAAGGCGAAAAAAAAGAAGGACAAAGAGGGAGAAGAAAACGAAACGCCTGAGCCGGAAAGACCGGCGTTGCCAAGGTTTGAAGTAATATATCTGCTTCTAAATCCAGATACCAATGAGAGGTTGCAGGTAAGGATAAGGGTGCCTGAGGATGATCTGAAAGTGCAAAGCATCACTTCCTTGTGGAAGGGCGCCAACTGGCCTGAAAGGGAGTGCTTCGACATGTTTGGCATCAGGTTCGAGGGCCATCCATACCTGCGCAGGCTGCTTATGTGGGACGAGTTTCCGGCACATCCATTGAGAAAGGACTACCCCTTGGAGGGGATGGGAGAGGAAAGGCATCTCATTTATGAGCCGGAAGGCGAAGGGCACTGGACTTGATAAAGGCAACGGGGCAGCCTTTGTCACGTGAGATTCCCCAAAAGAGGAGGGAGCGTTAATGGGACCGGTTAAACAAAGGATAGCCAGCGAGGATTACGTTACAATCAACGTCGGCCCCTCCCACCCGGCAATGCATGGTACATTGCGGGCAATCGCCTATGTGAGCGGCGAGACGGTGCTGGGCACTGATCTTGAAATCGGCTACTTACACAGGGGCGTGGAAAAACTGGGGGAAAACCTCACCTATCATCAATTCATTCCTATAACTGACCGCCTAAACTACTGTTCAGCAATCGCCAACAATGTAGCCTATGAAATGGCGGTTGAAAAGCTGATGGGAGTGGAAGTGCCGGTAAAGGCTCAGCTTATACGTATTATCATGACTGAGCTTTCCAGGATAGCCGATCATATTGTCCTCGTGGGAATCCTAGGTGTGGACCTGGGGGCATTCACCCCGTTTTTCTATCTTTTTATCCAGCGTGAAGAGATTTACGAGATCTTCGAATGGTACAACGGGGCAAGGCTTACCAATACATTTGGCCGTATAGGCGGAGTGGAGTCAGACCTTCCGGAAGACTTTGAAACACGCTGGCATGAATTGAAGAAGGGGTTGGAAAAGGCGATTGATGAAACCGATAAGCTTTTGACGCATAACCGGATCTGGATGGATCGTACCATAGGCGTAACTCCGATTTCTGCTGAAGATGCCTTGAGCTGGGGGTTTACGGGTCCATGCCTGAGGGCCTGCGGAGTAAAGCGGGATCTGCGTAAAGATGAACCATATTCCCTCTATTCCCAATTCGATTTTGACGTTCCCACGGGAAAACATGGTGATGTGTTCGATCGTTACATGATCAGGATGATTGAGATGCAGGAGTCAATGAAGATCATTGACCAGGCCTTTGATTTGTACAAGCAGCTTGGTCCCAACGAGCCCTTGATGGCAAAGGTGCCCAAGATCATCAAACCACCAGAAGGAGAAGTCTATCATGCCATCGAGTCACCCAACGGTGAACTGGGCTTTTATATAAAGAGTGACGGCACAGACAAGCCATACCGGATCAAAATACGTCCTCCCTGCTACATGATATTTCAGGCCTTTGACGAACTGATTCAGGGCGAGATGATCTCAGACCTCATAGCCTGTTTAAGCAGCTTGAATATCATCGCTGGCGAGCTTGACCGTTAAAGGAGGCCGGCCTGTATGAACGAATGGACAATAGCGATTATAAAAGTTGTGTTTATATGGTCATGGACCCTACTGATTGCCACCATCATGACCTGGGTTGAGCGCAGGGGGTCGGCCTTGATCCAGGACAGGCTGGGCCCCAACATAGCCGGACCCTTTGGGCTTTTTCAGCCCCTGGCAGACGGCATAAAGCTCTTTACTAAGGAGGAGTTTGCCCCCAAGCATGCCCACAAGATCTTGTTCACGCTGGGGCCAGTGCTTTTCGCGATTCAGGCCTTTTCTGCCTATGCAGTAATTCCCTTTGGTGACAAGATAGTCATAAACGCCAAAGAAATCGTGCTACAAGTAGCCGACGTAAACATCGGTTTTCTATTTGTATTGGCCGTGGGATCTTTGGCTGTTTACGGCTTCGTAGTCGGAGGATGGGGGTCCAACAACAAATATTCTCTGCTAGGAGGCCTCCGCGCCACTGCCCAACTGCTCTCCTATGAAGTGCCCCTTGGCCTGGCAATGCTTGCCGTTTGCATGACATATGGCAGTTTCAGCCTGAGGGAAATTTCATTGGACCAGGCAGGCACCTTTTTGGGCTTTCTCCCTAACTGGGGAATTTTCAAGCAGCCCCTCGGCTTCCTGGTATTTATTGTGGCTGCCTATGCCGAAGCCAACAGGGTTCCCTTTGATCTGCCAGAAGCGGAGAGTGAATTAGTGGCAGGCTATCATACTGAATATGGGGGCATGAGGCTTGGCCTTTATTTGTTTGGGGAATATGTGAACCTGTACACCTTGTCTGCCCTTATGGTCACCATCTACTTTGGGGCATGGCACATACCGTATGTGGATATGAGTTCATACCTCGGGCCGCTGGCTTACGGTATCGTATCATTTCTGGTTTTCTTCTTGAAATGCGCCTTTTTCCTTTGGCTCTTCGTCTGGGTACGCTGGACCATTCCCAGGTTCCGGTTTGATCAGCTGATGGGCCTTGGCTGGAAGTCGCTTATACCGCTCGGCCTTTTGAACCTGTTTGTCACTGCATTTTTAATACAAATAACAGTGTAGGAGCCCGGCACTATGGCTAAACCGGTTGTGCAAAGGAAATATACTCTGGGAGAAAGGATATATCTGGTAGAGATCCTAAAGGGGCTGGGCCTCACCTGGAAGCACTTTATCTTCAATTTCAGGGCATCTCTCAAACCAGGCCCGCACACAGTTCCAACATGCTGGCAATATCCATGGGACCGAAGGGAGATAGCCCCTGTTTTTCGCGGCGAACACATGCTTTCTCTGGACGAAAAGGGGCGCGAAAAATGTATAGCCTGCGGAATGTGCGCCCGCGTATGCCCAGCGCAGTGCATAACCGTGAAAAAAGGGAAGGTTAAAGAAGGGGAGGAGGAAAAATATGCAGGGAAGTTTTACCCTGCATCCTTCGAAATAGATCTGTTGAGGTGCATTTTCTGCGGTTTCTGCGAGGAAACATGCCCCAAAAGTGCCATAGTCCTCGGGCAGGGGTATGAGCTTGCCCAATATGAAGGGAAGGAGTGCATTATCACCAAGGAAAGGCTGATTAATAATTTCAAGGCGGCCCTTGATTCGGGAAATCTCAAGCCACCGAGAAAGAAGGTTCCTGTTGCCGGGGCCAAAGAGAAAAAGTCCTTGAAATCAGGGGACAAAAAAGGCAGCAAGGCGCAGGAGGCGTAATCAAATGGACTGGTATTTTTGGATTTTTGCTGTTATGGCTCTTGGAGGAGGCCTCTTTACAATCACCTACAAAGACATCCTTCCGTGCGCTATGGGCCTGCTGACGGTTTTCATAGCCATGGCTGCCCTGTATCTGCACCTGAACGCCCCCTTGGTCGCAGTGTTTCAAGTCACTATTTATGCAGGTGCCATTCTCGTGCTCGTCTTGTTCGTGGTCATGCTGCTCATGAGCCCAGGCGAAAAGATAAAAAAGTCTCAGGTAAACTGTTCCAACCGTTTCATGGGAGCAGTGCTCACCGTAGGTCTGATGATTTTTCTGGGAATAGGCACAAAAGGACTTTCAGATATGATTGGGGCAAAGGAGCTTCCGGAAAAATTTGGCAACCCGGGTCAGCTGGGCATTGTGCTGGTACAAAAATTCATACTCCACTTCGAGGTGGTGTCGGTGCTGCTGCTGGCAGCCCTTGTCGGCGCGATTTACTTGGCAAAAAAGAGGATTTGACATGGATATCACCACGGTCACGCTGAATCACTATATCGCATTGTCTGTGCTGCTCTTCGGTTTGGGAACCCTCGGCGTCCTGGTCAGGAGGAATACCCTGCTGATTTTCATGTCCATTGAGCTGATGATGAATGCCGTAAACCTGATGCTAGTGGCCTTTTCGCATTACAAGGCCGATCTTTCAGGCCAGGTAATGGTCCTTTTTATATACGCAGTTGCTGCAGGGGAGGTGGCCGTGGGCCTGGCCATATTGATAGCATTGTTCAGGCATCTGAAGAATGTGGATATAAATAATTTCAACATAATGAAGGGTTGATAGGCACAGGGAGCTGTCATGGCAGATTATCTTTACTTAATACCCCTTTTCCCCCTTATAGGCTTTTTAATTAACGGTCTAGTCGGCAAGAGGATCGGCAAGCCCATGGTTTCCATGATTGGATGCCTGAGCGTTGGATCTGCATTTCTCGTATCCCTCCTCTCTTTCAATGAATTACTGCAACTCGATCCGCATCAAAGACAGCTCGTGAATCACCTGTGGACATGGATGTCTGTAGGTGCCTTCAAGGTTGAAGTGAACTTTTTGTTGGACCAGCTGTCGGGCGTGATGATCCTTGTCGTGACCGGGGTGGGTTTCCTGATTCATATATACAGCACTGGCTACATGCATGAAGACGAGTCTTACTGGCGCTATTTTGCCTATTTGAACATGTTCGTTTTTTTCATGTGCTGTCTCGTCCTGGGAGCCAACTACTTAGTGATGTTCGTGGGCTGGGAAGGCGTCGGCCTTGCTTCATACCTTTTAATAGGGTTCTGGTACAAAGGGATGGAAAATGCCGAGGCAGGCAAAAAGGCCTTTATTGTTAACAGGATCGGCGATTTCGGATTTGCCCTCGGCATGTTTCTGATGTTTTGGACCTTTGGTTCTCTTTCCTATCTGGAGGTATTTCCAAAAGCGCTGCACCTGTTTGAACAGGGCCATCTTCTGCTGAATGCCCCTGTGGTGGTTGCCATCTGTTTGCTGCTTTTCGTGGGCGCTACAGGCAAATCAGCCCAGATCCCGCTCTATGTCTGGCTGCCCGATGCCATGGCAGGCCCGACACCGGTTTCAGCCTTGATCCATGCTGCAACCATGGTAACCGCTGGTGTATACATGGTTGCGCGCAGCAACATATTGTATACCCTGGCCCCTACTGCATCTTTGGTCGTGGCGCTTGTTGCCGCTGCCACGGCCCTCTTTGCCGCCACAATCGGCATACTTCAAAATGACATAAAAAAGGTTCTGGCCTATTCCACAGTGAGCCAGTTGGGGTACATGTTCATCGGCGTAGGTGTTACAGCTTACTGGGCAGGCATATTCCACCTCATGACCCACGCCTTTTTCAAAGCATGCCTGTTTCTATGCTCCGGTTCCGTGATTCATGCCATGGGGGGCGATCAGGACATGAGGAACATGGGCGGCCTTGCCAAAAAGATGCCCATTACCTATGTGACGATGCTGCTGGCAACCCTGGCCATCGCAGGCCTGCCCCCTCTGGCTGGCTTCTTCAGCAAGGACGAAATACTCTGGAAGGCCTTTACCTACCCTTATTTCCCTGCAATGGGCAAGATCATCTGGTTCATGGGGACACTGGGGGCAGGTATTACTGCATTTTACATGTTCCGCCTCATTTTCATGACATTCCACGGTGATTTCAGGGGGACTCCAGAACAGGCGCACCACCTGCACGAATCTCCACCATCGATGACGGTGCCATTGATAATCCTGGCTGCACTTTCAGTTGTAGGGGGGTGGATTGGCATTCCGCATCTTATAGGCCATGCCTTGAATCATCACTCACCTGTACCAAACCTGTTTGAGACATTTCTTGAACCCGTTTTCGAGCATTCCGAACACATTGTGTCAACAAAAGGCATGATACATCATTACCCAGCCTGGCTGGAATGGTCACTCATGGGACTTTCCGTGGCAGTGGCCCTGGGCGGCATAGCCATGGCGTTCCACATATACATTAGGCGTTTCCATGAGCTGCCGGCAAGACTGGCCAAACAATATGCTATCCACTACCAGCTCGTATACAACAAATATTATGTAGATGAAATTTATTACTACATGTTCGTGCTACCCATCTACTACCTCTCAGTATTTTTATGGAAGGTGGTGGATGTATTGTGCATTGACAAGATCGGGGTCAATGGTCCGGGCTGGCTGGTAAAGCGTGTTTCTGCTGGCACGAGCCTGATCCATGACGGATATATGCAGACCTACGGAGCCTATATGCTCCTTGGTCTGGTGGCGATATTGGCCTTTTTCCTGGGCTATCGTTAAAGAACATGAGGTAGGGTGCGGGCTATGACACAACCAATACTTTTATATATTACCTTTCTTCCATTGATAGCCATACCTTTCATCATGGCCATCCCGCAAAAAAGTGATGCCTTGAAGGATGTAATCCGCTGGATCGCGTTGATGATATCTGTGGTGGTCTTCTTTGTATCCTTGAGGCTTTACTTTGCATTTGATCCATCAAACCCGGGGTTCCAATTTGTGGAGCATCACGAGTGGATCAAGAAGTATGGCATTTCATATTTCATGGGTTTGGATGGCCTGTCTTTCTGGCTTGTGATGCTGACCACGTTTTTGACCCCGGTAACCATCATTTCTACCTGGAAGGCAATAACGAACAGGGTCAAGGAATTCATGGTGGCCATGCTCGTTCTGGAGTCTGCGATGCTGGGCACCTTTCTGGCCCTCGATCTCTTTCTCTTCTATGTGTTCTGGGAAATAATGCTCATTCCCATGTTCTTGATAATCGGGGTTTGGGGCGGTGAACGCAGAATCTATGCAGCAGTGAAATTCTTCTTGTACACGGCGGTGGGTTCTCTGCTTATGCTGGTGTGTATAATCGGCCTGGTCTATTTCCACAAACAGTCGAGCGGGGAAATCACGTTTAATCTCTTGTCTTTGTACGGAACCAGCCTCCCCAGGATCTATGAAATACTGTTTTTTGCTGCCTTTGCCCTCGCATTTGCTATAAAGGTTCCAATGTTTCCCTTGCACACGTGGCTTCCAGATGCACACGTAGAGGCTCCAACAGCTGGATCGGTAATCCTTGCAGGCATACTCCTCAAGATGGGCACCTACGGTTTTATAAGGTTCGCCATGCCGCTTTTTCCTGAAGGGTCTGCATATTTCACCCCGCTCATTATAGTTCTGTCGATCATAGGGATCATATACGGAGCCCTGGTGGCTATGGTACAGCCAGACATAAAGAAGCTGGTGGCATATTCCTCGGTATCACATTTGGGCTACTGCATGCTTGGGCTTTATGTGCTTACTGGACAGGGCGTGGAAGGTTCCATCCTTCAAATGGTAAACCACGGTATTTCAACAGGGGCGCTCTTTCTTCTGGTGGGGGTTATTTATGAAAGACGTCACACCAGGCTCATTGAAGAATATGGCGGGATCGCAAGGGTGATGCCCGTTTATTCAACAATATTCCTGATAGTAACCCTCTCTTCCATAGGATTTCCTACAACGAATGGTTTTGTTGGCGAATTTCTCATCTTGCTGGGAGCCTTCAAGGTGAACAAGGCTGCTGCGGTTCTGGCAGCTTCTGGCGTGGTTTTGGGTGCGGTTTACATGCTTTGGATGGTTCAGCGCGTCTTTTACGGTGAAATAAAAAATCCAAAAAACTTGTTACTCAAAGACCTCAATCTGAGAGAGTTTGCCTATCTGGCACCGCTGATCATCCTAATCTTTTGGATCGGCCTTTATCCCAACTTCTTCCTGGGAAAGATGCACGTATCTGTAGAAAGGTTCATAAGGCAGGTAAAAGTAGAAGCACCTGCCGGTCATGCAATTGTCCGGAATATCGAGGGCAGCAGATTCACGGCCTTGGATCTTTCCAGAGCGAAAAAACAGGAGCGATAAAATGGGCGGTTTCCCCTTCACACTTGGCGAACTCTGGCATGTGGCCGGGGCACAAATAATCTTGGTTTTCATGATATTGGGCCTGATATTGCTTGACTTGCGCTATACCTACCATAAAAGAACGGATCACATCGACAGGCTGGGTTGGCTGACTGCACTATTTCTGGCTGCCGTGCTTTTCCACTTCATGTACCAAAATTGGAATGCAAAGGATCTGGTTCTCACTGGCATATTTTCAATTGAAAAATTTGCGGTTTTCGTCTCTTGTTTGATAGTGCTCTCTGGCATAATAGTCACCCTTCTCAGCATTGGTTATTTGAGAAACAACAAGCTTGTGCGCGGCGAGTATTATGTTCTCCTGCTCATTGCCATCTATGGAGCCATTGCCTTTGTGCAGTCCATTGACCTGCTGATGATGTTCATTTCCCTTGAGATCATGTCCCTGTCTGTATATGTGCTTGTGGCCTTTTTGAAAAGAAACGTGAAATGCCTGGAAGGGGCCATGAAATACTTCCTGTTGGGGAGCTTTGGTTCTGCCTTCTTCCTGTTCGGCCTGGCCCTTCTTTATGGCTTTGCAGGGACTCTCAACCTGGCAGAGATCGCAACATACATTTCCAAGGCGGGGCGTTATGATCAACTGCCCGTGCTGGCAGCCCTTGCCATGATAATGGTAGGCCTTTTTTTCAAAATGGCCCTTGTGCCGTTTCACATGTGGACCCCTGACGTGTATGAAGGAAGCCCGGCCGTCATAACAGGGTTCATGGCAACTGCAGTAAAGGCGTGCGCGTTTGCGGTATTTATCAAGGTGCTGTTCATCACATTTACACCGCTTCTAAGCCACAGCGGCAAACCTGAATTTTTTCCAACTGTAAATCTTGCCGCCTTGAGTGTTTACTGGAAGCCGC
>JALVPX010000127.1 GCA_027031565.1 Deltaproteobacteria bacterium | reverse complement strand
CCTATAAGCTTTTGAAAGGGGACGAAGATTTCCGCTCTGAAGTGCTGTGGGCGTATGAAGCAGGCTATAGATACTTCCCTGGTAACAAGTGGAAATTTGATCTTTCAATCTATTTTGACAATTATTCAAATCTCACCACCATAACGCCTGCCGAGGGGCTGCCGGAATTAGTCTCTCAGCCGGTAAGCCATCTGGAATCATCTTTGATCGTGAGCAATTGTCTCAAAGGTGAAGTTTATGGTCTGGAACTGGCTCTGTCCTATTCTCCAGTGGATTGGTGGACAGTGAAGGCTGCCTACACATACACAAAGATGTTTCTTCATCCCACCGGCTACATAAAATATTATGATGACAAGGTACAGGAGGGCAAGACACCGGAGCATCAACTATCTCTCTTTTCCATGCTCAAGATTGGAGACAATATGAGCCTGGATGCATGGCTGCGTTTCAATTCGAATCTGCCGAGCATCAAGGTGCCGTCCTATTGGGCAATGGATGTCCACCTTGGATGGACTCCATCCAGCAAATGGGAATTCTCCCTGGTGGGCCAAAACATATTTGACAATCACCACCCGGAAATAAAGCCAATGTTTTGGGAACAGGATCCATCAGAAGTTGAGCGCAGCTTCTATGCGAGCCTGACCTTTCATTTTTAGGGGGCGGCAAGGCAGACATGCGTGACAACAGAAAGACACAAAACCCCCTAGGAAGGATACTGGCCCATTTCACCAGTACGTTGCCCGGGGCCTTGGCCAGATTCTTATCCATGCTGGCGGCAATGTGCCTTATAGCTGCCTTTGGTGCTGCTTCACCTGGAAATTGCGGCCAGGAGGGCGGTCCTGACAAACTTCACTACATCAAAGCTGCGTTTGTCTATAATTTTGCGAAATTCATTGAATGGCCTGACAGCCAGGAAGACACCTCAGACAAACCAATGGTTTTGTGCATATTAGGCAAGGGTCCTATTAACGCAGCCTTTGATTCCTTAAAAGGCAAGAAACTTCATAACAGGCCCTTAAAGGTGCAACATGTATCTGAGGCAAAAGATGCGAAGGGCTGCCATATATTGTTCGTAACCAGCTCTGAAAAAAAGAAGGTCAAGAGGGTATTAGATACATTCGCGGAAAACCCAGTTCTGACAATTGCTGATATAGAAGGGTTTGTCCATGACGGCGGTGTCATAGAATTGGTGATGGATGAAAGACGCATACGCTTTGACATAAACATAAAAGCAGCAAAGAAAGCTGAGTTAACCATAAGTTCCCGTTTGCTCAAATTAGCTAGGAAAATCATACGTTAGGTAAAAAGGTGAGTTATGCTTGGTCACTTTTTCACTAGATTGGATTTTACGAAAAAGATAACGGTGTTGATGGTGGCTACCAGCCTGATGGTCTTGTTTGCCGCTGGGGCCACATTTGTAGGAATTCAAATCTTAACCCGTTTCCAGTCGGTAAAAGCTGACTTGTCCACGCTATGCAAGATCATGGGGAAAAATTCCATTGCCGCCATCACCTTCAACGATCCAAAACCTGCAGAGG
>JALVPX010000126.1 GCA_027031565.1 Deltaproteobacteria bacterium | reverse complement strand
CTGCAATGCCTGCGTGTAAAGTTCCTCAAGCCTTTCCAGCGGGGCATAGGTGTTAGAATAAGATTGGAAATAGGCTATGAACTTCCTGGCTCCGTAGCGTTTTTCAGCCCACTCCATCCCAAGGCGCATCTGCCTGGCAACGGACACGCCCTTTGCTGCAGCCCCTGTTCCTGAACCCCTTGGATCGCAGTAGATGCAGCCTTTCCTCCCCTTGGCACCATCCCTGTTGGGGCACGTAAGGCCTGCGTCTATGGGGATCTTCTGGACCCGTTCTCCAAATCTTTTTTTCAGATAGCGGTTGAGGGTGAGCATCAAAAACCTGTTACCAGACCCCTTGGATCATTTTTCTCATGGGGCTGAAGGCCGGTCAAAAAAGGCCGCCTCAAAGCACCAGCCGCTTTTCCGCCTTGATCCTGTGATCCAGGTAGTAGAGAATGGGCACCACCATTCTTGAGAAAAGGGTTGCAGCAATCTCACCTGCCATCAAGGATATGGCCAGCCCCTGGAATATGGGATCGAAGAGGATGACAAAGGAGCCCACCACCACCGCCGACGATGTGAGCAGCATGGGCCTGAACCTTATGGCGCCTGCATCTATGACCGCTTCCCCCAAAGGCATGCCCTCTTTGAGGCGCAGCTCGATAAAATCTACCAGGATTATGGAATTCCTGACCACTATGCCAGCACCGGCAATGAAGCCTATCATGGAGGTGGCAGTGAAAAAGGCCCCCATCAAGGCATGGGCAGGTATTATGCCTATGAGAGACAATGGTATGGGCGAGAGGATAACCAGGGGAACTGAATAGGACCTGAACCATCCGACAACCAGTATGAAGATGAGCACTACTACCACGGCAAAGGCCCCGCCCATGTCACGAAACACTTCGTAGGTGATGTGCCACTCGCCGTCCCACTTCATGGCCCAGCCCTTGGTGGTGAAGGGCTGCCTGGTATAAAAAAGCTCCAGGTTGGTGCCGGCAGGCGTCACCAGCTTTTCAAGCTCCTTGTTCATCTTTAGTATGGCATATACAGGGCTTTCTTCCTCGCCGGCTACATCGCCTGTTACGTAAACAACGGGCTGGAGGTTCTTGTGATAAATGGGATGATATGTCGAACCCTTTCCAATGGATGCGATCTCGGCCAGGCTCACCAGGTGGCCATCTGCAGCCCTCAACTTGATGCCGCCGATTTCGTGGGCCTGGGATCGCTTGTTCCTGGGGAAGCGGACCAGGATGTCCACATCTTCCTTGGCGCCATCATCGTGCAGCAGCCCGGCCACTGTTCCCTTTACGGCAGCCTGGACTACTGAAAGCACCTTGGCAGGGGGAATCCCAAGGGCCAGTGCCTTGTCCCTGTTGACTGAGATCCTGTATTCAGGCTGGGGATCAGTCATATACCAGTCCACATCCACCACGCCCTCTGTGTTTTCAAATATGTCCATGATCCTGCGGGCCACGCCTATCTGCTGCTCGTAGTCCGGGCCGTACACCTCGGCCACGAGTGTCTGGAGGACAGGCGGCCCGGACTACGAGCAGCAGATA
>JALVPX010000125.1 GCA_027031565.1 Deltaproteobacteria bacterium | reverse complement strand
TAAAAGGAAACAGCAACAAGACTTGAAAAAAGGCAAGAATAGCGAGTCTTAAGACGGAAAGTTGAAAAACCCGTCTATCCCTCCATGGTCTTTGTGTCAATTTCCTCCTCCCTAAAAAGAAAATCTGGGACTGGCAAACAACTTACAACTTAGAGGCAGCCATATCCATATAGTCAAAGAGAACTCTGAAAGCGAACAATACCAACTGTCTAAAAAAAAGGGGACAACTTCCAAAGCCCTGATCCAAAGAGAAGGCTCGTTGTGCTGGAGAGGGCAAACGGAAAATATTGATTGTCGCCTGGTCGTTTTTTTTATTATAGTACCGGCAGAATCAGACAATAACAGGTAATCGAGAGGAATAAGCCAAATGTACGCTCCAAAAGACAAAAAGGAACTGATTACGCCTGTAAGATTGGGCTTGCAGTCCAGATTTACCTTCACCTGCGACAAAGACATGGCCTGTTTCACCAAGTGCTGCAGGGACATTTACATAATTCTCACCCCATGCGACATAATACGCATCAAAAATAAACTCGAAATGGATTCGGCCGAATTTCTCGCAGGGTTTACAAGACCGGGCAAGATCGACAATACCGAACTCCCTGTGCCTGTTTTGAAGACGCTGGAAGACGAGGACAAGACCTGTCCATTTCTTACAAAAGAAGAAGGATGCAGCATTTATGACGCAAGGCCGGCTACCTGCCGTTACTACCCTATCGGGGCCGGGATTTTTCACAACAAGGACGAGGCTGCTGATGAGAGATTTTTCGCCCTGATAAAGGAGGGCCATTGCCTGGGTCATGACCTGGGCGAGGAGCGTACGGTTGCGGAGTGGCGCACCAATCAGGGGCTGGATGATTACGATGATGTCAATGCAGGCTGGATAGAGCTGATATTGAAAAGAAAATCCCTGGGGCCCTTTGTGACCATTCCGGACAAGACCTTGCAGATGTTTTTCATGGCGTGTTACAACCTGGATGCCTTCAGGAGATTCGTTTTTGAAAGCCGTTTTCTGGACGTGTTTGACGTGCCAGAGGATCAGCTCAATAAAATGAAGGAGGATGATATTGCATTGCTCGATTTTGCCACAAAATGGCTCAAAAAGACCTTGTTTGGCGAAGGAGACATTGCAATTAAGGAAAAGGTGGTGGAGGGCGATTCCATAGAAACTTGATCCAGCTTATGCTGCAAAGGTGCATAATCTGGATTTGAGGACGTCCTTGAAAATTGTCCTTCTTGTTGCATCCAGTTTTCAGGGGCGGTTTCAAAACAAAAAGCAAACATGGAGGGTAAGCGCATGAAATCTCTAAGGGAGGGGATCTCAAGGATCGTTTGTTTTGTCTTTTTGGTACTCCTGGCCTTGCCGGGCTGGGTCCACGGCGCAGGTTTTCAGCTCTTCAATGAGCTTTCTGCCAGGAGCATGGGGAACGGCTCTGCCATGACGGCAAGGCTCAATGTAGCTGAGAGCGCCTGGTTCAATCCTGCTGCACTGCCGTTTATGTCTCATAACGAGCTTGTTGCCGGTGTTGCGGCAATTGTTCCGTCCATGGAACTGGACATGCCTGGAGGTAATGACCCGGACATGCAGGACAAGGTTTACCCGGTCCCCTATTTCTATTCGGCATACAAGCTCAATGAAAGGGTGGGTCTCGGCCTTTCATTCAATTACCCCTATGGGCTTGAGACGGAATGGGATACTGACTGGCCTGGCAGATTTTATGCCGTAAAAACAGAACTGCGCACTGCCTTTCTCACTCCTTCGGCTTCGGTAAAGTTGTGCGACCATTTTGCAGTTGGAGCCGGCTTGCAGATCGTAAGAGGTGATGCAGAGCTTCAACGTTCCATATATGTGCCGCCAGTGCGTTCAGAGATATGGACTGAGATAGAGGGCGGCGACAACGCAGGCGGTTACATGCTTTCTGCCATGCTGCTGCCGTTCAAAGACTGGTCCATAGGAGTGATATACCGGTCTGAGGTTGTGCTTGAACTGGAGGGTAAGGCGAAGTACTGGGATGTGCCTGGCCCTGTGGCTCCGGCCTTTTCCACTTCCAGGGTGGATTTGAAATTGCGCCTTCCGGCCACGGTAGCAGTAGGGGTCACCACCACCATGATCCCAAACCTGACCCTTTCCCTGGACTATTTATGGACGCGCTGGTCATCGTATGAATCACTCGATTTCATATATGAAAAGGCGCCTGGAAAGGGGATTCCAGGCACTGTTTCCGTGCCCAAGCAGTGGCACGACGATTATGCAGTAAGATTTGGAGCCGAGTACGAGCTGAATTCTTCCTGGCTGCTCCGCGGTTCCTATGTCTATGACCGTTCACCAATAGATGACAAATACCGCGACCCAAGTCTTCCAACCAATGACCGTCACCTCTTCAGCCTGGGCCTGGGTTACAATCTGGGAAATTTCAGTTGTGATCTTGCCTATACTTATCTGCACATGGAAGACAGCAAGACCTCCCTGGTTACTCCCACCTTGTCTGGAACATACGAGGGCGATGCACACATAGCCAACCTCGATTTGCGCTGGACATTCTAACTAAGGCGGTATGGGAGCAGAGAAAAAAGGCCATCCCGGAACCATTCCGGAACTGCTGGCACGCTCGGTGGAGCAATATGGATCAAGGCCCGCCCTGACAGACCGAAAGGGCGGGCAGGAAAGGACTTTTACCTATGAGCAGCTAGGGGAAAAGGTGGGTTACGTGGCCAGGGCCCTGGCCTCACTGGGAATTGGGCCAGGAGACAAGTGCGCCATATTGGGGCCTAATTCCCCAGAATGGGCAATGGCCTATCTTGCTTCTGCCAGCATTGGGGCGGTTTGTGTTCCAGTGGATTCTTTACTGAGCAAAAATGAAATACGCCATATTATTGCAGATGCAGAGGTAAGATTGGCCTTTGTGGCGCCCAGGTTCCTGGATGCCATACTGGACACGAGGTCCGATTATCCGAGGCCTGAGTACATAGTGGTCCTCGACAAGGCCCAGCCTGAGGAACAAGATATGGGGCTCATGAGCTTTAGTGAGCTCGAAGGCAGGGGCAAGCTTTCGTCCAAGAGGCCTGTCGGGGTTCAACCTGACGACCTGCTTGCACTGATCTACACGTCTGGAACCACGGGCGCTCCGAAGGGAGTGATGCTGAGCCACTGGAATGTGGTCTCAGACATACTTGCCTGTTCCAAGGCCTTTCATATAAATGGAGAGCGCTTCTTGTCTGTGCTGCCGATGCATCACACCTTTGAGTGCACGGCAGGCTTCCTGCTGCCTCTTCATACCGGCTCCCACATAACATTTGCACGTAGCCTGAAATCAAGGGACATCATAGAGGACCTCAAGGCAAGCAGGGCAACCGTGATGTTCGGGGTTCCCCTGCTGTTTCAAAAAATGCTGGAGGGCATGCACAGGGCGGTCAAACAGAGGCCGGTGAAGGTTCGTTTGGCCTTTAAAGGCATGAATGCATTGGTGGCAGCTGCTGAACGCGCAGGGCGCCATGGCCTGGGAAGGATCGTCTTCAAGGGATTGAGGCAGAAGGCAGGGCTTGATTCCATCCGCATGCTAGTGGCTGGGGGAGCACCCCTTCATCCCGATGTGCCCAAGGGCTTCAGGCGCCTGGGAATAAATTTGATACAAGGTTACGGCCTGACCGAGGCAAGCCCGGTATTGAGCGTAAACCCTGAAAAGGCAGCGATTGATTGCAGTATCGGCCTTCCGCTTCCAGGCGTGGAAGTGAAGGTGCTCAATCCCGATACTTCAGGCGTGGGCGAACTCGCGTTTAGGGGGTCCATGATTATGAAGGGCTACTACCGCAATCCCCAGGCAACACAGGAGGTACTGGACCAGGACGGCTGGCTGAGGACAGGCGACCTGGGTTACCAGGATGAAAAGGGCTATCTTTACATTTCCGGACGGGCCAAAAATCTAATTGTGAGCCCGGCTGGAAAAAATATTTATCCAGAAGAGGTGGAAGCGGAAATAAACAAGAGTCCGTTCATCCTGGAGTCCATGGTCTATGGCCATCCCATGCCCAATGGAGGCGAGGAAGTGCGGGCGCTTCTAGTGCCCGATGCCGAGGCCATTGCCTCAGTTTGCAGCGGCAGGATGCCGAGCGAAGAAGAGGTGGAAAAGCTTGTAATAAAAGAGGCGAGGAAGCGCCTTCGCAGGGTGGCTGCATACAAGAGGCCGAAATCGTTTATCATCAGAAACGAGGAACTTCCAAAGACCTCTACAAAAAAGATAAAGCGTTTTTTGTTGAAAATTTGACGCTGCCCTTCTGCCCTGCCACCAGGGCAAAGGCACATATTGGACAGTGTACCCATGTCCAAAAGCCGGGTTGACCATTTATACACACCCATGATAAATACAATGCGCACCTTTGAGCCGGCATAGCTCAGTTGGTAGAGCAGCTGATTCGTAATCAGCAGGTCAGCGGTTCGACTCCGCTTGCCGGCTCCAAAAAAGATCAGGCGAACTTCTGCTGCCCTCACAGGAGCAGCGCTGTTTGCCGATTATATATGGTAAAATGAGGTTGTGGGGATGTAGCTCAGTTGGGAGAGCGCCACGTTCGCAACGTGGAGGCCGCCGGTTCGATCCCGGCCATCTCCACCAGGTTTTGTTCATGGTATCAGCCCTGGTCAGGCACGGAAATTGCTCTTCTCAACGATAATACAGTAAAAAATGTGTAAAAATTATTCCAAACGATTATTTATCTTATTTTTTTTATTGGGCCTTTTTCTTGCGGTGGGTGCCTGTGCGCCCAAGAGCCCGCCCTCAGAAGAGGCGTCAGCCACGCCTGCCCAGAAAAACAGCGGCCTGGATAATGTGCCTACCGAAGAGGCGGGTCCTGTTTGTATACAGGACGGTAAGGGAAAAAGTGGCGCCGAACCTTCCGAGGCCTATGAGCCGGTACGTCCGGGGCATGCAGCAGCCCCTGAAAAAAGGCAGTTCCAGAATGCCCAGGAGTATATAGACGCCGCCCTGGAATATTGCAAAGAGGCGAATTCTCTTTGGAAC
>JALVPX010000124.1 GCA_027031565.1 Deltaproteobacteria bacterium | reverse complement strand
GGCTTTGTAGACATGGAGCGGATGGTTGATCTCGGTCTCACCGCGGTGGTTGATCCAGGCAAGTGTGTAGCCTGTTTGACATGCGTGAGATTGTGTCCCTTTGCTGCACCTCATATCATTGACGAGGGATATGCCTTTATCGAGCCGGACCTTTGCAGGGCATGCGGCATATGTGTCCTCGAATGCCCGGCAGAGGCCATAAAATTGGCTCCTTCACTGGAGCAGCGGGGAAGCCAGGAGGCATAGTAGAGAGGATGGCAAGGAAAAAAAGCAAGAAAAGGGCAAGTGCTGGAATCGTTGGCTTTTGCTGCAATTATACAGTCTCAGTAGAGCCAGAAATGTTAAAAGAGCGGGGTTTGGTGCCTGAGGATGTTGCTTTCAAGAGGCTTCCATGTACCGGCAGGCTTGAGGTCCCGGCCATATTGGATGCCTTTACCGAGGGGGCTGAGGCAGTATTTGTGGCTGGCTGCCAGATCGACGAATGTCACAATCTGTCCGGAAGCAAACGGGCAGCCAAACGCGTACAATATGCCCGGAAAATACTCGAAGAGTTGGGCCTTCAACCAGAAAGGCTTGAAATGGTCTTTGTGCCAAGAGGCGAGTCAGAGCCCATAGTCGAGGCAGCCAGGGAGCTTAAGATGAGACTGAGCACTATGGAAGGTCGGTCATGATAATAGCTGAACGTAAATCCATGAATGAAATTTTGGACATGCTGGACGGGGTGAAAAAGCTTCTTGTCCTGGGCTGCCGTGGCTGCGTTGCCGTTTGTTCGGCTGGCGGAGACAAGGAAGTGGAAATCATGGCTTCTGCCATCCGGCTTGGAAAGAAGCTTGCAGGTGAACCCATCAAAATAGAGGCCACCACTTACATACGCCAGTGCGATCCCGAATATATAGAACCCCTTAAAAAAGAGGGGAAAAAATATGACGCTGTGCTCTCCATGGCTTGCGGCGTAGGGGTGAATTTTATCGCAGATCTTTGTCCAGGCGTTAAGGTTTTGCCTGGAGTAAACACCACTTTTTACGGTGCTAACCTGAGCAGCGGGGAATGGAAAGAAATGTGTGCCGGCTGCGGCTCATGCGTGCTTCATCTCACCGGCGGGCTGTGTCCAGTGGCCAGATGTGCCAAACGGCTTTCAAACGGGCCTTGCGGAGGTTCCCAGGGAGGCAGGTGCGAGATCCATCCGGATACGCCGTGCGTTTGGCACTTCATACATGAGCGCTTACAGGAGCAGGGAGAGGCGGACCGCCTCAAAGAGATCATGCCTATTCGCGATTGGTCACCTGCTGGAGATGCCGGGCCGAGGCGCAGGGTAAGGGAGGATTTGCTGCCGTGATAGCAAACAGCAATCTGGAAAATATTCTCACATCTGGTCGCTTTGCTGTAACAGGCGAGCTTGGTCCGCCAAAGAGCGGTGATCCAGAGGTGGTTCGCAAAAAGGTAAGGATCTTAAAGGGCCATGTGGATGCAGTCAACATTACAGACTGTCAGACTGCTATAGTTAGGATGTCAAGCCTAACAGCCGGGCTTTTGGCCCTTTCAGAAGGTGTCGAGCCTGTCATGCAGATGACATGCAGGGACAGGAACCGCATTGGAATACAGGCAGAGATCCTGGGGGCAAGTGCTCTTGGCATAAAAAATCTGCTGTGTCTTACTGGTGACCATCAGAAATTCGGCAATCATCCCCAGGCCAGAGGAGTCTTCGACATGGATTCCATTCAGCTCCTGTCGATGATGAAAGGAATGCGGGATGATCGCAAATTTCAGTGCGGCGAGGAGATAAAGTCCCATGAGCCCCGGCTGTTTCTGGGCTGCGCTGCAAATCCATTTGCGGATCCCTTTGAGTTCAGGGCTGTTCGTCTCGGAAAGAAGGTGGATGCTGGAGCCAATTTTGTCCAGACACAGATCATCTACAATGTAGAAAAATTCAAGAAATTCATGGAGATGGTGTGCGATCTGGGGATACATGAGAAATGTTACATCCTTGCAGGCGTGACGCCGCCGAAATCCCTGGGCATGGCCCGTTACATGAAAAAGTTTGTGCCAGGCCTGGACGTGACAGATGAGGTGATCCAGCGTCTGGAAGATGCCGCTGACAAGAAAGAGGAAGGCATCAATATATGTGTGGACATTATCAATCAGGTCAAAGAGATACCAGGTGTGGCCGGCGTTCATATAATGGCCATCGAATGGGAAGAAGCTGTACCTGAGATAGTGTCCAGGGCCAAACTCGGTCCAAGGCCTGAGCCCACTGGGATAGAACCTGTGCTTATGGACAGAGCTGCTGTTGAAACGGCGGTTGAAAAGGCCAAGGAGGCGGCTGAAAGAGAACTACAGGTGCAAATCGACACGGCCAAAAAGGAGGCAGATGCCTCAAGAAAATTGGTACTTAAAGAGAAAGAACGCTTGTCAGCGGAAATGGAACAGATAAAGAAAGAGCTTGAGGAGGCAAAACGCATGGCCAGCCAAAAAGAGGCTGAGGTCAAAAAGCTTGCATCAGAGCTTCAGACAGCAAAAAGCCAGCCAAAAGAGATGGTAGCCAGCCAGCCCGCTGCACAGGCTGCTGCAATTGCAGCGCCTGCCGGTGCAGCTTTAACCCCCAGGGAACAGGCAGTCTTGAACAGCCTGCATATGGGATTGGATGCGCTGAAAAAGGCGCTGGGTTTGAGCGATGAGCAATATGAGGCGTTGAGGCGATTTTTGGAAGCAGAATTCATGCTGTTTGCAGGAGAAGAGCCGCAGGCAGTTCCGGCGGCACCTCCAAGCGAGCCTGCGCCTGCGCCTCAACCTGAACCAGAACCAACTGTTGCAACACGAGAGCCTGTGGCTGAGGCGCCGCCGCCACCGCCAGAGCCGGAAGCTCCTGCCGAACTCGCAGGTCTGCCCCCGGTTCCAGAAGGACTAACTGCGGAAGAGTGGCAGCGTAAATGGGTTATTCGGCTGGTTGCCAGGGGCAATCTGCAAATGTTGAAAGGCGATTTTCAGGGAGCCATCGAAACCTTCAAGCAGGCCCTGGCTATTGAACCCGACAACGAAAAGGCCAAGAGAGGGCTTTCCCAGGCAGAATCTGGAAAGGCCCCGGAAATGGCAATGCCTGAGCCTGAGGCAGCTCCTGTTGAAACACCCGCGGCAGAAGAGAAGATAGAGGTCAAGCCAGCCGAGGAAGAAGCCAGGCCGGAGCCGGTTGTTGAGGAAAAGGCAGCTCCTGAACCAGAGGTTGTCAAGAAGAAAGAGCCGGCAGCCGAGGTGAAGTCTGCGCCAGCCCCCAAGGCTGCACCAGCTGCCGAGGGACCAGAGGCCTTTGAACTGCCAAAGGAAACCGTCCCTCTAATTGAAAGGGCTGGATCGATTTCTGAAGAGCTATACAAGGAGCCTGCGTCGGGCAGGATTTATGAAGTCACAATCGGAGAAGGCGAAAAGGCCATAACCGTTGGAGGCAATGACACGTTGCCATTCCACCTCTTTGAAGGCGATATGCCGAATCCTCCAAAGGTAGCCTATGAAGTGCTCGATTCTGCTCCAGAGGAGTGGCCTGAACCGTTGGCACAATATTATTCCGACTGCTTTGAAGACCCGGTAAAATGGGCGCAAAAGTGCGTCAACGAATTTGGTGCCGAGTCCATCTGCGTCTCGCTGGTCAGTACAGATCCAAATGGCATGAACAGGCCTTCTGATGAGGCAGCAAAGATTGCGCAAAAAGTGGTTGAGGCCGTGGACGTACCAATCATTCTTTGGGGCTGCGGCAACGCCGAAAAAGATACTGAAACATTGAGGGAAGTCACCAGCCTCATTGGAAACAAGAAGGTGTGTCTGAGTCCGCTGACAGATGCCAACTACCGCACCTTGGGTGCCACTGCCATGGCATTTCAACTGCCTGTTGTGGCCGCCACGCCGATAGATGTAAATCTTGCAAAACAGCTCAACATCTTATTGGAAAATCTGGGCCTGCCCCTGGATCACATCTTGATGGATCCATCAATCGGCGCAGTGGGTTATGGCCTGGAATATACATACTCGGTAATGGAACGGATCACCCTTGCTGCCCTCACTCAGCAAGATGAAAAGCTGGCGGTACCCTTCATTTGCAATTTAGGAAGGGAGGTATGGAAGGCAAAGGAGTGCCGTTTACCTTCAGATGATATCCTTGGGGACCAGGAAAGGCGCGGTGTCATGATGGAGGCAATAACTGCCTCATCACTGCTGCTTGCAGGAGGTGCCTTGATGGTTATGAGGCATCCCAAGGCTGTAGCCCTGACTGAATCCCTTATTAAGGCGATGGTTTAAGGAGGAGACAATGTCCAAGATTATTTGTTCTGCAGCAATCCGCGGGGCCCACAAGATTGTGGACATGGCAGAAGAGAAGTATGAAGAACTTCTGAAAAAACATGGCCCTGAACATGAGGTTGCTTTCCCCAATACGGCTTATTATCTGCCAATAATATATTCAATGCTTGGCATTCCCGTGAAGCAGTTGGGCGACATGAAAGAGGTGTTCCAGGAGTGCCGCAAGCTTCTGCCGCCTCCTGTAAGCGAGCACAATTGGCTTCCATATCTTGCCCCTGCCCTTGATGCAGGCATGGCGACCTTTTTCGCTGAAGAGATGTTTGAGGCCATGAGATACATCGAAGAGCCGGATTTTTACACAAAAACCGAGGACCCGCCTGAAGGAAAGATCTGGCTTGGCGCTGCAGATGACATCATTTTCAGGAAAAGGGGCGTGGAGTTTGTGGACGGCACAGCCCCTGGATTTGCTGCCATATTGGGCAGCCCGAAGGATCCTGAAACTGCCGCCAGGATTGCACAGGAACTTCAGGAAAAGAATCTGTACATCTTCATGCATGACCAGACAGATGGTGTATATCTGCCTGAGCAGCTTTTGAAGCAAAAGGTGCAGATTGGCTGGTCCACCAGGCTGGTGCCCTTTGGTCCAACCTATACATCTGCCATATTTGCAATAGGTTTTGCATGCAGGGTGGCCCTGGCTTTCGGCGGCATACAGCCTGGGGATTACAAGGGCAATTTGATATACAACAAGGACAGGACCTTTGCCTTTGTAATGGCCTTCGGTCCTGTTTCAGACGAGTGGTATGCCAATGCTGCTGGTGCAATCAACTGGGGCTTCCCAACCATTTCAGACTGGGATATACCCCAAGTACTGCCAACGGGTATTTGTACATATGAACACGTTGTAAGCAACGTATCCCATGATGAAATTGTGCAGAAGTCAATCGAGGTCAGGGGCCTGAAGGTTACAGTAAGCAAGATAGATATACCCACATCTTATGGTCCTGCCTTTGAAGGTGAACGTGTCCGGAAGGACGATCTTTATCTCGAATGCGGCGGAGGCCGTACACTGGGTGTAGAGCTTCTCGTTTCCAAGGATATGGATGAAGTCCAGGACGGACTTGTCACTGTTGAGGGTCCTGAAATGGACGAGGTTGAAGAGGGGGCGAAACTGCCCTTGGCAATATTGGTGGAAGTGGCTGGCCGCCAGATGCAGTCTGATTTTGAGCCGATTCTGGAACGCCAGTTCCACCATTTGATCAATTATGCCCAGGGCATCATGCACATTGGACAGCGCAATATCATGTGGCTGCGTGTGGGCAAGGCAGCGATAGAAAAGGGTTTCAAGTTTGAGCATATAGGCCGGATACTCCACGGAAAACTTCACCAAGACTTTGGTGCGATCCTGGATAAGGTCCAGGTGAAGATCTATACGGTGGAAGACAAGGTCAAAGAGGTCCTGGAACTTGCCAAGCAGGTGTATGCAGCAAGGGATGAACGTCTTGGATCCATGACAGACGAAACGGAAGAGATCTTTTACTCCTGTACCTTGTGTCAGTCCTTTGCTCCCACCCATGTTTGTGTTATCACGCCTGAACGTGTTGGTATGTGTGGGGCATACAACTGGCTTGACGGCAAGGCATCATATGAGATCAACCCCACGGGTCCCAATCAGCCGATTGAAAAGGGGGAACTCATCGATGAGCAACTGGGACAGTGGACCGGGGTTAACGACTATGTGAAGCAGGCCTCCCGGGGAAAAGTTGAGCGGGTGAGCGCTTATTCTCTCATGGTTGACCCGATGACGGCCTGCGGCTGTTTCGAATGCATTGCTACTACCCTTCCCATGTGCAATGGAATCATGCTTGTAAATCGAGACTATCTCGGCATGACACCTAGTGGAATGAAGTTCAGCACTTTGGCAGGAATGGTCGGCGGCGGCCAGGTTACCCCGGGTTTCCTCGGCGTATCCAAGCATTACATCTGCAGCCGAAAGTTCATGAAAGGAGACGGCGGCCTAAAGAGGGTCGTATGGATGCCAAAGATGCTCAAAGAGGAGTTGAGAGACAGGCTTGAAAAACGCGCCGAAGAAGAAGGGGTACCCAACCTCTTGGATATAATTGCAGACGAAGAGGTGGGAACCACGGAAGACGAGGTGTTGAAATTCTTGCAGGAAAAAGGTCATCCAGCTTTGGAAATGGAAAGCTTGATGTAGGTATGGTGCATATTTAAGGGGTGAGGACATAAAATGGCACTGACTGGAATTCAAATAATGAAAATGCTCCCCAAAAAAAATTGCGGGGAGTGTGGGGTTCCCACATGCTTGGCGTTTGCCATGAAAGTGGCGGCAGGGCAGGCAGACATTGCTGAATGCCCATATGTTTCAGATGAAGTCAAGCAGAAGATCGGCGAGGCCTCTGCGCCTCCTATTCGTACTGTAATCCTTGGAAGCGGAGACAATCAGGTCATCCTTGGCGGTGAAACATGCCTTTATCGCCATGAAAAGCGTTTTGAGCATCCCACTGCCTTTGCAGTACTGATAGACACATCCATGCAGGAAGATGATATCCAGGGCCGCATGGATCGTTTTAACAAACTGCGCTACGAACGCGTGGGACTTACACTTAGGGCAGACATGATCGCTCTTCGTGATTCAGATGGTGATGAGTCGAAATTTGTCGCACTCATTGAAAAGACCAGGGAAACATGTCCTGATGCAGTGCTTGTTTTGATGAGTGCTACCCCTAAGGTGCTGGCTGCTGGAGCCAAGGCATGCGGGGAGCATAAGCCCCTTCTTTATTGCGCAACCTCTGATAATGCAGACCAGATGGCAGAGGTGGCTAAGGAGGTCGAATGTCCTTTGGCCGTCAAAGGGGCCACCCTGGGTAAAACCGCAGACATTTCTGCCAGGCTTCAGGAAGCAGGGCTTAAAGACCTGGTCCTGGATACCGGGGCAAGAACTGTGCGGGGAGTATTCGAGGATCAGATCGTTATGAGGCGTGCCAGCATAAAGCACAAACATCGCCCAGTGGGATTCCCATCCATTTGTTTCCCTTGTGAAATGACACAAGATCCTCTGGCGGAATCAATCATAGCCTCGGTTCTGCTTGCAAAGTATGCCGGTATACTGGTTTTTTCGGATCTCCAGGGAGACACCCTTTTTCCCCTGCTCCTGGAGCGTCTCAATATATACACAGATCCGCAAAGGCCGATGGTGGTCCAGGAAGACATTTATCCCATTAACGGACCAGACGAAAATTCGCCGGTCCTTATCACATGCAATTTCTCGCTCACCTATTTCATAGTCTCAGGCGAAGTTGAGGGCAGCAAGGTGCCTGCCTGGCTCCTCATAAAGGACACGGAAGGGCTGTCTGTTCTTACTGCATGGGCTGCGGGCAAGTTCAGCGCGGACCTCATTGCCTCGTTTGTAAAAAAGAGCGGTATCGAAGAAAAGGTGAAGCACAGGAGCCTCATAATACCAGGTTATCTTGCATCCATAAAAGGCGAACTCGAGGAAGAGCTTCCCGATTGGAACATACAGATCGGCCCAAGGGAGGCCAGCCATCTACCAGCCTATTTGAGGGATTGGCAACCTGCATAGAATCAGGAGGATTGAGAATGTACGTTCAGTGTATTGCTGAAAGCATAAATATAATGGGCAAGAGGACAGGCGCAGCCATGAAAGAGCGTGATCCAGGCCCTATCGTGTTGATGGCCAATGAAGAGGTGGCCGATGGAGCCGATTTTTTGGACCTGAACATCGGTCCTGCCAGAAAGGATGGCCCGGATCTTATGCCCTGGATCGTAAGGGTGGTGGAGGAGGTAACTGATTGCCCCCTTTCGCTGGATACCACCAATGCGGATGCCTTGATTGCAGGCATAAAGGCTGCCAAACATCCTGAGCGTCATTTGATGAATTCCATCTCTCTGCAGCCTGAACGTATGGATAAACTCATACCCGTGGCAGCAGAAGCTGGATGTTACGTGGTAGGTCTATTGTGGGGTGTTGACGGCATGCCAAGGGACTCAAATGAAAGGGCGGCCATGACTGTTGACCTTACAATGGCCATGAATGAGGCAGGCATTCCAAATGAGAAGATCCTGGTTGATCCCATAGCAACCCCCATTACACTGGGTTCTGACCAGGTCATGAGCGGCCTTGAATTCATGGACATGCTCAAGGAGATCGCCCCGGGCGTGAAATCCACAGTGGGGCTTTCCAATGTATCAAATGGCGTTTCCACTGAAAAAAGGCCTTATCTCAACCGTGCCTACTTGGCCATGCTGATGAAACACGGCATATGGTCAGCCATTGTCGACACCTATGACCACGAGCTGGTCGAACTGGCCCATGGCGAAAGACCTGAATTGGTCAAACTGGTCCACGATATTATGGAGGACAACGAACCCAATCCAGACGACCTGTCACCAAAGGAGCTTGAATATTACAAAACCACCAGGGTGCTGATGGGCAAGACGATCTTTTCTGAATCTTGGTTGGAACTGTAGGGAGGAACATATTCCGAAATGGCTGGCCAGGACCACGGGAACAATTCGGATGTTGGGATTGTAAATCTTAAGATAGATGGAATTGACATAACGGCAAGGGAAGGGGATACGATACTTGATGCAGCCAACGATGCCGGCATCAAGATCCCTACCATGTGCTACCTGAGAGGTGCCGAAGAGCCGAAGCGGCCCTGCCTGTTATGTCTGGTCGAGATAAAAGGCAGGGGAAGAGCCAGGGCCTGCAACACCACTGTTGCTTCAGGAATGGTGGTTGAAACCAACAACAAGGAGTTGCAGGCTTACAGAAAGCAGAGGTTGCAGAATCTCGCTGCCACTCACTATGGCGACTGCCGTGCCCCGTGCAACTTGACGTGTCCTGGCGGAATAAATGTTCAAGGTTATGTCAACCTGATTGCCAAAGGCGAATATGAGGCAGCCCTCAGGCTCATCAAGGAAAAACTTCCGTTACCCGCCTCTGTAGGCAGGGTATGTCCCCGTTTTTGCGAAACCAGATGCCGCAGAATCCTTATTGACGAATCCGTTTCCATCAATCACTTGAAGCGATTTGTGGCCGACTATTGTCTCGAGCACGGCTTCTCTGAGAGAGTCGATGCCGAACCCACTGGGAAAAAGGTCGCTGTTATAGGCGGTGGTCCAGCAGGTTTGTCTGCAGCTTACTATCTTCGCAAGCTTGGGCATGAAGTAACCATATTTGAGGCAGCGGATCAGCTGGGCGGTCTGCTCCGCTACGGAATACCAAGCTACAAGCTGCCCAAGCGTCCGTTGGATAAAGAGATCCAGACTATTCTTAATCTTGGAGTCCACGTTAAGACCAGAAAACGCTGGGGCGAGGATTTTGTGCTCCAGGACCTGAAGGATCAAGGCTATGCGGCCATTTTTATTGCCACAGGCCTGCCAAGGCAAAAGGCACTAAATGTTGAAGGCCATGAATATGCCCTTGATGGATTGCGATTCCTGAAGCAGGTCAATACCAACAACGCCCCAGACATTGGTAAGAAGGTGCTGGTTATTGGTGGTGGAGACGTTGCGGTTGATACAGCCAGATCTGCTAAAAGGCTTGGAGCTGAAGATGTAACGGTGATCTTTCCAAGGTCGAGGGTGGAGCTGGCAGCCCATCAGAGGGATATTGAAGAAGCCGAAAAGGAAGGTGTCCAGTTCTTCCTGATGGCCATGCCAATGCGAATCGTGAAGGATGACGGGACCATTCGGGTGGAAATGGCCCGGACAGTTCTGGGCGAGCCCGATGAAAGGGGTGTTCGGCTCCCAGTTCCCATGCCTGGTTCCAGGCTTGTGTGGGAGGGGGACACTGTTTTTGCGGCCCTTGGTCAAGAAGGCGATCCAAGCTTCCAGGCCTTTGGAGAGATTGAGGCATCGATCAAGCTTACGCCAAAAAACAATATCAAGTCCAATCCTTCGAGCATGAAGACAAACGTGGAAGGCATTTACGCCGGCGGTGACGTGTCCACGGGATCAAGGTCTGTCATTCAGGCGGTCTCGGCAGGAAGGCGCGCAGCGTACGCAATCCATGAATATCTGATGCATGAAAAGGCAGGAATAGCCGAGCCCAGGTTCAACTTTTCAAAGGGAAAACGCTTTGAGGACGTGGACATGCACAATTTTG
This sequence comes from Deltaproteobacteria bacterium, assembly GCA_027031565.1. Classification (GTDB taxonomy): domain Bacteria; phylum Desulfobacterota; class Dissulfuribacteria; order Dissulfuribacterales; family JALVPX01; genus JALVPX01. The sequence goes on along the minus strand of JALVPX010000124.1, from coordinate 4,101 downwards.
ACGGCACCTCGTTAAGGCTCAGCGAGACCATGCCTGCCAGGCCTCCTGAACGAAGGATTGCTGATTTTGATCAAATCGAGCTCGGTTTCACGGAAGAAATGGCCAAAAGGGAGGCAGATAGATGCCTTGAGTGTGGCTGCCTCGGTCTTTCAAAGTGTACCTACAGGGAATTGTGTGTTGATTCCAAGGTAATCGCATCAAAATCGCCCTCGAAACTGGTTTATAAGATTGATGAGTCACATCCCTTCATTGTGGTGGACCCAAACAAGTGTGTTGCATGTTCAAGATGTGAGCGTTCCTGCCAGTATGAGGCCCTGGAACTCTCATTTGCAGAGGATGAAGAAAACAACACCTTGAAGGATATCTCCATAAAGTTAAACGAGAACTGTGTTTCATGCGGTGCCTGTGTTGACGCATGCCCCACCGGAGCCCTCACCAAGAAGGAAATCGTTACGCCATTATGGCCCGGCCAGCTCGAGACCATAAATAGTGTATGCACCTATTGTGGCACGGGCTGTAATATACAGGCGATTGTTAAACACGGTTCGATCCTTGAGATTAAGGCAGATGAGAATCATCCGCCTAATCACGGGCAGCTGTGCGTAAAAGGACGTTTCGGCTACACCTTTTACAGGCATCCAGACCGGTTGACTACGCCGCTGGTTAGAGAGAGCCTTGATGAGCCCTTCAGGGAAGTGGACTGGGATGAAACCCTTGGGATAATTGCAGATAATTTTGCAATGATCAAAAAGGAAAATGGGGCAGATTCAATAGGCATTCTCTCATCATCCCGTTGTTCCAACGAAGAAAATTTCCTTTTACAGAAGCTCGCCAGGGCAGTGATCGGGACAAACAACGTAGACAATTGCGCCCGGGTCTGACACGCACCGTCGGTCAGCGGTCTGCTGGCCACACTGGGAAGCGGGGCGGCTACTACTCCTTTTGAGCAGATTGTTGGCACTGACTGCCTTTTGATATGCGGCTCCAACACCACAGAGGCACATCCTATTGTGGGCCTAAAGGTGAAACAGGCGGTCAAGCAAGGCGCCAAATTGATCGTGGTGGACCCGAGAGTCACTGAAGTTGCGGAGCTGGCAAGGCAGTCGGGCGGCATACATCTGCAGATAAGACCAGGATCCAATATTCCCCTTTTGAACGCCATGCTCCATGTAATCCTTGAAGAAGGCCTTTTTGACGAGGATTTTGTAAACGAACGCACGGAAAACCTGACCGCTGTCAGGAAGCATGTAGAGGAGTATCCGCCTGAAAGGGTCGCAGATTCTACAGGAGTGGATCCGGCAATAATTCGGGAGGCTGCCAGACTCTATGCCTCGGCAGAAAGGTCTTTGATCCTCTACGGCCTTGGAGTGGCTGAACACAAGGGAGGGACCCAGGGCGTGATGGCCTTGGCCAATCTGGTGCTTGCCACTGGAAATGTGGGCAAGCCCCATTCGGGAATAAACCCATTGCGCGGCCAGAACAATGTTCAAGGGGCATGCGATATGGGAACACTGCCTTACACATTCCCAGGCTATCAGCCCACCGATGACGAGAACGTGCTCCAGAAATTTGCAAGGGCGTGGAAGGTGAAATCCTTGCCTGTCACAGATGGGCTACTTGAGCCTCAAATGTATGATCAGGCCCTTGAAGGCAATTTCAAGGCCCTCTATGTGGTTGGATATGATCCAGCACAGACCCAGTCCAATATTCATTACGTACACAAGGCCCTGCAGTCAATGGATTTTGTGGTTGTGCAGGACATGTTCATGACAGAAACTGCAAAGCTTGCCCATGTGGTGCTTCCATCAGCCTGTTTCTATGAAAAGGATGGAACCTTTACCAGTGGCGAGCGAAGAGTAAGGCGAATCAGAAAGTGCGTGGAACCTCCTGGAAAGGCCAAGGCAGACTGGGAAATCGTCTGTTCTATAGCAAAGGCCATGGGATATGATATGTCCTATTCGCATCCCAAGCAGATAATGGATGAAATTGCAGACCTTACTCCGCAATATGCAGGCATATCCTACGAACGGCTGGAACAAGGATGGCAGATCTGGCCCTGCCCCAGCAAGGACCATCCAGGCACCCCACTGCTTCATACAGAGAGTTTCCCCATTGGAAAGGGCCATTTTGTTCGGGTTCAATATATTCTTCCTGAGGAAGATGCCGACAAGAATTATCCACTGGTGCTGATAACCGGAAGGACCCTTGAACATTACAACAACGGCTCCATGACCAGGAGATCCTCAGGTTTTGATAAAATAGCCCCTGAAGAAATGGTGGAAATCAACCCGGTTGATGCCGAGAACTTTGGTTTGGTAGACAAGGGCATGGCCCTGGTAGAATCAAGGCGCGGGAAGGTAAAGGCGAGGGTAAAGGTTACGGAGCGTTCCCGCCCCGGTTCCATATTCATGACATTTCATTATGAATCAACATTGACCAATTTTCTCACGAGCCATGGTATGGACGTGAAGACGCTGACGCCGGAATACAAGGTTTGTGCAGTAAGAGTGAGTCCGGCAAGGGAAAATAATGGCTGAAAACATTGAAGACATAACAATCAATTATGAGGATGAAACCGGAAGGCTGATAGTCAAGGAGCTAGATAAAGAGATACTTACCCGGGGCTCATGGACCACTATCATGTTCCTGTATCAGGAAATGGACAAAAAGACAGGTGACTATGGCCCTCCAAAGGTCTCGATAAGACGCTACAGGAAGTTGAGAGGCGAATTCAGGCAGCAGAGCAAGTTCAACATATCCAACAAAAAACAGGCACTGGCAATCTCAGGCATACTCAATAAGTGGTTCTCTGATTAAATAATCACATTGGGCACATCCATTTCCCCTTTTTCAAAGGCGGTCAGGAAGGCCTTGACTACAACGGGATCGAAATCCTTGTCAGCACCCTTTACGATTATCGCCTTTGCCTCGGTGGGTGCCATTGCCTTGCGGTATGGACGGTCGCTTGTCAGGGAATCATAGACGTCAGCAACGGCAAGTATACGGGCTCCCAAAGGAATTTCTTCGCCTTTAAAAGGCCTGTATCCGTTGCCGTCAAATCTGTCATGGTGCGCCAGAATAATAGGTATGATTCTGCCAAGAGGCCCCTTCACCGGCTCTAGTATTTCAGCACTGTTTCTGACATGTTTCTTTATCTCAGTATATTCTCCCTCAGACAGCTTTGCTGCCTTATATAGCAGATCCCTGCTGACCTTCAGCTTCCCTATGTCGTGAAGGAGGCCGGCTGACTTGATGTCTTCTATCTCCTCGTTACTCATGCCCAGATAGGCAGCTATTTTGGCTGCATATATGGAGACCCTGTAGCAGTGGTTTTCGGTGTACTGGTCCTTTGAAATGAAATGGCGGAGGATCACGATCAGGCCCTGATAAGTCTTCTGCAGTTCTCTCACCTTCTGCATATGGCGTTCATAAAGGGTTCCCATGGCATAGGCGGTGCAGATCAATACGCTTCCCCAGGCCATGATGTGATACCACTTGTCAGTTCCGGCAAGGCTGAGCTGCAAATTGTTTGAAAACAGCTTGTCATTGAATTGAACGAACACCCCGACCATTATGATGGTCAAAAAGGCTGTCATCACGGCATGGCGCCTGCCGAAATAATAGGCTGACAGCAGAGTAGGAAAGCTGTAAAAACCGAGGATCATATATTGCGATGTCACCAGATAATTCATTACCCCTGCCACCAGAACCATGGAGAGGATGATCCAGAGTTCTTTGTTGACCTCGGCAATCTGGTGGGCAATCTGATATGACCAGGGCCTTCTGTTACTGAAGTTTATCCGTTCCCTCGGCGTTTCATGGTCGTCGAATAAATTGTCCAGCTCAGGCCCTTCACTTGAGGCAGTGAATTGTTCGGAATTTCCGTCAGCCTCTATGCCTGCGTTTGCTATCAAGCGCTTTTCAAAGGCACGTTCTTCTTCATCCAGATCTGTCTGTGACATTTCCTTTTTGCTTGCAGCCTCCATATCATTTGTGGTCTTGGCAGCAGGTTGCATCACAACATTTTGGGCTGGTTCAGCAGGATCTGGTACGTAGCTGGCCGAGGCCCCAAGCTGCCTCAGGTGATCCACCATCACTTTG
>JALVPX010000123.1 GCA_027031565.1 Deltaproteobacteria bacterium | reverse complement strand
AAATCCCTTGTCTTCAAGGTGAGGAATTCCGCCCTTACCAGGCGTGCAACTCCCATCCAGCTCGTAAGGCCTATCACTATCATTATGTTCCATATGGAGGGTTCGAGAAAGGCGATCACTGCCATGATCAGGAAAATGGACGGGAAGCAGAGCATTATATCAACCAGCCTCATCACCAGGCCGTCGATCCAGCCGCCGTAATATCCTGCCAGGGCGCCCAGCACCGTGCCAATGAGGGTAGCCAAGCCCACAGCCACAAAGCCCACAAGCAGCGAGATCCTGGCACCGTAGATCAGCCTGGAAAGACAGTCGCGCCCCAATATATCTGTTCCAAGCAGATGTGCCTTAGACGGCGGCTCAAGGATTCTGAACGTATCTATGGCCTGCGGATCATAGGGCACGATGTATGGTGAAAACAGGGCCACAAGCGCAAGGCCTGTGACTATTGCAAGCCCGGCTACTGCCAGCGGCCTGGCCAAGAGTCTCTTGAACCAGCTCCTGTTTTCCATTTACTCCCCCCTTCCCGTTCTGATCCTTGGGTCAGCCAAGGCATAGCCTATGTCTGCAAGAAGGTTTCCCAGAAGGGTAAGAATGGAGACGATGACCAGGTTTCCCATAAGAACAGGATAGTCCCTTGCCATGACGCTTGACCACATGAGCTGCCCCACACCAGGAATGGCAAACAGGGACTCGAAGATCACGCTTCCGCCGATCAGTCCGGGTATGGAGAGGCCTAGGATAGTTATAAGGGGAAGCAGTGCGTTTCTCAGGGCATGGCGGTATATCACTGTGCGTTCCGGGAGGCCTTTTGCCCGTGCCGTGGTGATATAGTCCTGGCGAAGTACCTCGAGCATTGAGCTTCTTGTGTACCTGGAAAGGCCTGCAAGACCTCCAAGGGCTGATACGATCACAGGAAGGAGCAGATGTTTTGCCCAGTCCCCTATCTTTTCAAAAAGTCCCATCTGATCATACCCCATCAGGGAGTGAAGCCCTGATATGGGCAGCCACCCAAGATGGACGCCGAACAGAAGCATGAGCAGCAGGGCCACCCAGAAGGCAGGCGCAGCGTAAAAGAGGAAAACTATGACCGTGGAAATTTGATCAAAAGGTCCGCCTTGGCGCACTGCAGAGGTCACCCCGATGGGCACGGCCACTGCTATGATCAGCAGCAGGGAGAGCACATTTATTAAGAGGGTAACGGGCAGCCTTTCCTTGATCTTATCCCAAACCGGCCGCCGATCAGCGGAAAAAGAGCGCCCCAGGTCGAGTTTCATGAGACCCTTGAACCAGCGCAGGTACTGGATGTGCAAGGGTTTGTCCAGGCCGTATTGGGCCTTCAGCCTCTCCCTCATCTCAGGGGTCATCTTGGGGTTGAAGTCTGCTGAAACGCCCATGGGTTCACCAGGCGCCAGGTGCATGACGAAAAAGGAGATCAGCGTTATGCCTATAAAGGTTGGTATCAATACAATCAGTCTGTGAAACAGGAATCTCAGCATGGCTCAAGGCATCATATATTTTTGTTCATTTTTGGGCACCCACCATCGTATGAAGTTGTAGCTTATGCCGGCAGGCGCAGGTTTTATGCCCCTGAATCTCTTGTGAATCACGGGTAGAGACATGGGAACATACAGGAAGGTGTAAGGCTGGTCCTCTGCCAGGATTTCCTGCACCTTCCAGTAAATTTTCCTGCGTTCTTCCCTGTCAAAGGTGCGCCTGCCTTTCACCAGTAGTTCGTCGATCTCTTTGTTCTTGTAACCGATGAAATTCAATTCCTTTTCCCCGGTCTTGGAGGAGTGCCATATATCATATATGTCAGGGTCCTGCCCAAGGGTCCAACCCAGGATCACCGCCTCAAAGCGTCTCTTGTCTATGAAGTCATTTATGAAGGCGGTCCATTCCAGGGTCCTTATCTTCATTTCTATTCCCACCTGTTTGAGCCTGTATTGAATAATCTGGGCCGTCCGGTCACGAAGGCCGTTGCCCTGGTTGGTGATAACCGTGAACGTGAACCGTCTCCCCTTGTCATTCTCCAGCCAGCCGTCCCCGTCGCGGTCTGCCCAGCCGGCTTCGGCAAGGAGCTCCCGGGCCTTTTGGGGGTCGTAGGGATATCTCTTCACATTGGGATTATAAAACCAGGCATCAGGCTTGTAGGGGCCTGTGGCTGGTACGCCGTAACCAAGAAGGACACCGCGTATTATCTCTTTCTTGTCTATGGCGTAAGAGATGGCTTGGCGGATGCGCTTATCCTTGAAAAGAGGCATGCGAAGATTGTAGCCAAGATAGGTATAGGAAAAGGACAGGTAATTGTATTTATTGAAGTTTGTCTTGAAAAAAGGGGTGTTGGTCTGCCTGTCGTATTGAATCGGTGACAGGCCCATCCAATCCAGGCCGCCAGATTTAAGTTCCAGGAACATGGTGGCTGGGTCTGGTATGATGCGCATTACATAGCCGTCAAGGTATGGGCGGCCTTCAAAGTAGCCCGGGTTTGCAACCAGTTCTATCCTGTCCTGGGTAACCCACCTTTTCAACCTGAAGGGGCCAAGGCCAACAGGTTTTCTTCCAAAAGGGGCCTTGGTAATATCCTTGCCCTGAAGCAGGTGTTTTGGAAGAACAACCAGGTTCCCCCAGGAACTGAGGGCCGGGGCAAAAGGTTCCTTGTAGATGACCTTGAAGGTGTACGGATCTGGCGCCTCTGCATGTTCAACCTCAAGGAAGTCGCCTGCATAGGCGGTAGGGGTCTTTGGATCCGTAATGAGGTTAAAGCCGAAAAGGACGTCTTCAGAGGTGAAAGGCCTGCCATCCTCCCAGGTTACGCCCTTTCTCAGATGGAACGTGATTATTTTTCCATTGCCAGACACCTCCCATGATTCTGCCAAGTCTCCCACCAGATTGAGATCCTTGTCATACTTTACAAGACCGTTGAATATAAGGCCTGCAATCTGATGAGATGTGGCGTCTGATGCAAGCATTGGTATGAGCACAGAGGCATCTCCTATGCTGCCAACGACGATCATGTCTCCGTAGTCTTGCGCCTGGGCAGCAGAGCCAGTTCCATGCAAAAATATGAGAAACAACGCTAAGAACAGGGACTTACTGAGAGAGTACATGAATCAGCCAAATAGTTGCGCCTTGCGTCTTTTAAGCTCTTCCACGCATTTTTCAGGAACACACAGGCTGCCTTTCCCAACTCCGAGTTTGATGTAAGGCTTGGCCTTGCCGTGATAGTCACTGCCCCCCGTGGCCACTAGGTCATACTTGGCCACAAGGGCAAGGCAGAGCCTTGTAACTTCATCGCTGTGCTCGCTGTAGTAGCACTCGATACCGTCCAGGCCTTCTTCTATCCACTGGGATACCAGGCCGTCAAGCTCGGCAGGTGAAGCAAATTTGAGCGATATGGGGTGCGCCAGAACTGCAACGCCTTGGGCCTTGTGGATTGCATCAAAGGCCCTTTGAGGGCTCAATATGGATTTGGGTACATAGGCTGCAGCCCCCTTTTTGAGATACTTTTCAAAGGCTTCTGAAACGGATTTCACATAACCATGGTTTACCAGTGCCCGCGCAATGTGAGGCCTGCCTATCTGCCCACCCTTGGCCATGTCCAGCAGCTCTGCCTCAGTGATGTGAAGGCCGAGTCCTTTCAACTTGCTCAGTATCTTTGGGTTCCGTTCAGCCCGGGCATTCTGCACCATTTTAATGACCTTCAGCAGTTCACTATTGCCTGTATCTATATAATAACCTAGAACATGCATATTGCCCTTGGGAGCGACCACACTCAGTTCGATCCCTGGTATGACCTCCACTGGAAGGTCTTTTGCTGCATCCATGGCCTCGGGAATGCCATCCACAGTGTCATGGTCTGTGACAGCAACAGAGGCAAGCTGTGCAAAGGCCGCCTTCTTTACCAATTCCCCGGGCGTGTCCGATCCATCTGAGGCAATCGTGTGGGTATGGAGGTCACAACACCTGTTTTGGTTCATCAATATTCCTTTCAAAAAATTCGTAAGGCCCATATCCTCAATCCAGAGCCGCCAGGTAAAGGTGCCTAGGTACAATAATACCTTATTGAAAGGTAGTAAAATTTTTAAAAAATCCTTTTGTTCTTATTGGTCCGGGGCAAAGAATAATATCGTGGTATCAACAAGGGTTTCAAACTTATTTTCGCACGCCGTTCCATCGAAGGGAGACGCACGCCTTTTAAGGCGGTCTCTAAGACCATGGAAGGCCTGTAATTTGATCTTAAATGAATTTGGATTCAATGGGTAGGTGTTGGCATTAAAAAATTTAAACAAAGAGCCATAATGTAACTCTCTGAAAATAATGAATAAAAAAAAGATACTCCATAATCCTACATAACTATGTGAAAAAAGTTCAAAATAAATAGGAAAACAGGCTTGACAAAAAAGCTATTCAAAGATTATAAAAGTTTTCACCTGTAAAAAAGACGTTCATATATACCGAATGAGCGTTCATTTATTTGGGGGCCGGGGGAAGCCGGGTCTTCTGAAGAATGGAAAAATACCATTAAGGAGGTATAACTCTATGGCTGATGTCAAGAAGCATGACACTCCGATGGTCGATGACCTGAAGAGTGGGCCGTGGCCGAGTTTTGCGGACGACATTGAACAAATGGGGTTGAAGGGGAAGCAGGAGTGCCTGGATCTCCTTGGTCAACTCGAGCTATCCTTTAAGCACAAGGAAACCCACTGGAAGCACGGTGGCATAGTCGGTGTGTTTGGCTATGGCGGCGGTGTTATCGGAAGGTATTCCGATGTTCCAGACAAATTTCCGAGCATAGCGCACTTTCATACAGTGCGTGTCAATCAGCCTGCCAGCAAATTTTACACCAGCAAATACCTGCGCAAGCTGTGCGACATTTGGGATCACCGTGGTAGCGGTATGACCAATTTCCATGGGTCTACTGGCGACATGGTTCTGTTGGGTACCAAGACTGACCAGCTTGAACCAATTTTTTATGATCTCACACATCAGCTTGGTTCAGACCTCGGCGGCTCTGGATCCAACCTTCGTACACCCTCTTG
>JALVPX010000122.1 GCA_027031565.1 Deltaproteobacteria bacterium | reverse complement strand
CCTTTCCCCAAAAGCGTATGCTCCCTCTATCGAATGGCATGAGGCCGAGCATATTAAGAAACAGGGTACTCTTACCTGCACCATTTTCACCGCAAAGCGCCACCCTGTCCCCCTCGTTCAAGAGGAAATCAAGGCCATTGAAGAGAAGCCCCCTTCCTGGATAACCAAATCGGAGGCCGGATATCTGAATTAGTGGTTTTTCACGAGCCATTCCATACCTGCAAGAATGATCAAGAAGGTCCCAAAAGCCAAGGCGGCTCCAATATCGCGCCGGTGAAAATGGAAATGGGACAAGAGCGGAAATGAGCCGTTAAAGCCACGGCATATCATGGCCCTGTACACCCTCTCGCCACGATCCATGCTGCGGACGAAAAGGCCGCCCAAGATATTGGCATAGACTCTATAGGTCAACAGGGAAGATCTTGATACGAAACCGCGGGCCAGGGCAGCACGTCTCATCTTGTGAAATTCCTCCTCAAGCACATGAAGGTAACGCCAGGAAAAGAAGAAGAGGTTTATCAATTTGGGTGGGAATTTCATGTGTGCCATGGCGTGATTAATGGCAAAAATTGATGAGGTGGAAAGCAGACCAATATTGAACAGCACCATGGAGTTTGACTTCAGAAAAAGTAAAACAGCCATCTTAAGGCCCTTTGTGGAAGGATTGGGAAGAAGCGGCAGCGAAACCGGTGGGCCTGCTACGCTCCATGGCAGGAACACGCAAACAAATACAATAAACAAATTTATTATGAAAAGTCTTTTGAGCAAAAGCCGCTTGTCCAGCTTGGCCAGGGCTGCAAGGATAACTGAACCAGCCAATGCTGCGCACAAAGCAGGAAGATGGTGAACGAAGATGAGAAACACGGAAAACAAAATGGCCCCGGCAACCTTGGGGCGTGGATCAAGCTTGTGGATCAAAGAATCTCCTTCTGCAAACAATTCGCACGTCATTTCCTTCTTCCAAACCCGTATAGTGCAAGCCCCATCAGGCCGAAAATATAGCCAAGGCCCGAGGCCACGTCCTTAAAGGTTGTCTTTTCCTGATCCTTTCTCAGTTCCTTTAATTCCCTGTACAAGGGTTCCAATTTGCGGTCCAGGATCTCTTCAAGGGAATGGGCGTCCTTCCCTTGCCTGATACCTGGATAAGCAGCATGGGCGACTGGCCTTGGTCCACCCTTTTCCTCACCAATTTTGAGATCGACTTCGGTTTCAGCCCGGTGGCCTGTTCCTGCATCAAGCACCAGCCTGATCTTCTCCTCTGTGCCGGGGCATTTGAATCTGAACATGCCATTTTCATCTGTTTCGGTTTCACCAATTTTTCTTCCCTTTGAGTCGTACAAGACGACCCGGCATCCGGCACATTTTCTGCCCGATGAAAAGTAGCCCTCGCCTTGAAGGTATTCACCTTTGATCAGGGCAAAGATGTTTACCCTGTGCGCATAGGCTGAGAAGGGAGCAAGCGTGAGTAAGGGTATAACGATGATCACGACCATAGCTGCTTGCCTCGAAAAGATCTCCGGCTTGACCTTCAAGATGAAACTGCAGATAAAGGCGGTGACGATTCCTTCCACTACTGCTATGGGTATGTGGGACAGGATGAGGAGCCTGGCAGGCGCCTCGAAGCCCTCACCAGTCATGTAAAGCACCATAGCTGCCAGCAAGGCGCTGGATAAGACCGAAAGGGCCGCTGCACTACCCGCTGCGATGAGCTTTAACCGCTGGCTTAACCTGGTGATGAGATGGTTGGCCGCAAGGCCGAATACCACTCCTGGCAAGGCAATGATACACGTATTGACGCCCAGGGTGGTTATGCCTCCGAACTGGAAAAGCACTGCCTGGAGCACCAGGGCCACGAAGATGGCAGGCCATGCCTTCCATCCCAAAACGAGCCCCAGGAGCCCGTTCAACACCAGGTGCCCGCTTGCAGGGCCTATGGGGATGTGCACTAGAGAACCGACAAAGAAAAAGGCTGTCATCAGGGCGGCTGCAGGCACATCGCGCTCAGACATCCGTTTCAGCCCTATTCCAATGCCGCCGGCACTGACCAGCGCCCCGGCAAGCAGAATCCCGGGGCTCAATATCCCTTCAGAGATGTGCATACTATTTCATGTCCCTTGCATGGATCCAGATTACCCCGCCCAGTTCAAGGTCTGCTTTTATGCCATTTTGCTCCAGTCCCTTTTCCGATTCCAGCAAGGCGGCAAAGCCCCACCAGCCGGCCCTGGGCATGGAGTAGCAGAATCTTCCGTTTTCATCTGTGACCAAGGTCTGCGTGATGTAGGAGGCATCCGGAGCATGCACTCTTTTGTTCTCATTGAAATATTCCACTTCTACACTACATCCTGGCCTCGGCTTGCCCTTGTACAAGACTTGACCGCAAAAGGTATTTCCTGTCCATAATGCAAAGGGGCGAACCGACGGCACAATCTCCACCAACAGGCCGATAGGCTTTTCCCAGCCCGATTCGATCCCATAGGCGCTGACTGCCACCTTGGTAAGATGCTGAATAAAGGCGTTTTCCGCCTTCTCCCAATATGGCTGAGGCTCTACGAAAAACCAGTAGAGCCCAGGACCTGGAATTTTGTAGTCCAGTGACCAGTAGCGCATACCATTTACGCTACTCACAGGCCTCAGCCTTGTTGTGAGATCGATGAGCGCTCCTTTGACCGCTACCCCGAATCTCTTTGGCCGTTCCATGTGCATGTAAGTTTGTTCAAAGGGATGCATAAAGGCAACCATCAGGTTTATTTGTGACTGGTCCCTGGTGCTTACAATGTCAATTTCCGGTTTGACAACCCCAAAGTGGGCAAAGAGGGACGAGCTCTCAAGGAATACAAAAAAAAGGGCGCCCAGAAGCGTTCTTGATAACAGAGATGGCATGGAACAATCCTCCCTCTTTTTTCAAAATATACTTTCAAGCCTTAGTGTAGTCAAATTATAATTTTCGTAACACGATTTCAGGGCCATACGCCATGGGTATTGGAAAATTGTGCGTGGATTGGTCAATTCATCAACAATATTCAGAGACGGCTAACAAGACGGGTTTTCGTGAAGCATGGCCTTTTAACAAAATTGCTGCTTCTTGACACGAATTCAAAATGGGGTTAGATAAAAGCCGCTTTGGGGCCGTTAGCTCAATTGGTAGAGCAACTGACTCTTAATCAGTAGGTTCGGGGTTCGAGACCCTGACGGCCCACCAAGAGTAATTTCAAGGGGTTATAGAAAGCGTGTAACCCCTTTTTTTAACTGCACCCGGGCTTTCCGTACCAAACCAAACCCAGTTATTCCTGATTCCATCGGATGCGAGCCTAACCTGTACCAAAGCTGTCTGGAAACTGCACCAGACAACCAAAGGTATGGTCCATTAATTCATGGCCACATCTTACCTAAAGCTGCAGTGTTGAAGCAGCGCACCTTTTAAACTAAGGTATCCCTTTAAAACGTGTCTTAAGGAGATGAATCAATATGAGTTTGCTACTTGCAGTCCTGCTGGCAATACCAGTCCTGCTGATTCTGTGGGGTATAGGCGTTTACAACAAGCTGGTAAAGCTCAGAAACCTTGCTGAAGAAGCATGGAGCGGAATCGATGTTCAGTTGAAACGCAGGGCAGACCTGATACCCAATCTGGTTAATACGGTAAAGGGTTACATGGATCACGAGAGGGAATTGCTTTCCAAGATCACCGAATTGAGGGCAAAGACCATGGGAGCCGCAGGCTTTGACGAGCGCATAAAGGCCGAAGCTGCCCTGAGCCGCTCCCTGGGCAATCTGTTTGCAGTAGCGGAAAACTATCCGGAACTGAAGGCAAACCAAAATTTTTTGGACCTGCAGGGCAAGCTTGCCGAGATCGAAGATCAAATCCAGATGGCCAGGCGTTATTATAATGGCACAGTCCGCAACCTCAACATTGGGATTGAGTCATTTCCAAATTCTGTCATTGCCTCTAGATTCGGATTTAAGAAGCGCGAATTTTTTGAGATTGAAGATGAGGGTGACAGGGCCCTTCCAAAGGTTGAGTTCAAGACAACGTAGGGACGCATGCTGAACAAATATTTCAAGGCCTTTGTCCTGCTTGCATGTTTTCTCAGTCCTGTTGTTCTGCATTTGGAACCATGCCTTGGCTCCACCAATCTGGACGAACGCATAAAGGAGTTCAAGTCTGACATCACCATACAGGCCAACGGCTCCTTGCTGGTGCAGGAAGAGATAACGGTTTCAGCCGCCGGCCGTGAGATCAGGCACGGTATCTACAGGGATTTTCCTACTTCATACAAGGATCGATTTGGAAACGATTACCGGGTCAGCCTCAAGATATTAGAGGTACTACGCAACGGCTATGCCGAGCCCTACCGCCTGAAGAATATCCGAAACGGCAAACGCCTCTATATAGGCAGAAAGGGATTTCTGCTTGAACCTGGTGTATATACCTATACCATTCTCTATGAGACAGATCGCCAGATTGGTTTTTTCAAGGATTATGACGAAATCTACTGGAATGTTACAGGAAATGGCTGGAATTTTGTAATAGAAAAGGTTTCTGCTGTTGTGCATCTGCCTGAGGGAGCCTATGAATTACAGAGTTCTGCCTATACAGGGCCAAGGGGTGCAAAAGGCAGGGATTTTATAATAGGACATGATCTGGAAGGAAATCCCCTGTTCGCGACCACCAGACCCTTGAAGCCTGGTGAGGGACTCACAATTGCCGTGGCATGGCCAAAAGGTTATGTACTGGAGCCCACCCCTGCTGAAAAAGTTGGCCTTTTCCTGAAAGACAACCTGCGGGGGATGCCTCCGCTTGCAGCCTATCTTTTTTTCCTTGGCTACCTGCTCTTTACCTGGGCAAAGGTAGGTAAAGATCCAGAACCTGGCACCATAGTGCCAAGATTTGAGCCCCCTGAAGGGCTTTCACCAGCAGCAGTTAGATTCGTAAAAAATATGGGTTTTGATCAAAAGGCGATGACTGCTGCATTGGTGGATATGGCTATAAAGGGTGTGTTGACCATTAGAGAACAATTTAACAATTATGTCTTGACCAGGAATGATGGTGCAGATACTGGAAGCCTTTCACCTGGTGAAAAGAAGGTCTTCGATATCTTGTTCAAAACAACAAGGCAGGTGATTCTCGGGAGGGAAAAAAAGAGCAGGTTCCGAAGGGCCATGTCCGAGCTGGCTAAAGGACTTGAGGGGGAGTATGAAGGTATCTATTTCAGGCGAAACTTGGGTTACATGATCCCTGCAGCAGGTATGGCCCTTGTATGCTTGATGCTCATCATATTGACTGCCAACGACAGGGCACAGGCTGCCTTTATGACCGCCTGGCTGGGTGCCTGGTCACTAGGTGTGGCAATGCTCTTGAAAATGGTGCTGAACAGATGGCGCAATGCCGTGCATGCGCCAGGTTTCTCCACCAAGGCCCAGGCACTGTCTGCTAGCCTCTTTGCCCTGCCTTTTGCAGCAGCAGAAATCATGGGCTTTGTGTTCTTCAAGGAGTCTACCAGTACCTTATCCATCGTGGTTCTCCTGGCAACGATAGGCACCTCCATCTTTTTCTACCACCTATTGAAGGCGCCCACGGCCCTGGGAAGAAAAGTCATGGATGAAATCGAGGGATTCAAGATGTACCTGACAGTTGCTGAGGCCGAAAGGATGAAATCCGTGGAGAATCCCAGGCAGGCAATAAAGATGTTTGAAACATATCTGCCCTATGCAATTGCCCTTGATGTGGAACAGGAATGGGCCGAGAACATCTCAAAACTGCTGAAGATATCAGAGGGCGGCAAGATGGCCGCCGGATATTCGCCTGCATGGTATCAAGGGAAATCCTATCCCCTTTTCGATCCAAATGTTGTGGCTGCCAAAATGGGATCCGACCTCACCTCTTCGGTTTTGACAACCGCAGCACCACCTTCTTCTCGCTCAGGCAGCGGAGGCGGCGGATTCTCGGGAGGGGGTTCTGGCGGAGGCGGCGGAGGCGGCTGGTAGGCTCCTTTCCTTTTTGATAGATCTGCACTAATATAATAATCTGCTGTTTTTTCATAAATTCCTGACGATATATGGTTTTTCGGGTGTCAGGCATAAATCTGGTTTCAGGATCCTTGAAGGTGTTTTCTAAGCTTGGAAAAAAAATAGTCTTATTGCTGGTCGCAATCCTTGCTGTCTGCTGGACAGTATTCTTCATGTGGATGAATTTCCAGCAGAAAAACTTTCTGATCGAGCAACTACGAAGACAGGCATTGGGCATATATCACTATGTAGTTCTTTCACGCCTCTGGATCTCGACCCAAGGCGGCATTTATGTAAAAACCAGTGACAAGTACACGCTGGTGACACCCTCTGAGTTCATAAAACAGCTTGCTAAGATGGCAGAAAAAAGGCTTCCGTATTCGATTCACATAGCGGTAAAGAATGCCAAGGACCCAGATCACGTTCCAGACGATTTTGAAAAACATGCGATAAATGAACTAAGAAGCGCCTACAAGCGGGAAGTATTCAAGATAGCCGAAGCCAAAAATGGGAAAAGGCTTTTTCGATATGCAGCACCACTGAGTTTTGCTACCGAATGTGCAAGCTGTCACCAAGGCCTTCTTCCCGAACAGATCCCAGGCTGCATATCGGTTTCCATTTCAGCCGGAACCTTGCTTGACAAGTTTCAACAAAACAAAGAATATCTGATTCTTTATTTGACTGGTGCCCTGGCTGTGAGCGTGGCCCTTCTGTTTGTCATGCTGCAAAGGTTTGTCCTGAGTCCCTTGGCCCGACTCAACACCGCAGCCAAGCGCGTCCGGAAGGGTGACATGAGGGCAAGGGTTGATTTGACAGAAAGCGATGAATGGAAAAGTGTTGGAAAAAGCTTCAACCAGATGGTTGAATCTTTGGCTGGACAGCAGAAGGCCCTGGAAGATGAGGTCCAAAAGGCCGTTTCCGAATTGTCCAAGGCATATGAGGAGCTGAAACGAACGGAAAAATACCGTTCAGATTTCTATTCCAACGTGACACATGACCTCAAGACACCCATAACCGCCATAAAAGGAGCAACCGACCTCCTTAAAAAGAAAATCGACCGGGAGGATCTGCATCTTTATGTTGACATGCTTGACCGCAACACCAAAAAACTCTCAAAAATGGTGAAAGATCTGCTGGATATCGCAAAGATCGAAAGCGGCGGTCTTGAACTTCACATGGAAGAACTGGATCTTTTTGAACTCCTGGAGGACGCCATATTCATGGTCACTTCCCTTGCCATCGAAAAGAATATATCGATTTCTCAAAAAACAGAGATTGAAAATGCCGTGATCTCAGGGGATCAATCAAGGCTGGAACAGGTCTTTATAAATCTTCTGTCAAATGCTATCTCCTTTTCTCCACCCGACAGTGTAATAAACGTAAGAATTAAACGCGGTGAGCATGGTGATGTCGTTGTCATAATAGAGGATGCCGGACCAGGAATACCTGAAAATGAACGCCATAAGATCTTCCAAAAATTCTTCAGGGGCAACAACAAGAACGGCCACGAGGGTATGGGCCTGGGCCTGGCCATTGCCAAGGGAATAGTCGAGGTTCACGGCGGGGCTATCTTTGTTGCAGAAGGACAGCTGGGAGGAGCGGCCTTTCACATATCATTTCCGAACGTTGGACAGGAAGGTTAAATACATGGGCGAGAAGATATTGGTAATCGAAGATGATGCAGACATCATGACCATCCTAAAGGACCAGCTTGAGCTTGACGGTTACAAAGTGGCATGTGCATCCACTGGAAAAGCAGGCCTTGCGCTCTTCAACCAATTCCAGCCGCATCTGATAATATTGGACTTAAATCTTCCAGACTTCGACGGAATCAACATATGCAAAAAGATCAGAAGGTCTTCTGATCTGCCCATAATCATGCTCACTGCAAGGGATGGCCTGTCTGACAAAATCAGGGGTTTTGAACATGGTGCAGATGATTATATTGTAAAACCTTTCGAATATCTTGAGCTTGCAGCCAGGATCAGGGCATGCCTCAAACGGAGGCAGATCAATGCCGCTCCAAAATCCAGACTAGCCTTTGGCCCCCTGGTAATCAACAGCCGCAAGCGCAGCGTAGAGGTAAATGGCCAGCCTGTCCGGCTGACCAAAAAGGAATATGACTTGCTGGAGCTTTTTACCTCCCATGCAGGCGAAATCCTAAAGAGAAATTACATCTGCAAACAGCTTTGGCCAGAGGATGAGATCTATCCCTGGAGCAGGGCCTTGGATGTACATATCCGCAGACTCAGAAAGAAGATTGAGCCGGATCCCGACCATCCCCGTTTTATTCTGACTCATCCCGGGGTCGGCTATCGCTTTGAGCCTGGTGAAGAATGAAGTCTTCCATAGGCCTGGTTCTCCATGCAAAACCCAGGGTCCTGTCTGGACATATGTCCACACACTCACCGCAGTTCCAGCAATAACTGGCCCGGCTTTCACCATTGAGTGGATCGAGGCCAAGGGGACAAACCTTGCTGCACATACCGCACTCTTTACATACGGGTTCCTTGCGAGCAACCACAAGTTTTCGCCTGCTGCCCAAAAAGGCCAGCAGGCCGCCAAGAGGGCAAAGATACCTGCAGTAAAATCTCCTGGTAACAAGGTTCATGGTGAGCACCATCAAAACCACTACGCCCTCTACAGCCAATGTCCTGAAAAATACGGCCATCATTATCTCCCTGCCTACCAGGCCAGGAGGTGAAAGCCAGACAAAGATCGGCGCACCCAAAACCATGGTCAGGACAAGCTCACCAATCAAGGCAAACCACAAGAGGTACTTTGGCAGGACAAACCAGTCTTTAATAAACCTCTTCCTGAACAGGAATCGTCTAAACCTGTCTATTATTTCGGAAAGATAATTTATGGGGCATATCCAGCCGCAAAAAACTCTGCCCAAAAACAGGGCCAGCAATACAGGGATAGCCATGCCTATGAGAAGGGGCAGGTAGATCAATTTTGAAACCAGTATCGATTCGATGCCCTCCAGCGGTGAAACAAACCACAACTTGCCTATACCCAGGGACTGATACCAACCCTGCACAAAATTAACACCAAGATAATAATTAGCAAAAGGATTAAGGAGGATTACAAGAAATGCGGCTGTCTGAACCAGAAAACGATATGCTGAATACCTGCTCCTGTTGCTGTCTTTCGTTCTTGTCACCATTTAACCCTGGCCTGGGCAAAAAGAGGCTTGACATTTATGGCCTTTTTGCCAGGTGATACGGTAATAGGGCATCCGTGAGTACAAAGGCCGCAGCCAGTACAGTGCCTTTCATCCACTACAGGCCTAAGTTGATCTAGATGGATGGCCTTTTCCTTGAAGGGGCACACATTATAACAGGTGCGGCACAATGCCTCCCCTCGCCATGTTATGCAGCTGTATTTCTCTATTACTGCCAGGCCCATGCGAGTCTCATCCTGGGTGATGTTACGCAATGTTCCAGTAGGGCAAACCTGCACACACTTCATGCACAAATAACATGGTATTTGTTCTGCAAATATCAATGGAGTGCCAGCATAAACTCCTGCCCGAGCATCCAGGGGAACAATAGAGTGATAGGGGCACACCTCTACACATCTTCCGCACCTGATGCATTTACCGGCAAACACGTCTTCTGGAACCGCCCCTGGAGGTCTGAGCCTGTTCATCGAGACCGGAGAGGAAAAGAAAGGTCTTGCAACCGCATCCACTGGTGCCATTAGGACAGCGGCAATGGTTCCTTTCAGCAAGTTACGTCTAGTGGGGCTTATTGTGCCCGAGGGAAATATTGGGGATATATTCACCCTTTTCGATCTTTTCAACCTCATCCTCTGCATTCAAATAGGCCAGACCTGTTGTAAAGACACCTTCCATAGAGGTTATTTTTTTTACAATTTCCTCCATGTCATCAGAGCTGTTGCTCTCTATGACAATCACTATGTTGCCTTTTTCATCGCTGGCATAAACTTCTACACCCTGTAGGCACGCTAACTCTTTCTTGACCTTCTCCGTGGCGGCAGGTTCTGTTTGAACTACAAATCCTCCTATGGGCATGACGTTTTTCCTGATAGCCTCTTCCCTCACAATTAAACCCCAATTCTCCCTCCCCACTTATTTGCAGGGAGGGAGCTGGGGACAGACAGGAGGGAGGAAGGGAACTTAGTTTCTTATGTAACTATGTATGGCTTCAACGGCTTAGGACCAGATACCCGCTTGATTCGGCAAGCGCATATCTTGAATTCCGGTTCCTTGGAGCCTGGATCATACGCATCCTTGGTAACGCGGTTTATCATCCGGTCCTCGTGCATATCATGCCAATACACAAATACCATACCCTCAATTGGGCCTTCATACACCTTTGCAGGCAGGACATTCTTGCCCCTGCGGGACTCAACTTCCACCATGTCGCCAGGCTTGATGCCCAGCCTCTTTGCATCTGCCGGGTTGACTTCCACATAGGCATAAGGGTTTGCCCTCATTAATTCAGGAATTCGTCCGGTCATACTAGTGGTATGCCAATGGTCGATGATCCTGCCTGTTGACAGATAAAATGGATATTCCGCATCTGGAGCCTCGGCTGGACCTTTGTAAGGCCTTAACCATATCCAAAGCTTGCGGTCCTTATGGGCTGGTCCATAAAACTGATAGGGTTTATCATCTTTGGCCTCCTTATCAGCCAATGGATCAATCCCGCGAACGAACTTCTTGACAGTGCCGCCTGTTTTGGCAAAGGCCTCTGTAGGTGCTGGCCACTGGACCCCGTCCGGCATGGATTTCAACACCTCGTAAGTGGCACCACGCAAATCGTTGTCACGATTCTTGGTTAACTTCTGGCTGTATTCATCCCATATTGCCTTCGGAAGCTCGTAGCCCTCTTCCTTGCCTATAAATGGGGCTACGCACTGCTTGATTACAGGGTCATTCAGTTCCTTGGCCAGGCGCAGGGCCCATTCCCTTACGATCCACACCTCTGGTTTTGCGCCCTTGGGCGGATCAATAGCCTTGGGTGTCAACTGGGAACGCCGTTCCGTACAGCCATAAACGCCGGTCTTTTCAAAGTGGAAGGCAGTGGGCAGGACCAGATTTGCTAATTCGGTGGTCTTTGTTGGGAAGATGTCCGTAACCACTATAAAACAATCTTCCCTGCTCATACCCTTACGATATTTGTCTGCATTGGGCAGGCTTTGGGCCGGGCTTGTACAATTGATCCAGATGGCCTTTATCTTGCCTGCATTAATGGCCTCGAACATGGCCACCGTGTGATAACCAGGCTTGGGAGGAATTCGGCCCTTTGGAATTCCCCAGGCCTCTTCTACTTGATTGCGCAACTTTTCAATCTTGACGAGCCTGTGTCCTGGAAGGATGTGGCACAGGCCCCCGCCCTCCCTGACGCCGCCGCATGCATTGGGCTGGCCTGTAAGGGAAAAGCTGTCCGCACCTGGCTTTAAGAGCTGGCCAGTGAGTATGTGCAAATTATGGATCAGGTTGTTGGCCCATACACCGCGCTTGCGCTGGTTTATTCCCATGGTCCAGAGGCTCATTGTAGCCGGAGACTTGGCAAACCAGTGGGCAGCGGTGCGGATCTTTTCTGGGGTAATATTACCGCCGCAAATGGCTGCTGCCTTTTCAGGTGTGTAATCTTCAAGGAACTTCTTATAGGCTGCGAAATCAACCTGCTTCTTCTCTTTGCCCATCCTGAACACAGCATAATCGTTGATAAATTTTTCATCATACAATTTTTCATTAATTATCACATAGGCCATGGCATTCAATATGGCCAGATCCGTGCCAGGCTTAAATTGCATGTGCATATCAGCGATCCTGGACGTGGGGCTTACCCTTGGATCGACGTTAATTACTTTTACCTTGTCTGGATTATCAAGTTTTCGCCTCATCAAACGGCGGAAGATCACCGGGTGTGCCTCGGCCATGTTACTGCCGATAATAAAGAAGCAATGCGCCTTTTCAATGTCTGCATAGGATCCGATTGGTTCATCAGCACCAAAAGAGGTCAGATATCCGCCCACAGCGCTGGCCATGCAGAGTCTGGGATTTCCTTCCACATTGTTGGTCTTCAAACCTCCCCGCATCACCTTCTGGAAGATATAGGTCTCTTCTGTCAGGGCCTGGCCAGAACCATAATAGGCAACTGAATCGTTTCCATACGCGGTAACGGCCCCTGCAAATTTCTTGGCAGCTATATCCAGGGCCTCATCCCAGCTGATTTCTTTGAAAGGCTGATCCTTCTTTTCCCGGTACAGGGGTTTTGTCAGCCTTTCTGGATGCCCCATAACTTTATAAAAAAGCATGCCCTTCATGCAAAGGTAACCAAGGTTGGTCCGTGACTCAGGAACCCCCCTTAATGCTACGCCCCTACCATTCTTAACACCGAGGTCCAACCGGCATCCAACCCCACACAGCCGACATGACCCCCTAACCCACTTGTCTACATCTGCAGCAGAAGCCTCCTTGTGCAGTGTAAAAGGAAGCTCCAAACCCACATATGAAGCAGCTGTAAGTGCTGCTGTTCTCTTCAAAAATTCTCTACGTGAAAGACCCATTTGCGACCTCCTCCTTACTTCTTCTTGACCGGAAAGTTATGGGCTGGGTGACATGCCCAGCAGGTCTTGCCTGGCTTGGTATGATTCTTTGCATTGGCATGGCAGACGTAACAATTGTCATCTGAAGGAACCTTTTTCATGTTTTCAAAGGTTCCGTGACACTGATAACACTTTACATTGGCAATACCATGCCCCGAATTGTACCATTCCTTTTCTATATCTGGAGTAGCTTCCTTGTGACATTCAAAACAGGGAGTCAATTTCTCCTGCTCCGAGACCTCTGGATGGCCCTCTGTCTTTACCGCCTTTATGGCGGCGCCTGCAGCCTTGCCGACCTTATTCAATATGGATGGGCCTTTTTCTGCAAATGAGAGTGTTCCAAAAGATATTACCCCTACCCAAACAAATGCCAGAAAACAAAATTTCCATCTCCTCTTCACTTCATGACCTCCTTTTTGAACCTTTGACAGGCGATAGGCTGCCTGCAACAACATCGTTTTAATAAAAAAAGGGGCGCCAATCATGATCTAGTACGCCCCTTTCGATGTCTTGGTCTTCAATGCCTCCTATTTAGAAGCTGAACTGCAGCCGTGCCCAGAACACCTGTTCGTCCTTTGTGGGATTAGCAAACCCGTTTTCGAAATTGTCATCCTTATTATAATTAGCATATTTCAAAAGACCGCTCAAATTTTTGGTAAACTTCTTTGCGATCAAAAGATCAATTTCGTCACCATATGTACCGTCAAAGTGATCATCTTCCGAGGTGTCAAAATAGTGATAAACGGCCATGAATTTGATCCCCATATACTTTATTGCTGCCTGGGCATAATAATCCTTCAAGCCGTCTCTGAGCTTGCCGCCATTTGTTGCCAGGAACTGGTCTGACCAGCCATTGAATTTGTGGGCAGTGCTGAACAAGGTATCAAAGGGCAGATCAGAACCATCCTGTCCTGAGATCCAGCTGAAGCCTGCGCCAACACTGAACATTCCAAGATCGCCTCCCAAGAAGGCATTGAACATGTTGCCATCATGGTCATCACCATCTGAAAAGTCTGACTGGTGGGCAAAATCTATGGCATATTTCAGCACGGCCACTTTTCCAGCTGCCCGAGCACCATACGTGGCGCTGTCTCTTACATCCTGTTCAGCATCAAGCAGATAGCAGAAGGCTGAAATGGCATGTCCCTTAAAGCCTGTGTATTTGGCATGCAGCAGATACATGGCAGTGAGATCAAGGTCGTCCAGGAGGATGGTGTTTACATTTTCCACATAGGAGCCAAAAAGTGTGAGGCCGGGTATTGATTTGTTGGTGATAGATGCTGCATCAAACGATTGACCATTCTGACGCCAGTTGATGTTACCAATGAGCCTGTGGTCATCCAGAATGATTTCCTGGCGTCCAAGCCTTATCACTGTATCACTGAGGCCCTTGTAATCCAGATAAACTTGATGGATCCTGCTTCCATCTGGGTCTGCAATAACGTCGTTGGCCTTGTCTCCCTCCAGCTTGCCGTCATGCTTGTATGAAAATTCTTCCATGAAGTTGGTCACATTGTGAAACTGGATGAACACATTGCTGTTGTAAAAATCTGCTGTCCTGTAGCCCAGCCTTGTCCTGAGATTGATACCATTTGCTGGATGTTTTCCATTGTCCTGCAAGTTTGAATGCTCATAACCAAGCCTCAACTGCATGGACACCTTTCCCGACTTGAGTGCATCGGTAAGGTCATCGATAGTTGATGCCATAACCTGACTTGCCCAAAAAGCAGCCAGCACTCCCAAAATCAAAACAAATTTTTTCATGCGTGATTCCCTCCTATCTTTTTGTTAGTTTTTTCACCAAGACATTGATTCAGCAAAAAACCTAAGCCTAGATATTATTATCCTAACTATGTTAGACACCAATTCAAGTAAATGTTTTGTTAAAAATGTTACATGATTGTTACAAAAAGGGCGCCCATTCCTGGACGCCCTTACAAGGCTTGTGTTACTTGCCCGCCTTATGCGTTGCCCTCATCTGCTCAGCTAGCTCCCTGATTTCGCCAAGATCCTTGGTCATCATGGCCCAGCCG
>JALVPX010000121.1 GCA_027031565.1 Deltaproteobacteria bacterium | reverse complement strand
GGTGCTTTTTTGGCTGAATTTGGTTGCCGCAACTGGTAAGTCGGTGATAGAGATAGTGCAAAGCCACTGGCACAGGTATGGCCGCCACTTTTATTCCAGGCATGATTACGAGTCCCTTGATCCTCATATCGCCAATAAACTCATCGAGGATCTGCGGTCCAAGCTTCCTTCACTCAAAGGCTCAGGCATGGCTGGAATGGTGATCAGCAATGCAGACGATTTTGCTTACAAAGATCCAATTGATGGCCACGTGAGCGAACACCAAGGAATAAGGATATTTTTTGAGAACGGATCCAGGATAGTCTTCAGATTGTCAGGCACGGGCACGGTTGGAGCCACATTAAGGGTGTACATGGAGTATTATGAGCCTGATGCAGACAAACATGATATTCCGGTTCAAACCGCCCTGGAGCCCCTGATAAAGGCAGCAGATCAAATTGCAGAAATTACGCGGAGAACCAAGAGAAACAGGCCAGACGTGATCACCTGAGCTTCGGATCTTTCATCTACAAAAACGGAAACTGGTGAGCACTCCAGACCCTGTTAGAAGGTTCACACTCAAAAGTGGTGTCTTTTTAAATGGAGGGCAACATCCAGGCTTGGCGTCTCTTTGGGAAGCAACTCCTCTTCATAGGTGTCTTTTCTGATCCTGTAAAATATCCCTATAGGTATCTGATCCGCTTCAAGGCCGTAATCCCACTTTCCTGCCAGCTTCCAGGCTGCATCGAAGTCATCTACTGGATGTTCATCACGGATCTCAACAACTTTTTCGTTGTAAAACTTGTAAGTGTTGTAAAAGGTGAAACAGGGCTGCAGGACGTCTATGAATGCAAAACCGGGATGCACCATGGCCTGCTCTATCAGGCTGGCCAGGTGCGCGTGTTTGCCTGCATAACCTCTGGCAACGAAGGTCGCACCGCTTGCCAGCATGAGGCGCAACGGGTTAAAGGGCTCTTCGATGCTCCCTTTCGGGGTGGACCTGCCCTTGAAACCCTTCGGGCTGGTTGGAGTGAATTGGCCAGTGGTCAAGCCATAAACGCGATTGTTGTGAACGATAAAAACAAGATCATTGTTTCTCTTGGCTGCAAAGACTAAGTGAGAGATGCCTTCCCCATATGCATCTCCGTCACCGGCATGGCCTATTATGGTCAACCTTGGATTTGCTGTTTTGATACCGCAGGCCACGGGCAGAACCCGTCCATGTATTGAATAAAAGCTGTTGACAGCCACATAATCCACAATTTTTGCGTGACAGCCAATGCCTGAAACCAAAACTAGGCTGCCAAGGGTATCTTCTCTTTTGGCCAGGACCGATTTTAGAGCCGTCAGGATTCCAAAATTGCCGCAGCCCTTGCACCACGTATTCACTGCACTGGTTTCAAGGCCATGTTTCTGGTGGCGGGACTTAATATTTTCTTTCATAAAGGGACCTCTTGTTTCAATTGAGCGAGCAGCCCGTCTACACTAAAAGGACGGCCGTCATACCTCACTATTGTATGATCAATGTTTATGCCATGTGCCTTGAGCATGTTTGTGAAAGGTGCAGTAGCATTGCATTCAACTGTTATCACCCTCGAAACCCCGGATAGCAAAGATTTGAGCCTGCTTTCCAAAAAGGGCTCGAGACAAAGCGGCTGAACATAGCGCAGTGACAATTCTTCTGCTGCTTCCAGCACAGCCCCCTTGTTTGACCCCCAGGTGATGAGGGCGGTTTCGCTATCTTCATTACCTCCTACGGTGACAAGTTCAGGCTTGTCCAGCTCCTTGTTCAGTGAAGGCCTTTTTGCCAAACGCTTGGCCTGCATTGCCTCTATCATGCCGGGTTCCTCGGTGGTTATGCCAAATTCGTCATGTTCGTAAGAGGTGGCCTTTACTGCAATGCCGGCTGTACCCGGAAAGGCCAATGGGGACACGCCGTCTTCTGTCACCATGTAGCGTTTGTATCTACCTTCGGCATCCCACGCCTTGTATTCGATCTTAGGCAGCCTGCCTGGATCAATACTCTGGCAAAACAGGCTTTCACTCAAGTGTTTGTCTGAAAGCAAGAAGGATGGAATTTGATATTTCCAGGCCAGATACAAGGCGAGACCAGAGAGATGAAAGGCCTCAGATGCGTCTCCAGGGGCTAGAACCACCCTCAAAAACTCACCGTGGCCAGCATTCAATACAAAATTCAAATCCCCTTGCATGGTATAAGTTGGAACGCCGGTGCTTGGCCCAGGCCTTTGACACTCTACCAATAGCAGGGGAGTCTCTGACTGTGCAGAAAGGCTGATTGCCTCCACCATCAACGCAAGGCCGCCGCCAGAGGTGCCAACCATGGCGGGTATGCCTGCATAACTGCTTCCGATAGCCATAAGGACAGCGGCAATTTCATTCTCTGGATGAATGACTGTTATACCCAAGTCATCCGAGTAGGCCGCCAGGTAGTGCAATATGGATGAAGCAGGTGTCATGGGGTATGCGATGTAAGACTTTAATCCCGCGCCTACGGCACCTAATGCTATGGCCTCGTTCCCGTACATGACAGGCCATGGTTCCTGGTTTGTTTCCGCCAGTTCAAAAACTGGCTCTGGTGTAGCTTCCCAAGCAAGCCTTGCGACTTCAAGATTTTTTTCCGATTTTGGAAGCTCGGATCTGACCGTGTGCTCGAGGTGCGACCAGTCCATGGCTAACAGCTTTGCAGCCGAGGCGAGTACTGCGGTATTGCGCATTATCTTGCCAGCCTTGGCCTGGCCTACAATCGAACTCCACGGCACCCCGATACCGCTTGTTTCAGCCAGGTCTGCATCATACAGCAACTTTCCGTCTGGCTTGAGACTTTTTGCATGCCTTTCAATACTCTCCTGGTTAAAGGCTGCAACAAGGTCCACAACTTCGTTATGGGCCAGAACAGGTGTTGAAGAGGCCCTTACAATAGTAAAATTGTGCCCGCCGCGGATGAGGGAGGGATAATCGTCATAAAGGAATACCCTGTACCCCTGCCTGGACAGCAGCTTAGCCCATAATGTTCCAAGTTGGCGGATACCATCACCAGCCTTGCCTCCAAAAAGAATGCTGAATTCTGTTTTCTTAATCATGTCTTTGTCTCATGGCACAAGGCCCATGTGTTTTTAAGGCTAAAAAGAATTAATCAAAATTTTAAAAAAAATACCATTGCTATACTATTATTTTTACATCATACTTATCTCAAGCACAAGAAAAAACGTTTTAAAATAAAAGATATTCGAGATGGCCAAACATGTTATCTGATAATCTGGGGAAATGGTTGGTGTAAGGAGTCACCTGATTATAGTTTACCGCAATGGTATTTAAAAATTCTTGCCAGGCGTCTGTGTGTCAGGATACAGGGCCTTTACAAACGCGTTAATCCATTTTTAATTTCAAGAATAATGAACCTTGATAGAATCAAGGCAAAGGCATGAATATTTGTTTGTCGAGGTTAAAGAGCAATCTTATAATATCAGCCTGGCCCTTGCTGTGATTCTGTTTGGAGGAGACAAGTACATGCAAGTAGATAAGCCAGAATCAAAGGGTAGTATACTTGTTATAGATGATGAAAAGATAACTCTAAGGAATCTAATGCATATTCTTAAAAAATCTGGATATGTTACTACTGGTACGCAAAGTGGTAAAAAGGCCTTAAGGTTAATAGATGAAAAGGAATTTGATATTGTTATTACGGATCTCAAAATGCCTAAAGTTGACGGGCAGACCATATTGAAGCGTGTTAAAGAAAGGTATCCAGAGACAGAAGTTATAATGATTACAGGTTATGCCAGCGTTGAATCGGCCATCGAATGCATGAAATCCGGAGCATATACTTATATTGTCAAGCCATTTAAGATTGATGAGGTTCGAAAAATCATATCTCAGGCTATATCTAAGAGGCGCATTTCGTTAGACAATAGGGCCTTCAGACGACATAGAGAAAAGAACCCCGATATCAAGATCATTGCTGAAGACCCTGCCATGAAAAGAATATTAGAAGTAGCTCGTCAAGTTGCTGCGAGTTCATGTAGCGTCTTGATTACAGGAGAAAGTGGAACTGGCAAAGAGGTTCTAGCCAGGTACATTCATGAAATGAGTGCAAGAAGAGATGGTCCTTTAGTGGCAGTCAACTGTGGGGTTTTTGCAGAGGAGTTGCTCAGTAACGAATTGTTTGGGCACGAAAAGGGGGCATATACAGGGGCAGACAGTGTCAAAAAGGGCTTGATCGAAGAAGCTAACGGCGGCACCCTTTTTTTAGATGAAATAACAGAAATCACACTTCAGATGCAGGTCAAACTGCTACGCGTTATCCAGGAAAGGGAAATTATGCGTGTGGGTGGAACCAAGCCAACCAAGATAGATGTCCGTTTCCTCTTTGCCACTAATAGAAATATAGAAAAATTGGTTGAGGAAGAAAAATTTAGACACGATCTGTACTATCGTATTAACGTAGTAAATATCAAGCTGCCTCCTTTATCAGAACGAAAGAAGGATATATCTCTCCTGGTGCATTTTTTTATTGAAAAATATAGTAAAGAAGCGGGCAAGAATGTGTGTTCCATTACACCTGAAGCAATGGAGATGTTGAAAAGATATGATTATCCTGGGAATGTGAGAGAACTTGAAAACATTATCGAACGGGCTGTAGTTCTTACCAAGGGAGACACCATTGATGTAGACAACCTTCCTGATCTGCATGTAGCAACATTCAGGCCCAAGCGCGGAGAACTGCCTTCTTTGGAAGAACAGGAGAGGAATTACATAAAATGGGTACTGGATCACACTGGTTGGAACAGGTCAAGGACAGCTGATATACTAAATATTGATAGGGTATCTCTTTGGAGAAAGATCAAAAGATATGGATTGGAAAGATGCAGGTAGACAGTTTGTCAACTGCAGATGAGATATGGCCACCTCTAAAAATTGTCTTTTTGCCCAATGGCTGCGTTGTACTCAAAAAATAATCCTCGAAATATCAACAATATGTCTGCGGTTATTTTTTTGGTTCATCCGGATAATGAGTACCTCTGCTGATGTAGGTGATATAATCTAAGCTTGAAATACTCCATGTCTC